>NZ_OZ038523.1:2083640-2424780 GCF_964036595.1 Tenacibaculum sp. 190524A05c | reverse complement strand
CATCTATTACTGCTTTTCTAGAAGCATAAATTGCAAACAAAACAGTGTCATCAAGACTTTTGTACTTATTATCTGAGTTTCGAATATTTTCAATTTCCTTTCTGTCTTCTTCAGAAATAGAAGCGGTCCACTCAGTAAAGTTTTTAAAATCTCTTTTCGAAATTCTGTGATCATTATCTAAATAACTATTCCAAACTTCTTCTGAAGTTTTTCCTAAAGGAGATATAGATGCAAAAGCTGATATTGATATTGGTTTCAAAACTGAAAAATTTCAGCAAAATTAAGGTTAAATCTTTAAACTAAAACATTGTGATTTAATCATAATGAAAAATAAAAAGTTTGTTGGGAAATGTGAAACAATATGAAGTTTTAAACGTCCTATATTTGAATTAAATAAATGAAGTACAAATTTTGAATTATATGGATAATCAAAATCAAAAAAGTTGGATTGCTAGAAATTGGCCTTGGGCTTTACCTGTGGGATGTTGTTCAGGATGTTTAATTTTTATCATTTTAATCATTGTTGGTTTTGGAGCAACAGTTTTAAGTGTTGTGAACAGCTTAGGCGGAATGTCACCGATTGAAGAAGCTATAGAATTGGTTAAAAAAGATGCTCGAGTTACTTCAGTAATAGGAGAGGATATTAAGACAGACGGATTTCCTCAAGGAAACATTTCTATTTCTGATTCGGACGGAGAAGTAGATTTTGTTATTCCAATTAAAGGGGAATTAGGAGAAGCAGAACTTGTTGTTAAAGGAATTCGAAAAGATAAGAAATGGATATACGAAGATTTATATGTTGAAATTAAGGAAACAAGTGAGCGTATAAATTTATTAGAAAAAGAAAAGGTTTTAGAGAGTATCTAAAACCTTTTCAATCGTACTATATATTTTATCTAATTGTTCATTTGTGATTACATAAGGAACTTGAATGTAAATGGTATTTCCCAGTGGTCTTAAAAAGACTCCTTCTTTCATAAAAGAAGACAGTAATAAATCTCTTAAAGTACCGTAGCGTTCCATATTTGTGTCTAAATCTAGAGCGAAAATCACACCTATTGTTCTTGTAGATTTAACTTTAGAATGACTTTTAATCTGTTCACTGAATGTTTCATGTTTTTTAGCAATTCTGTGAATACTATTTTGAATTTCTTCTGAAGTCAATAAATCAATACTAGCAATTGCTGCTGCACAACCTATAGGGTTAGCAGAGTAGGTATGACAATGAAAATAACCTTTGGCAATGTCATTACTTAAAAAAGCGTCATAAATTTCTTGAGTACAAGAAGTAATTGCCATTGGAACTAATCCTCCAGTTAATGCTTTGCTTAAACAAATAATATCTGGTTTGTTTGTTATATGATCTGATGCAAAGTTTTTCCCAGTTTTACCAAAACCAGTCATAACTTCATCAGCAATTGTTAACACATTTTGAGATTTACAAAACCCGATAATTTGGTTTAAACCATTCATGTTATGGATTTTCATTCCAGCAGCACCTTGAACAATTGGCTCATATACAAAAGCAGCAACTTTATTGTTGGTAATAATGCTTTCTAGTTGTTCTAAAATTTCAGCGTGATTGTTTCCATTTGGAACAGGAATTCTATGAACGTTAATCAAGAAATCTTCAAAAGGTCCGTTATAAACTGATAATCCAGAAGCAGACATTGCTCCAAAAGTATCACCATGAAATCCATTTTCAAAAGCAATAAAAGTAGCGCGTTGATCTCCTTTATTGAAATAATATTGAAGCGCCATTTTTATAGCAGATTCAACGGCAGTTGAACCATTATCATTAAAAAAGATTTTGGCTTGATTCTCTGGTAAAATATGAATTAATTTCTCAGATAATTCTACAGCAGCTGGATGTGTAAAATCACTAAACATGATTTGATCCAGTTGTTGCATTTGTTCATACACACGGCTCGTAATAAAATCATTACAATGTCCAAACATACAAGTGTACCAAGACGAAATTGCATCTATATATTCATTCCCATGTTCATCCGTTAGTATGCATCCTTTTGCTTTTACAATTCCTAAACTATTTGGATGTGTTTGATGCTGTTTTAAAGGATGCCAAATATGTTTTTTATCGCGTTCTTGTAAAGTCATGATTATAATTTATCTCTAAATTTATCAGCATATTCTTTAATTACATTCTGATCAAAATAAGGTTCTTCCTCAATTCTTCCAATTACAGGAACTCCGCTCATTTTTCGAATAATTTCTTCGGTAGTTTTATGTTCATTTCCACTAAAAACTAAAGAGATATCAAACCCTTTTTCTTTTAATAAGTTTAAGGTAAGTAGTGTATGGTTTATACTTCCTAAATAATGACGAGAAACTACGATTACTTTGTAATCTGGTTGAATTAAATCTAAAATCGTGCTTTCATTATTTAGAGGAACTAATAAACCACCAGCACCTTCAATCACTAGATTGTTTTGAGTTGATGGTTCTTTGATTTCATTAATATCAATAGTAATTCCATCTATTTCTGCAGAAGCATGCGGACTCATTGGCGTGTTTAAAGCATAACTATTTTTATGAAAAACAGATGTAGCGTTACTAATTAAATTTTGAACTTTATGAGTATCTGAATATTCTAAGTCACCAGATTGTACAGGTTTCCAATAATCCGCTTCTAAAGCTTCAGTAATAATTGCTGAAGCAACTGTTTTTCCTACCTCAGTAGATATTCCAGTTATAAAATATTTTTTCATTTAAAGATTGTTTTACAATCGTTACAAATTAATTTTCTCGATTCAAAAAATGGGAAAAGCATAAAGAACAAGTTTTTGCGTTGAGATTCCGCAACTAAAATTCTATTGGAATTACAATTTGGACAGTTAATATCGTTTCCGTTATCGTCCTTTTCATAAGTTCTTATTTCATTGTAAACTTTTGAAGCATTTTGTAAGTCTTCATTATGTACTAAAAGCTTTACTCCACCAATTGCTTGACTTAAAAGAGGATCAGTATCAATAGTTTTTTCATCCATCAACATGGTTTTAAATCCTTCAGAATCTAGTTTGGATTTAATTACTTGTGCTTCTGTTGAATATTCAAAAACTGCTAAAATTGTATAATCGTCCCTCATTTAAATTTTTAAACAAAGGTAGCAAGATGCTCTAAAATAGCAGTAATTTCTTCGTTAGAATTAAAGCTGTGTAAACAAATACGAAGTCGTTCTTGTCTTACAGGAACAGTTGGAGATAAAATAGGCTTTACATTAAAGTTTTTTTGTTGTAGTTGTTCAGCTATATTTTTTGTTTTCTCTGTTCCTGAGATAATACAACAATGAATAGCTGAGGTACTTTCAATAAACTTAGAGTTTAGTTGTAATCGCTTAAGTTCTGATTTAAAATGATCTATTCTTTCAGAAAGAAGAAATATAGTTTCATTATTTAAATGTTCGTAAGCAACTTTTATAGTTGCTACAGAATGAGGAGATAGTCCAGTGGTATAAATAAAACTTCTAGAAAAATTTACGAGATAATCATATAAATCCTTACTCCCAAGAACGGCTGCACCATGGCAACCTAATGCCTTTCCGTAGGTTATAATTCGAGCGAAAATTTCTTTTTCTAGTTTTAAATTTTGAACCAAGCCTGATCCATTTTCTCCATATACTCCAAGAGCATGCGCTTCATCAATAATTAAGTAGACATTATCTTTTTTTCCAATTTCAACAAACTCATTTAAATCGGGACAATCTCCATCCATTGAAAATACAGATTCTGTTACAACATACGCATTGTCAAATTCAACTCTATCTAAAATTTCTTTAAGATGATCTGTATTATTATGTTTGAACTTATAGGATTTAGCGTTAGAAAGTTGAATTCCATCTCGAATAGAAGCGTGAATTACTTCATCATATAGAATTATATCTCCACGTTGCGGTACAGCAGAGAAAAAACCAACGTTGGCATCATAACCAGAATTAAAAATGAGCGCTTTTTCAACGTTATGAAATTGTGCTATACATTCTTCCGTTTCTTGATATAAATTATGATTTCCTGAAATTAAACGAGAACCTGTAGCTCCATTTATTTTTAAGTCTCGATCAGTTAATAACTGATGTGTTCGCTGAAAAATAGATTCAGACTGAGCAAATCCTAAATAATCGTTGGAATAAAAGTCAATTAAACTCGTTTCAGAATTTAAACTTCGTAGAGAATTTGATTCTTTTCTAAGAATCAGTTTTTGATTTAGTTTTTCAGGAAAATTCATTAAACTCTCTTAATCACATTAGTTACAATTCCCCAAATTAGAAAGTTATTTTCTGGAGTAATTTTGATTATTGGGTAATCAGGGTTTTCAGGTTGTAACCAAACTTCAGGACCATCAACACGAAGTCTCTTTACCGTAAACTCACCATCCAAAAAACAAACCGCAATTTTATTATTGGTTGGTGGAATACTTCGATCAATTACAAGCAAATCATTATCGTCTAATCCCGCTCCAATCATTGATTGTCCGCTAACTCGAGCAAAAAATGTTTCGTCTTTATTTCGAATGAGTTCTTCATCCAAAGAAATTTTTGATTCATTAAAATCATCTGCAGGCGAAGGGAAACCAGCTGAAATTCCAGTGTCGATGTAAACAGCACCCTCACTTTCAATATTTTTTGGACTAAAGATTGTTAATTTTATACTCATTTTACGACAATACTAAGACTAATTTTTGCGTTTCGAAATTGGAATGTGAACATTACCGTAAAGTTAACCAATCTCTTCTATTTTTTCCTATATTGTGATATTGTAAATGATAGAACCCAATACCGACCCTTTAAATTATGTCAAAAAAATTAAAAATTGATGGAATTGATAAAATTATCATCAAAAGATTAGTAAAAGATGCACGTACCCCCATTTTAAGTATCGCTAGAGAAGTTGGGATTTCGGGTGCAGCAATACATCAAAGACTACGCAAACTTGACGAATCGAGCCTTATAGATGGCTACAAAATGGTTTTAAACCCGAAAGCATTAGGATACACTACAACCGCCTTTGTTGGAGTGTTTTTAGAATCAGCAAGTTTGTATTCTTCAGCTATTAAAAGACTTAAAGATATCCCCGAAGTCGTTGAAAGTCATTATACAACTGGTAACTATGCAATTTTCATTAAAATTATGTGTAAGAATAATGAGGATTTAATGCATTTGTTAAATAAAGATATCCAGAGTATAAAAGGAGTTTCAAGAACAGAAACATTCATATCTTTGGATCAACAAATAGACAGACAAATAAAAATTTAAACCTCTTATGAACGATTTCATATTGTATTTTAAAATGGGCTTATTTCATGTCTTAGATTTAAAAGCCTATGACCATATTTTATTTTTAATTGTTTTAGCTGTTGTATATCAGTTTAAACAATGGAAAAAAGTAATTTGGTTAATTACATTATTTACTATTGGACATTCAATTACATTGGCTTTATCTGCATATAATATACTTACAGTAAGAGCAGATTTAGTTGAGTTTTTAATTCCGTTAACCATTTTCATTACAGGATTAATGAATGTTTTAACTGCAAGGAAAGCTTCCGTTGGGAAAGAGAATCAAAATTTATTTTTTGCGCTGTTTTTTGGATTAATTCACGGTTTAGGATTTTCCAATTATTTTAAAATGATGATCGGAAGAGCAGAAGATAAGTTTTTACCATTAGTAGAATTTGCATTAGGAGTTGAAGCTGCGCAAATAATTATTGTTGGATTAATTTTATTAGTAGGAAGTTTAGTACAGTCTGTTTTTGGTGTAAATCGAAGAGATTGGATTTTAGTGGCTTCTTCAATCGTTATCGGATTTGCTATCCAAATGATGGTAAATCGTGTTTTTTGGTAAATATTAACTTCTTTAACAGTATTTTCTATTTATTTTAGATACCTCTATGACTTTAACAAAAAAAGAAGAACGATATGCTCGAACATATTTGAATATGGCTAAACAATGGGGGAAACTTTCTCATTGTAACCGTAAACAAGTTGGAGCACTTATTGTGAAAGACAGAATGATTATTTCTGATGGATATAATGGAACACCAACTGGGTTTGAAAATGCCTGTGAAGATGAAGAAGGCTGGACGAAGTGGTATGTGTTACATGCTGAAGCCAATGCAATTTTAAAAGTTGCAGGATCGACACAATCTTGTAAAGGAGCAACATTGTATATTACATTATCTCCATGTAAAGATTGTAGCAAATTAATACATCAATCAGGAATAACAAGAGTCGTATATTCAGATGAGTATAAGGATAAAAGTGGTTTAGAGTTTTTAGAAAAGGCAGGAGTTGAACTGATTTATTTACCGGATGAACAAGAATAATTTACCTATATTTTTTGCCATAGCTATGGCTTTTGGAGTTTTAATTGGCGCTTTTTTTACTGGGCAATCTACTACGTTAAGTAAGAGTTCTTTAAACGAGCAAAAAGTAAAACGCCTGATAAACTTTATCGAACAAGATTATGTTGATGAGGTAAATACAGATGAATTATTAGATGGTGCGATCGCACAAATGTTAACTAAACTCGATCCGCATTCAGTTTATATTCCAAAAGAAAATTTACAAGCCGTTACCGAGAATATGCAAGGTAATTTTGTAGGAATTGGAGTTCAGTTTAGAATAATTGAAGATAGTATTACGGTTGTTCATCCAATGAAGGGTGGGCCAAGTATAAAGAAAGGAATTAAAGCAGGAGATAGAATTTTAATTGCAGATTCTGATACTTTATACGGAAAAGGAATTGGAAACGGACAAGTTTTAAAAACATTAAAAGGAGCTCCGAATACAGAAGTTAAACTTAAAGTATATAGAAAATCTAACGATAGTTTATTTGATGTTACCGTAGAGCGTGGTAAAGTAAATATTAAAAGTGTTGATATTGCTTACATGCTTAACGATAGCATCGGTTATATTAAGTTAGATCGATTTGCTAGAAATACATATAAAGAATTTAAAGAATCATTGACCATCCTGAAAGATTTAGGAATGACGGATTTAGTTCTCGATTTAAGAGGTAATGGAGGTGGATTCATTGATATTGCAAATAAAATTGTTGATGAGTTTTTAGAAGACGATAAATTAATCGTTTTTACTAAAAATAATGGAGGTGAAATTAATGAGTCGTTTGCTACTGAGAGGGGAGATTTTGAAGATGGTGGATTATATGTTCTTATGGATGAAAATTCTGCATCGGCTTCTGAAATTGTAGCTGGAGCATTACAGGATAATGACAAAGGAATTATAGTTGGAAGACGCTCTTTTGGTAAAGGACTCGTACAGGAAGAAATGGATTTAGGAGATGGTTCTGCAGTAAGATTGACTACAGCGCGTTATTACACTCCAACAGGAAGATCAATTCAAAAACCTTACAAGAAACCTTCAAAAGAGGATGAAAATGGTTTATCTGGTAATGCTAGTTCTCAGCAAGTGAACTATGGTAGTGAAGTAGAAAATCGCTATAAGAATGGCGAACTATTGAATAGAGATAGCATTAAAATAGTTGATAGTTTAAAATACACTACACCTAAAGGAAAAATAGTCTACGGAGGTGGAGGAATTGTACCAGACGTATTTGTTCCTATAGATACTTCATCATACATCTCACCATATTATTATGCATACTTGAACGACTTTGCTTTCAAATATGTTGATAATAACAGAACGAAATTATCTGAAGTTAAAATAGATGAGTTCATAAAAAGTTTTGATGATGATAACAAGGTGTCTAATGCATTTATTAGTAAACTAAAAGATTTTCGACCTTCAAGGTTAACAAAACAAAAGCTACGTAAATTTCTAAAAGCAACTATCGCAAGAGAATTATTTAATGATCAAGGATTATATCGAATGAATCATTTAGATGATAAAATGATTTTGAAAGTGTTGGAACTAGAAAAGAAATAATTTTTTTTAAAATATTGTCCCCTTAGTTAATTTCTAAAACGTCTTACAGGTAAATAACTTTAAATCTTAGAAAATTATGAAAGAATTTATGATGATTTTTATCGGTGCCGACTATGGCGATTTAGGACTTTCACCAGAAGAAATTCAAGGAAGAATGGGGAAGTGGTTTGCTTGGAATCAAAAAATGGAAGAGCAAGGAATTGTTAAAGGAGGAAATGCTTTAACAGCTGACATTAGAAGAATTGTTGGTAAAAACCGAACTGTTTCAGATGTGAACTCTGCAGAAGTAAAAGAACTTGTTGGAGGTTATTATATTGTTACCGCCAAAGACTTTGATGCTGTAGAAGTAATTGCTCAAGATTTTCCTGATTACGATTTAGGAAGTACTGTAGAGATTAGAGAAATAATGGTTTTCGATGAATAATGGAAACTCAACTTATAGACCATCTTTTTCGCCATCATAGCGGAAAGATGGTTTCTGTTTTAACACGTATTTTCGGTCTTTCGAATTTTGACATTATCGAAGATGCAATTCAAGATACTTTTATAAAAGCTACGCTTAGCTGGCGAACTAAAATTCCGGAAAATCCCGAAGCTTGGTTAATTAAAGCTTCTAAAAATCGTGTAGTTGATATTTTTAGAAAACTACAAGTTGAAAAGAAAA
This sequence comes from Tenacibaculum sp. 190524A05c, assembly GCF_964036595.1. Taxonomy (NCBI): domain Bacteria; kingdom Pseudomonadati; phylum Bacteroidota; class Flavobacteriia; order Flavobacteriales; family Flavobacteriaceae; genus Tenacibaculum; species Tenacibaculum platacis. The sequence goes on along the minus strand of NZ_OZ038523.1, from coordinate 2,416,195 downwards.
ATCTACCAGAGTTCTCAAAGGGAATTGATTCAATTGCTATTAATGAACTTTTTCTAGATTCTGAAATAGAAGATGCTCAGTTACGAATGATTTTCACGGCTTGTCATCCCAAACTGAATCCTAAAGATAGAATTGCTTTTGCGCTAAAAACAGTATCAGGATTTAGCGGAAAGGAAATTGCTTCAGCTTTGTTACTAAAGGAAGAAACCGTTAAAAAAAGATTAGTAAGAGCTAGGAAAGTCATACAACAATCCAATATTTCATTTTCGATACCTCAAGGAGTGGAATTACCAAAAAGAATAGAAAGTGTCTTAGAAGTTTTGTATTTGATATTTAATGAAGGTTTTCATTCAAATACGAAAGAACAATTAGTTCGTAAAGAACTTTGTGGAGAAGCTATGCGTTTATGCAAACTTGTAATTAAAAATAGGCACACATCAATTTCTGCAGCCTATGCTTTATTTGCTTTAATGTGTTTTCATTCTGCTAGACTAGACGCTAAAGTTACTATTGAAAATGAAGTATTAGATTTAAAAAATCAAGATCGTTCAAAATGGTATTTCCCATTAGTTCAATTAGGAAATACAATGATGAATAAAGCAGTTGAACATAATGAGTTTTCGAGTTATCATTATGAAGCTGCTATAATTTCAGAGCATTTAAAAGCTGATAATTTTGAAGCTACTAATTGGGAAAAAATTCTATATTGGTATGAGTGTTTGTATGAATTGCAGCCAATGCCATCACATATATTGACGATGGCTGTGGTATGTGTACAAATGAATAATTATGTAAAGTCGAGTTTTTATTTTGATAAAATTAATCCTGATGCTCTTGAGCAACGAGCCTATTTATTTTATGCAGCAAAATCAGATTATTTTAAGGCAATTGGAAACATTGCAAAAGCAATAGAATTTATAGATATAGCATTAGAAAAAGTAACTAATCGATTAGAAAAAGAATATTTGGAAAAGAAGCGATTTAGTCTTTCCCATTTTTAATTCCTAAAACTTCTTTTAAAGAGTAGATATCATTAAAAGTGCATGAATCATCATTAATTACAAGATTTCCATAAAAGGAATTTAATGTATACAAATCAGAGGTTGTACAACCACCATTTGGTCTATTCATTAATCTAAGCTTTTTCTCAAATAAAATAAAAGTATCAATTTTTTTTTGGTCTAATAATATATACTGCTTTTTACCTTTATTAATTTTATATACTACGTAAACTTTATTCTTTTTGTATTTAATTTTGAAACTTTCATTATCCCAATGAAAACAGCCTGTTGAATTCAGATTTAGTTCCCATTTCTTTTTATTTTTGATACATTGTTCGAAGGTAGTTTGCAAAGAATAATCTTTGAACTTTTCAATGCAAAGTACATGAGATGTGTTTTTATTATTTAGATTTATTATAGTGTCAAAAGCTTGTTTGTATATATTCTTATATTTAATTCTAACAACAGGACTATCAGTTGAAAAATTAAATTTACCCGAAACCCAACCTTTTTTATAATTTATCTCTTTACCTGTTTTAGTATCATAAATATTAAACTCTGATAAAGGAGTAAATGCAAAATCATCGTAATTACAGTTATAGAAATTTAACGTGTATTTTTCTTGAGAATATGATAGACTAGTATTAATTACTACTATTAATAGAAAGATATTTTTTTTCAACATGACTTTTCTTGCTAAAATATGGCAAGTGAATAATAGTTGATATCCTATTTTAGTAAAATTAAACAATTAGTGAGTTAAGGAGTATTTTGATTGAGTTAAGAGATTAAAAACTTCTCCAACACATCTGCAATTTTCCTGTTATCAGATAGTTGAGGTATTTTGTTTTGTCCACCAAACTTACCAATAGATTTCATATACTCATGAAATCCTCCTTTTTTAACCTTTCTAATAATCAATGGGCGTAATACTTTTCCTTCAATTAAGTCTTGATAGTAAATATTTTGTTCTTGCATAGAAGCATCCATTTTCTGCGCCATTTCATCTAAGTTTTCAGGTTCATTTTCAAACTCAATAAACCACTCATGAAATGGTAATCCATTTTCTGGATTCACTTGTGGAGCAACGGTAAACTCGCTAACGTTCACATCAGTTCCTTTGATAGCGTCATTCAATGCTTTTTCAACTTCTTTACCAATTACATGTTCACCAAAAGCAGATATAAAATGCTTAATTCTTCCAGTTACTTTTATTCGGTAAGGTTTTAATGAAGTAAATTCAACAGTATCTCCAATATTGTATCCCCAAAGTCCTGCTGTTGTATTAAGAATTATCACATAGTTAACTCCTAATTGTACATCTTTTAAAGAAATACGAGTTGGATTTTCATCAAAGAATTCGGTTGCAGGAATAAATTCATAAAAAATTCCAGAATCTAATTGTAATAGCATTCCTTTTTCTTTTTGAGAATCTTGAAAAGCAATAAATCCTTCTGATGCAGGATATAACTCAATGTAATCTATCTTCTTTCCTATTAAAGCTTCGAACTTGTTTTTGTAAGGCTCAAAATTTACACCGCCGTAAATGAAAAAGTTAAAGTTTGGAAATAACTCCGAAATAGTTTTTCCAGTTTTATCAATTAATTTCTCGAAATACATTTGAACCCATGATGGAATTCCACTAATTACAGTCATGTTTTCAGGTAATGTTTCTTCAACCACTTTATCAACTTTTGTATCCCAATCTTCGATACAATTGGTTTCCCAACTTGGTAATCTATTTTTTAATAAATAATTCGGAACGTAATGCGCAACAATTCCGCTTAAACGCCCTAATTTAATACCATTTTTATCATCTAAAACAGGACTTCCTTGTAGGAAAATCATTTTTCCATTTACAAAAGAAGCATCCTTCGTTTCATTGATATAGAATAACAAAGCATTACGAGCCGATTTAATATGAGTTGGCATCGATTCTTTAGTAATCGGAATATACTTTGCTCCAGAGGTTGTTCCAGAGGTTTTAGCAAAGTAAATAGGTTTTCCTTTCCATAAAATATTTTCTTCTCCAGCAACCATTCTGTCTACATATGGACGTAAACCTTCGTAATCATTAACAGGTACGCGATTTTTAAAATCTTCGTAAGAATTGATTGATATAAAATCATGATCTTTTCCAAAGGCTGTTTTACATCCTTCTGTAACTAAATATTGAAATACTTTTTCTTGCGTTTCTAGTGGTTTATTTGCCCATTTTCGAACTTGTTTTACAGCTCGTTTTGCAAATGGAATCGCTAAAAAAGATTTTAAAGACATATGTTTATTTTTTTAAGTCAAAAATTGAAGTTAGTATCATTTTCAGATTAATGACAAATAGCATTTATTGAAAGTCGATGTAATTTGTTGGATTTGTTGGATATCCATTGTTCCACAATTCAAAGTGTAAATGAGGTCCAGTTGTTAATTCTCCTGTTGAACCTACACTACCTATTACTTCTCCTGATTTTACAAAATCTCCTTGTTCTTTTAGAAGATCTCCATTGTGTTTATATACAGAAACAAAATTATTACTATGTTGTATGGTAATGGTATATCCAGTTTCGGCAGTCCATCCAGAAAGAATAACTGTTCCGTCAGCAATAGCCTTTACTGGAGTTCCAGTTTTAGCAACAATGTCTATCGCGAAATGTTTGTTTGCAGCATTAAAAGATTGAGAAACAGTTCCCGTAATTGGAGCAAAGAATATAATTTTCGCTTTGTTCCCAGATCCGGCTGATAATGCAAATCTATCTTTGCTTTCTATTTGTTCTCTGAATTGTAAATCTTGTTCTGTTGCAGATAATTTAGCATAATCTACAACTGCTTTTTTCGATTCATTTCTTATCGAATCAATTGCCTCAGGTTCAATATCACCAGTTAGAACAGGTCTAATGGCTTGAGTGAATTTTTCAAGTACTGCAATTTTGATTTTTAATGAATCTGCTTCATAAGTTAGTCGTGTTGCTTTTTTCTTTAATTCAGTAGAAGAATATCCAGGAATGTATTCTTTTAAAGAAGTAAATGCAATTAAAAACACGGTAAGAATAATGATTAGAATTGAGAAAATTCCACCAAAAACAAATACATTTAATCGAGAAAGTTTTAATGAAAAACGCTCCTGAAACGTATCTTCATTTAAAACTACTAAACGGTATTTATCCGTTAGTTTTTGTTTTAACTTACTAGGTTTTTTCTTGTTTTTTGCCACGAATACTTAGTTTGGGTTACCAAATATACAACGAAAAAATAGGACGTCTATTTTTTATAGAAGTTCATCTCGTCAATATATTTCCAAACTGATGAAGAAAGTAAAGGTTTTATATTTTTTCCTTCTTTTATCGCATTACGAACCATAGTGGAAGAAATTTCTACAATAGGAGCATTAACTCTATGTATTTTAGGATGATTATCGAACTGAGTTTCTACAACTCCTTCAGAAATTCTTGGATAAACATAAACATTATGATGCTCTAAAATGGTTTCATAATTTTTCCATTTATGAAGACTTTTCAAATTGTCTTCTCCCATAATTAAGTTAAAATTATAGGAAGGATATTTTTCCGAAATATGCGCTAATGTATGCACCGTATAATTCGGTTGAGGTAATTTAAACTCTATGTCAGATGGTGAAATTTTATCGTAGTCTTCTGTGGCTTTATAAACCATTTCAAAACGATGATGGTTGTCCAAAAGAGAACTTTTTTTCTTAAAAGGATTATGAGGAGTTACAACCATCCATATTTCATCTAAGTCAGAGTTTTCCACCAAATGGTTAGCAATAATGAGATGTCCTATGTGAATAGGATTAAAGGTTCCGAAATATAACCCGATGTTTTTCATCTATTTCTTAGACTTTTTAATTTACTCCTATAAAACTACCTACTAATTCTTCCGCCTCTTTAAGCGCAACATCTAATTCGTAGTTTTTGATAATTTTATCAAACTGTGGAGCAGTTGCCAATTCTACAGAAGCTTTGGCAATTCTCATATTAATTTTGTCTTCGCTCTCTGTTTTTCTTTTCTTCAAACGAATTTTTAATTCATCAACACTAGGTGGTTTTACAAAAACAGCTAATGTTTCTTCTGGGAATTTCTTTTTAATACGAAGTCCTCCTGCAACATCAATATCAAAAATCACATGCTTTCCTTGAGACCAAATACGTTCTACTTCTGTTTTTAAAGTTCCGTAGAAATTATCTCTATACACTTCTTCCCACTCTAAAAACTCATCGTTTTTAATTTTCTTGATGAATTCATCTCTAGAAATAAAGTAGTAATCTGAACCATCAATTTCTTCTCCACGTGGAGCACGAGAAGTAGCAGAAATTGAAAACTCTAAACCAAATTTTTCTTGAGCCAGTAAATGACGAACAATAGTAGTTTTTCCAGATCCAGAGGGAGCTGAAAACACAAATAATTTTCCTTTAAATTCTTTCGCCATTATAATACGTTTAATATCTGTTCTTTAATTTTTTCCAATTCGTCTTTCATTTGAATTACCACCTTTTGCATAGGTGCGAAATTCGCTTTAGATCCGGTAGTATTAATTTCTCTACCAATTTCTTGAATAATAAATCCAAGCTTTTTTCCATTTGAATCGCTAGTATCTAAGGCTTGCAAAAAGTAGTCCAAATGATTCGCTAAACGAACTTTTTCCTCGTTGATATCTAGTTTTTCTAGGTAATAAATCAATTCTTGCTCAAAACGATTTTCATCAACTTCAACTTTTAATTCGTCTAAAGCCTTGGCTAACCTTTGCTTTACATTTGCAATTCTATCGCCATCCATTTCCTTAACTTGTTCCAAACAAGCTTTAATATTAGAAATTCGTTCTTTAAAATCAACCTCTAAAGATGCGGCTTCATCAGTTCTATATTGAATAATTTCTTTTATAGCTATTGCAATATGCTTCTCAATTTCTGACCACTCATTAGCATCCAATTCCTCTCTTTCTGTTTTTAAAGCATCTGGCATTCTCACAGCCATTTTTAATAACTCTACATCATCATCAGAAGCAACGACAACTACATCACGTAATTGCTTAATATATTCAGAAACTACTCCTTTATTTATTGAAGTAGAAGTTTCGTCAGCAGTCATTTCAACATAGATTGAAAAATCTACTTTTCCCCTAACTAAAGTACTTGCTAATTTTTTACGAATTGTTAATTCCTTCTCTTTATAGAAAGATGGAATTCGTGTATTGATATCTAAGTTTTTACTATTTAAAGATTTAACTTCAATAGTAACTTTTTTAGTTGGTAATTGTAATACGGATTTCCCGTATCCCGTCATAGATTGAATCATACCTTGATTTTAATGAGCCGTAAAGATACACTATTTGCTAAGACTAGCAGGAGACTGTTTTGAAACTAAGTAAACTCCTATAAATATTAAAACAGTTGCCAATATTTTAATTGTATCTAAAGTATCACTTCCAACAATTAAAGCATAAATACTTGCCACAACTGGTTGTAAATAAATAAATACACTTACTGTTGTTGGTTTAAGTTTAGAGAGCGCCCATAAATTGAATAAATAGGTAATACACGAAGCAAAAATCACAACAAATCCAATTCGTAAATATCCAGACATTGGAATGATTTCCCATTGAATTTCTGTGAATTCAGATATCCCGAAAGGGAACATGAAAATAAATCCGAATAAATATAACCATCGAATAAAGGTTATAGGTTTATATTTTGCTACAATCTTTTTAGCCACAACTAAATACATACCATAAGAGGCCGCATTTACAAAAACTAAAAAGTTACCTAACATCATATTTTTAGCATTTGCTCCTGATTTTCCGCTGTAAACAATAAGTACAACTGCACCAATAAGTCCAATTATTACTCCAATTATTTTAATTAATGTAGGCCTTTCTTTCATTAAAATACTAGAAAAAATAAGCACCAAAATTGGCGAAGTCACCATCATTACAGAGGCATTAATTGGAGTGGTGTAATTTAATCCTTTAAAAAATGTAAGCATATTAAATGCAATACCAAAGAAAGCCGCCATTGCAATTGTTTTATAATCACTCTTTTCAATCTTATCGTTTTTTATAAATAAGCTCGCGATCCAAAAAACTAACATTGCTGCTGAAACTCTAATGAAAATAAATCCAAATGGTTTTACGTAGTGCGGCATTACCTCTTTTGCTACTGTGAAAGTAACACCGTATATAATTGTTACAATAGATACTGCTGCTAAAGCTAATACTCTTGTATTCATTGCTAATGAAGTTTAGAAATTTAGCGGCAAAGGTCGGTAAAAAAAACTATTGAACTACTATTATTTGCAGACAAGAGAGCGGTGCAAAAATTTACATTTTCCAATACAATTTTAGCAGGGTGATTTTCCCCTTTTTTATGTGAAAAAACCCTAATTAAATTATAGGAAAAGAACATAATTAAAACAGTTTTTTAATTGGGAAAAATTGCTAAGAGTGATGGTAGCTTTGGAGTGTCAATCAAACCAACCAAATAAAATTACCACTACTAATGATTTATGAAATACTACAAATCATTTCAGAAGAGTTAAATGACTATCTCGATGAAAATGCTGTTGCGTTAGCCAATATTGCTGACGAAGATTCCGAAGGGAATTCACCAGGGAATTTTCCAGATATCGCATTATCTCTTATCAATTTACAAGAAGAATTTGCGTTGAAAAATGTGCGAAACGATTATGTAAGTGGTAATACAGTTTCGTACAAAAATCCAAAGGTTTACTTAAACCTATTTATTCTATTCAGTCTTAACAAATCATCGTATACCGAGTCTTTAAAAAGCTTGACTAAAATCATTGAGTTTTTTCAAGGTAAAAAAGTATTTACCCAAGCGAACTCTAATTATGAAAATGTTGATGGAATAGAAAATATAAAAAGTTTCAAGTTTATCACTGAACTCTATACTCCAACTTTTGAAGAACTCAATTTTATATGGGGAACCTTAGGAGGAAAACAAAAACCGTCTGTCTTATACAAAATCACTTTACTAGAAATAGAAAGAGATGCTATTACTAAAGAAGGTTCTGTGATTTCAGAATTGAATAGAAATTCATTAATCAATAATTAGTCAGAAGATGATCTATAAGCCACTTTTTAATATCGACTTATTACATGCGTATTTTCTAGATCAGGGAGATAAAAAATATCATGCAGATAATGCAAATGATGAGCTGTCTGATGACGAAAAAGAAGATGCATTGCGATCATATAATCTTTTTGATTTTATTGAAGTAATTCCAAATAAAAGAACAAGAAGTATAGCTAAAAATCATAGGGTTTTAATTAGAAATCATAGCAAAGGAATTCGAGTTTTAACAAGCACATTAAGTGTGAATTCAGAGGAAGGAAATGATGTTGTGACTCGTTATAATCCACTAGTCGAATTATCAAATGATATAGTCTTTACTTTTTTCATTAAAGCAAAAGATAGATTCTTCTTGAATTATACAGATATCACGGAAAAGAAGAACAATCAGCTTTACTATTTATCGAATATCACTTCTTCAGTAACTAACATTTTTGATGCCGACGGAGCCATTGAAAAGTGGGAAGATTTTTTAATAACAGAAAGAGAATCAAGAAAACTAGTTTACAATTTAGAAAAGGATCAAGAATTTGATACTAATACTCCGAAACTAGTAACGATTTCAAGTATTGAAGAATCTTTAATTGAAGATATAGAAGATAAAGTAACAAACAATACAACCTTAACTGAAAGTGAAACAGAGATTTTTGATTACTTAAACACTTCTGTTCAACAATTAAAAAATAGTGGGGTAATTGGAGTTATCCAAGTAAAAGTAGCAGGAGACAATGCAACCAATTTAACAGAACAGGTAGACACGGAAGATATTCAAACGGGGAACTTTGATTTAGAAAAGCAATGTCTACTTAAGAACCTTATTGATTTTCAGATTTATATAGAAAACAAGAAAACATTCTGGAGGTATAGACAAAAGTCTGAAAATCAAATAATGGTTACTAACCAAGAACATCCTCTTACAAAAAATGGGAAAGTAGAAATTGAAAAAACGGACGTAACTCCACAACCTCAAGGCACACTTTTTTTCCCAAATCCAACCATAGATAGTATCACTAAAGAAGAGCAAGATTACTATTCAGAAATATTCATTTAAAAACTAAAATTAATAATTATGTCAGCTTACAAAACACCAGGAGTTTACGTTGAGGAAATCGTAAAATTTCCACCATCGGTGGCTCAAGTAGAAACAGCGATACCTGCATTTATTGGGTATACAGAAAAAGCAAAGAAGAAGATTGATGGCGATTTAGCAAACAAGCCAACACGTATTTCTTCTTTACTGGAGTATGAAACGTATTTTGGTTTTGCAAGAAAAGAAACAGGAATAACTGTTACAGTTACAGATACTCATGTTGATGGAGAGCAAGATCGTACACTAAAAGTAGAAGCACCAACTAGTCCAAAGCCATATTTAATGTATTATGCAATGCAAATGTATTTTGCTAATGGTGGTGGACCATGTTATATCGTATCCGTAGATACTTATGTAAATGATTTAGGAAATGAAAACTCTATTTCTTTTGATGATTTAAATGATGGTTTAGATAAATTAAGAAAAGAAGACGAACCAACTTTGATTGTATTTCCAGATGCAAAAAAATTAAGCGAAGTAGATTTTTACACATTATACAACAATGCTTTAATCCAGTGTAACGAAATGCAAGATCGTTTTGCAATTATCGATACACACACATCTACAGATTCTGTTGCAGACGCTTTAGCTGCAAGAAACAGACTGAACTTAGAAAAGGATTATTTAAAATATGGTGCAGTTTACTATCCACATTTAAAAACAATCTTAGATTACCGTTACGATGAGGAGTCAATAGAAATTACGCATACAACAGATTTACCATCTGCGATTGCAGAGGCTACTGCACAATTAGAGGCATATAAGGTAGATTTCGCTGCAGAAAATGATTTATTAAGAGATACTTCTGATGCAGATTTAGGATACATCGGTGTAGCTAAGAAAAAAATCACAGATGATTTGGATGCAGCAGATTTTACAGGAGAAACTTATGCAACCTTAAAAACAAGAGTATCTGAATTATCTACAACTGTTGAGAAAGTTATTGGCTCGTTGAACAATTTGACTTCGATGGCTGGTTTAATTGAAGATTCGGGTAATGCAGCAGCAAATTCAGTTAAAGATGAAGTAGGTGATGCAGATCCTATCTATACAGATATCACTGGTCAAGTTACAACAATTAATAACTTTTTTGTCGGAACAGATAAAGTAAATGAAGTTAGCGAGGCTTTACAATTGGCTTTAGATAATATTTCTAAGGCAAATTCAAAAGCTAAATTAGAAACTCAAGTAAATGCTATTTCTACAGAATTAAATAAAGTTTACGTTCATGCATCTACAGATGTATTTACTGATGCGGAAGGTGAATTAGATACATTAATTTCAAATGTAAAAGCAGGGGACAGCACAGATGTAAATAACGGAGAATTAAACGGAAGAACGTTAAAGAGCATCGAAAATATCTACAGTCAAGTTTATAACGAAATCAAAACTGAAATCGGAGCATTACCAGTTGAATTACCACCAAGTAGTACAATGGCTGGAATTTATGCAAGAGTAGATTCTGATAGAGGAGTATGGAAAGCCCCAGCGAATGTTGGTACAAATTACGTATTAGAACCATCATTACAAATTTCAAGTGATGAACAAAGAGACTTAAATGTTGATGCAGTTGCGGGTAAATCTATAAATGCAATTAGAACATTTGTTGGTAAAGGAAACCTAGTTTGGGGAGCAAGAACTTTAGCAGGAAATGATAACGAATGGAGATATGTTTCTGTAAGACGTTTCTTCAATATGGCTGAAGAGTCTATCAAAAAAGCTACAGAACAATTTGTTTTTGAACCAAATGATAAAAATACTTGGGTTCGTGTAAAAGCTATGATCGATAATTTCTTAACGCAACAATGGAGAGTGGGAGCTTTAGCAGGTCCAACACCAGATAAGGCATTTTATGTGAGCGTAGGATTAGGAGAAACAATGACTGCTCAAGATATTCTTGAAGGAAATATGATTATTGAAATAGGAATGGCTGTAGTTCGTCCTGCAGAATTTATCATTCTTAAGTTTTCTCACAAAATGCAAGAAGCATAATTAATTAAGTCAAGTCAAATTTAAAAACATAAAAAAAAGAAATCATGGCACAATTATATCCACTTCCAAAGTTTTCTTTCGAAGTAACTTTTGGAGATACAAAGTTTAACTGTACAGAAGTCTCTGGGTTAACCTTTGAGAATAAAATGATTGAGTATCGTGGAGGAGCAGATAGTGAATACCACAAGTCTAAACAACCAGGAATGTTTGAATATCCAAACGTTACCATGAAAAGAGGAACTTTTGTTGATAAAAGCAAACAGTTTTATGATCAGTGGGCAAAAACAGTGTATTTCCAAGAAGGAGGTGAGCAGTTTAGAGGAGATCTTACAATTAGCTTGTTAGATGAAAATGGAGATCCAGCAGTAACATGGAAATGCCAAAATGCATACATCACTAAGGTTACACCAACAGATTTAAAAGCAGACGGTAATGAAATCGCTATCGAAACTGCAGAGTTTGTTCACGAAAAACTAACAATGATTAGCTAATGGAAATTTATTATCCACCAGTAGGCTTTCACTTTAAGGTAGATTTTAAAAATCTATCAACTAAAGATAAAGATATCTCATTTCAATCAGTTTCAGGTCTAACAGTAGACCTTGAAACTGAAGAAATTGCTGAGGGTGGAGAAAACAGGTTCAAACATAAAATTCCGGTACGTTCAAAGTTTCCAAATCTTGTTTTAAAACGAGGAATGTTAATGGATTCTGAAGTCATCAAATGGTGTAAAAAAGCCTTAGAAAATTTTGAAATAGAACCTGTAGATATCAATGTAATGTTACTTGATGAAAATCATGAAGCACTGCAAACTTGGAATATAGTTAAAGCCTATCCTATAAAATGGAGCGTTGGAGACTTTAATGCCGAGGAAAATAAACTAGTCATAGAAACTATCGAATTAACCTATCAGTACTTTAACATCGTATAAAATGCCAATAACAATTAAAGAACTACATATCAAAATTAATGTTGATGAAAAATCTGGATCAAAACCAGGAACAGGCGGTTCAAATGGTGGTAATAAAGCACAAATTATAGCTGCTTGCGTAGAAGAAGTAATGGATATTCTTGAGAGACAAAAAGAGAGATAATGAGCCAAGGAGAATTAAAAAAACTAGTAATAAAAGCTTACAAAGACGACAAGTTTAACGATGAAGTTGCCGATGGTGAGTTTACTACACTTGTAAATCCTGAAAAATACATGGTTGCATATAAACCAGAGTATGAGGAGGAACAAGGACAAGGTACTAGTGGTACGCAACCAAAGTTTAAGAAAATCGCTCCACAGGAATTAGATCTTGATTTATTGTTTGATAGTTCTGGAGTAATTGATGGCGAGGCTAATCATACTGATGGAATAATCGATAAAATTGAAGCTTTCAAAAGAATCGTTTTTGATTATAACGGAGAAGAGCACAAGCCTTATTACTTAATGGTAAAATGGGGAGCATTACTTTTTAAAGGATCCTTAGTTGATTTGTCTATTGAGTATAGACTTTTCGCTCCTGATGGAACTCCATTAAGAGCCAATGCGAAACTAAAGATTAAAGGAACCGTAGATGATGATTTACGTGTTGCTCGAGAGAATAATCAATCGCCAGATTTAACACATTACAGAAAAGTAAAAGCAGGTGAAACATTACCATTAATGTGTCATCGAATTTACGGAGATCCAAAGTACTATTTAGAGATAGCTAAAGCTAATAATATCACACAGTTTAGAAAATTAAAACCAGGTCAGGAATTGTTTTTTCCACCATTACAAAAGTTTGCATAAATGAATAATACTGGAGTCATACAAACTTCTAAAAGTGCAGATTTAATCACTTTTAAAATCTTAATTGAAGGAGAAGAACTTTCAAAAGTGTACGAGGTAAAAAATATTACGGTTTCGAAAGAAGTCAATAAAATACCTACGGCGCAAATAATTTTGATTGATGGAGATCCTTCAGCAAGAGATTTTGAATTGAGTAATGAGGATTTACTAATTCCAGGTAAGGAAATTGAAATTACAGCAGGATATCATTCTGATGAAGAAACAATATTCAAAGGAATTGTAATTAAGCATAACCTAAGAATTCGAGCAAACTCAGCTCAATTAATTATTGAGTGTAAAGATGAAGCTGTTAAAATGACCATAGGAAGAAAAAGTAAGTATTTCTATGAAAGTTCTGATAGTGACATTTTTGAAGAAATTATTGGAGAGTATGGACTTTCAAGTGATGTAGAAAGTACAAATCACACGCATCCAGAATTAGTTCAATATAATGCTTCAGATTGGGATTTTTTAGTTTCTAGAGCTCAAGCAAATGGGAAGTTATGTTTTGTAGATGATGGAACAATAACTATCGCAAAACCAGATATTAGTCAATCAGAAATTGAAACAGTAACCTTTGGAGGTTCACTTTTAGATTTCGATGCTGAAATTGATGCGCGCCATCAAGTATCTAAAGTTGCTGCCTACGGATGGAATCATGCCGATCAAGAATTAATCGAAGTTGAAGGTAAAGATCCAAGTGTGAGTTTAAACGGAAATTTGAGCTCAGGAGATTTAACCGATGTAATTGGATTAGAAAGTTTAGAGTTACGTCACGGAGGAGTTGTAACAGATACTGAACTTCAAGATTGGGCAGATGCGAAATGGTTGTTTCAACAATTAGCAAAAGTTAGAGGTAGAATTAAATTTCAAGGAATTCCATCAGTAAAACCTAATACAGTTTTAAAATTAGAAGGTGTTGGAGATCGCTTTAATGGTAATATTTATGTTACTGGTGTTCAGCATGTAATTACAAATGGAAATTGGGTTGCCAATGCACAATTCGGTTTATCTACAGAGTGGTTTTCAGAAACATTCGATATCTCATCTAAGCCAGCTTCAGGATTATTACCAGCTATTCAAGGATTACAAGTAGGAATTGTTTCTCAGTTAGAAGAAGATCCTGATGGAGAAGATAGAATTCTAGTTCAAATTCCGATTATCAATAATGAGGAAGAAGGAATTTGGTGTAGAGTTTCATCACCAGATGCAGGAGAAAATAGAGGGATTTATTTCCGTCCAGAAATTGGCGATGAGGTTATCGTTGGTTTTATCAATCAAGATCCAAACGATGCTATTGTATTAGGAATGTTGCACAGTAGTGCAAAACCATCACCGATAACTGCCGCAGATGATAATCATGAAAAAGGAATTATCACACGAAGTGAAATGAAAGTGTTATTCGATGATGATAAGAAGATTATCACCATAGAAACTCCAGCAGGAAAAATTATTTCTCTTGATGAAGACGAAGGAGCAATTACGATTGAAGATGATAACTCCAATGTGATAGTCATTAACAGTGATGGAATTTCAATGGAAAGTGCTGGTGATATTGCCATTAAAGCATCTGGAGATGTGAACATTGAAGGAACCAATGTAAGTATTGCAGCTAATGCTGAATTTAAAGCTGAAGGTAGTGCAGGAGCAGAAGTTTCTACAAGTGCAATTGCCGTATTAAAAGGATCATTAGTTCAAATTAATTAAAGTCAAAAAACTAAACATAAAATGGGAAATCCAGCAGCAAGAGTAGGAGACATGCATGTTTGTCCGATGGTAACAGGAGTTGTTCCGCATGTTGGCGGACCAATTTTACCAGCCGGTGAACCTACAGTTTTAATTGGAGGAATGCCTGCAGCAAGAGTTGGTGATATGGCTACTTGTACCGGACCACCAGATAGTATTGTAGCAGGATCAGGAACTGTTTTAATAGGAGGAATGCCCGCGGCTAGAATGGGAGATAGCATGGCTCACGGAGGAACAATTGTGTTAGGAGAATTCACAGTATTAATAGGATAACAAATGGAAAATAAAAAAGCTTTTTTAGGAATTGGATGGGGATTTCCTCCTGAGTTTTCTCAGGATTTGAATGAAGTTGTCATGATATCTGAAGAAGAAGATATAAAAAGTAGCCTTGAGATATTATTGAATACTCGATTGGGGGAACGAGTAATGCTACCTAATTACGGTTGTAATCTCGAGGAACTACTTTTTGAAAAGTTAGATAGAACTTTAATTACATACGCTAAAGAATTAATTGAAACTGCAATTCTTTATCACGAACCAAGAATAGATGTAATCAAAATAGATATCTCAGAAACAGATCCATTAGAAGGACAATTGATCATTAAAATAGACTTTAGAATTAGAGCTACAAATAGTAGAACAAACGTTGTTTTCCCTTTTTATAAAGGTGAAGGAACAGATATAAACTAAAAGGAATCATGAGTAAAATCATACCTAACATATTAAAACGTAACGGAACCGGACAAGAGCAAAGATTTATTCAGGCTTTAGATCCAGAGAATTTCGAATTACACGATTTTACCATTGAAGATTGGATTTTATTTGCCTATAACTTATCTCAAAACATAAACTACTTCTCAACAAGTAATTACGAAGTAGCTTCTGGAGATTGGAGAAACTTTTTTAAGCAATTTACAACAGATACTATTCCGTATAGAGGAACTAGAGACTATGATAAATTAAAAGAATCTGTTGCACAAAATTTAGAGGAATTTTCTAAAAAATCTGAATTAACACCACACTTAACTTTATTCATCTGCTTTTTAAACTTATTAGAATTATCTAAGCAAAGATTTAATCAACTAACTAAACGTCATTTAGACTTTTATTACAAAGAAATATTACAAGTAGATAAAAGAGAACCAATTGCAGATCAAGCTCATGTGATTTTTGAACTAGCTAAGAAAGTTTCAGATCAACAAATTAAGGAAGATACGGCATTAGATGCGAAAAAAGATTCCTTAGGAAATCCGTTAGTTTATAAAACTGAAGAAGAGTTAATCGCAAACAAAACTGTTGTTAGCCAAATAAAAACAGTTTACAATAACAATTCAGAAGATCTTAAAAAAATTAAGGCTAGTGCAAATGCTAAAACTAAAGACGGATTAGAAGAACCATTGGTTGAAGATAAACCATTTTGGTATCCATTTGGTTATCCAGCTACCGCAAAAAATGTAAATGAATTACCAGACGCAAATCTTGGTTTTTCGGTTGCTTCTCCAATGTTGTCTTTAAAGGAAGGATTAAGGATAGTAACTATAACTTTCAACTTTAATGAAAACTTTAGTAGCGAAACTTTAAAAATCGATGAGTTATTAGAAACCGTTTCTATTTATGCTAGTGGTAAAGAAAAATGGATTCAACCAGAATTAACTCTAATTGATGGAGTAAGCGTTGGTAATTTAAATACAAATAAAAAAAACATCAGTTTTACATTTCAATTAGATTATGATGCTGATGCTTTAGTAAATTACAATCAAGAGTTTTTACTTACCAAATACAACACAACTCATCCACTAGTTCGTTTTGAGTTTAATCTATCAGACACTTCAGGTTATGATTTTTATAAAATTTTAGCTGAAAATACACTCAATGAAATTGTAATAAATACCAATGTTGAAGGTGTTCGTTCTGTAGATATCGAGAATGATAACGGTACATTAAAATCAAATAAACCTTTCAATCCATTTACAACTCGACCAATTACAGGGAGTAATTTTTTAGTGAATTACCAAGAAGCTTTTTCAAAAAAATGGTCTGAGTTTACAGTTAATTTAAATTGGAAAAATGTACCAGATGATTTTAAAAGTTGGTATTCGGCTTACATAAAGTCTTCACAATTTAATTCAATTGAAGATTATGCAGTATTAATAGATAAAGATGCATCTGTTATTGAAAGTAACTTAATCGTATCTGGATATGAACATTTTAAAGTAGAAAAAAGATTATTACACGCAGCAGGAGTTTCGAAAGAAACTGCGGGAGAAATTATTAATCTATTCGGAAGAGAAACCATAGGAGATGGAGATAAAGAAGAGGTAGTTTATAGCACAATAATTACTACAGAAAATGATGCAAATGCTTATGATATAAATAAAGCAGGACCTTTACAATTATCGTTAGAGCAATCTTTTTTACACGAACTATTTCCAAAATTATACACCCTGTCCGTAAGTTCTCAAAGTAAAAGTCTGGATTTACCGAATGATCCATACACTCCGCTTATCGATAGTATTTCAGTTAATTATGTAGCAGAAGAATCGTTGGTAATGTCTGAGGCTTTTACTACTGAGAACAGAATTCAATTATTTCATGAACATGCATTTGGACAAAGTGAAGAAAACTATGCAACCAAGAAATATTTACAAGAAGAGAAAAATATAATTGATGTATTCGATAAAGATACAATTCAAACATTTTTAGTTCCACGTTATTGCACAGGAGGACATTTGTATATCGGATTAGAAAATGTTGTTAATCAGCAAAACGTTTCTCTTTTATTTCAAGTATTAGAAGGAAGTGAAAATCCTTTAGTACCAAGTTTTGAAGAAACTGAAAAAATCCATTGGTCCGTATTATGTAATAACAAATGGAAAAGTCTAGAGAATAGCATTGTTTCAAATGACACAGATAACTTCTTGAAATCTGGAATAATTAAATTTTCAATTCCTAGAGAAACAACGGCAGATAATACATTGTTGCCTGAAGGATTTGTTTGGATAAAAGCTCAAATGAATAAGTCGTTTGATGCAGTTTGTCAAACTATTGATATTCATGCGCAGGCAGTTTTAGCTAGTTTTGAAAATAATAATAACGAAGCTAGTTATTTAAAAGACGGATTACCTGCAGGAACCATAAAAAAAATGGTTACCAGGATACCTCAAGTAAAATCGGTAACACAACCATACAATGCATTTGGCGGAAGTCCTGAAGAAACTGATGAAAACTTTTACCGAAGAATTAGCGAACGATTACGTCATAAAAATAGAACAATTACACTTTGGGATTACGAAAATATAATCCTACAAGAGTTCCCAGAAATTTATAAAGCAAAATGTTTAAATCATACTTCCGAGACTAGCTTTACTGCAGCCGGACATGTTACAATTGTTGTTGTTCCAGATACTGTGAATAAAAACGTATTTGATATTTATCAACCACGAGTAAGTATGGCTTTGCTTAATAAAATACAAGATCATGTTAATGCACTAAATACATTACATGTTAATGCCAAAATTATCAATCCAAATTACGAAGAAGTAACCATAGGATTAGAAGCAAAATTCTATGAAGGATATGATGAGAGTTTTTATAAAGAACAGTTGAAAACTGATATTACCAAATTCTTATCTCCTTGGGCATTTGACGATACCAAAGAAGTAACATTTGGAGTAATGCTTCATAAAAGTGTATTGATAGATTATATAGAAAAACTTCCTTACGTAGACTATCTACAAAATGTAACGATGAATGGAGATGCAGATTTGTATCAAATTGTTCCAAGCGATCCTAAATCCATTTTAGTTTCTGCAAAAGAACATTCAGTAAGTACAGTATTAACTACATGTCAAGGAACCAAAACCACTATTGAACCCGTATGTCAACTATAAATCAACATATCACTATTCCTAAAAATGTAACGTCTAATAACGATTTAGATTTTCATTTTTTACGCAAAGAAGGAATTTCTTATTTAGAACAATTAGGAGGTAAATTATGGACAGATTTTAATTCTCACGATCCAGGAATTACCATCTTAGAAATGTTGTGTTATGCAATTACTGATTTAGGTATGCGAATAGATATTCCATTAGAAAACTTATTAGCATCAAAAGATCCAAAACGTGCATTACATACACAGTTTTACAAAGCTTCAGAGATTTTTCCTTCAAAACCAGTAAACGAATTAGACTATAGAAAACTATTTATTGATTTACCTGGTGTAAAGAATTGTTGGTTAAGAAAGTACGAGAAACAAGTATTTGTAGATTGTAAAAACAGTTTACTTTCTTACGCTAAGTTTAATGACATACCAGAGGAATTTCAAAAAGATTTTAAGCTTAAAGGTTTGTACTCATTATTGGTAGATTTTGACGAAGAGGCAAATCAAAGTAACGTAATAAAGGAAATTAAAAGTACTTATCATAGTAATCGAAACTTATGTGAAGATTTAATTGATATCAAACAAGTAGAAGATCAACCTATTGCTATTTGTGCAAACATAGATGTATTTAGTGAAGTTGATGAAGAATGGGTATACGCCAATATTTTATTTGAAATAGAAAACTATTTATCACCTACATTACAGTTTTATTCTTTGGAAGAGATGCAAAACAAAGGATATACTACAGATGAAATTTTTGAAGGTCCAATATTAAATAATGGTTTTATCGATGTAGCTGAATTAAAAAATGCAGAATTAAGAAGAGAAGTTCGTCTTTCAGATGTCATGAAAATTATCATGAATATTGAAGGTGTAAAACTAATTAAAGATATTTCTGTTGGCTTTTGCGATGAAACATTAACTCAAGAAAACAAATGGGTGGTATGCATAGATGCAGACAAAAAGCCTATGTTATGCAATAAAAGCACATTCAACTTTACTAAAGGATTTTTACCTCTGAATTTGAATTACGACAGAGTTGAAGAATATAAAAATCAGCTTAAAGAAGATGTAATTATTGCACAACAATTAACAAAAGACGACTTAAAATTACCTTTACCAAAAGGGATTGTTTTAGAATCTCAAGAATATACTACAATTCAAAATGATTTTCCTGATGCTTACGGAATTGGCCAAGAAGGATTATCTGTTCATGTTACCAATTCAAGAAGAGCAAAGGCAAAACAATTAAAAGGATATTTGACATTTTTCGATCAAATATTAGCAACGTATTTCAAGCATTTGTCCGAAGTAAGTACGTTACTTTCTGTTTCTGGAGTAGAAAGTCGTTCATTTTTTACACAAGCGATAAAAGATATAAAAGGATTTGAAGATCTAGTTAGTGAATATCCACAATCAAATGATGATGAACTAACGGAGCTTTTATTACATCAGTTTGATAATAATATTGAAAGAAGAAATTCCATTTTAGATCATTTGATTTCTCGATTTGCAGAACGATTTGGAGAATATACATTTTTAATGAAAGCACTTTATGGAACAGCAACTGATGAAATTGTTCTTGCAAATAAAGAAGCATTTTTAAAAGACTATAAAGTAATTAGCGCACATAGAGGATTAGCATTTAATTATTACAATCAACCTAAAAACAATCTTTGGAACACTTTAAATATATCTGGCTTTCAAAAACGAATAGCCCGTTTGATGGGAGTTACTAATGAAAAAAGAAGACATCTTACCGATTCTAATGTTGAGGTTTATGATTTAGAATCAGATGGAAAAACTGTATATCGTTGGAGAGTTAAAGATGCAGAAGGAAATATAATTTTATCCGCTACAGACGATTATCCAACTACAGCGAAAGCTATTGAGGAATTATATTTTGCCGCTTTACAAATTGTTCAAACTTCAGAGAAAGAAGTAGAGAAAGCCTTTGAAAGAAGTGATATAGATGGTTTACAAATAGGATTTTTATCGGTTCATGAAACAGAACCAGAAGATCCAGAAACTGCAATTAGATATTCATTCAATGTAATTAATCCAGAAGAACCTGAAACCAGCGTAGACTACATAATTGCAAGACAATTTAAATACTACGATACCGCTGCTGAATTAAAAGAAGGAATTCTGGAAATCATCAGTTTTATGAAAAAAGAGTTTACTGAAGAAGGCATTTTCTTAGTAGAACACATCTTATTACGTCCTGATGTAAATACAGATACTGATAAAGGATTCTTTACAATCTGTGCAGATAATTGTGATGATTGTGGGACTATTGATCCGTATTCATATAGAGTAAGTATTGTATTACCAGGATTCACATATCGTTTTTCAAATCCAGATTTTAGAAGATACATGGAAGATGTAATTCGTGAAGAATTACCAGCACATATTCTACCAAAAATTTGTTGGGTAGGAGCAAGAAAAGGAATTTCAGAAGACAATGATTTATTCCGATTTGAAAAAGCATATAAAGAATACTTATTCGAAAAAACCAAGCTAGAACAAGAACAACCTAAAGATGAACTTGAAAATTTAATGATTGCAATGCGAGAATTAAATACGGTATATCCAGTAGGTCGATTAACAGATTGCGATGCTGAGGATGAGGCCTTAGACGGAAGAGTAATTCTAGGGCAATCAAGTATTGGAATTATAGAAGCAGATAAAGAAGAAAACACAGATAACAACTAAGTAGAATCAACAAAACATAGTGTTTCATAACACAGCCAAAACAAATAGGGTATGGAAACTAAACTAGAAGCGAAGCTTAAAAACATCACAACCGAATATAGTAAGTTTAATGCTAATCAGGTATTAACGGCAAAACAACTCAATGCGTTTATCGAATATTTCGATGATCAAGATCGATTGTCGAGAATTGGATTAAGCGGAATTGGAATAGCATGCGGATTTCAACTTACACCAGAATTTGTTAACGATAAAACAGCAATTGAAAGTTTAACAATTAGTCAAGGTGTTGGTGTTACTACAGATGGAGATTTAGTTCAGTTTCATAACTTAATTGAGAAAAATTTAAAGTCTAAGAAGTTTAAGTTTTTTAAAAAATTTGAAGATAATGATGGTAAATACCCGAAGTTTTTAAACTCACAAAAAGAACAATATAAACTTTGGGAAGTATATCCAGAAAATGATAGTACGTTTTCTGAGTTAATAGATTTTCCCGAGATCAATAAAATGGCTGTGATATTGTATTTAGAACAATATCCTAATGAAGATGCGCTTTGTAATAAATTGAATTGTGATAATCAAGGTATAGAGCAAATCAATAACCTACGTGTTTTATTAATTAGTTGTGAAGATTTAGAAGCAATTGCTACAAAGGATGATATTTTTACTCAGCACGATTGGTATAAAATAAACGATTCACTTCCTGTTGTTGATTCTAGAAGAGTTGTACTGAATGAAGATAATACTGAAACATTTACATCGCTTAAAGGATTATATAATTCGGCAATTAAGGATGAATCTATTGTTACCGATTTAATTTTAGGATATGAGGTAATCTTTAATAAATTCGGATTATCGAGTATCACTTCAAAAATAAAATCATTATTCAGTTTTAGCGCTCTTAGTGTTCCTTTAGATTTTCAATATCGATATGATGCGTTAAAAGATTTAGTAGATACATACAATGAAATCAAAGAACTGCTATTACATATCAATGTAAATTGTTGTCCAGATATTGGAGCGTTTCCAAAACACTTAATGCTTGGAAAAATTACTGAAACTGAATTTCCAGAATTAAGACATCGTTTTTACAATTCACCAATTGTAAGTACAGAAAATGAAAATCTGGCCAAAGCAAAACTATTATTAGAAAGAGCAATTTCTATTGCTAATAGTTACATCGGAACTACAGAAACAGATGACATTGAAATCACACCTTCAATGGCTCATACTACATTAAGTGATAAAGCAGTTCCTTTTTATTATAACGTATCGAATGAGTTATTACATAATTGGAGCTATAATAAAACTGTGAATTACAAAGCAGATGAAAATTTAAGTTATCATAAAGATAATTTAGATAAATCACTACCAATTCAAAGACCTTTAGATTACAGCATCGATAAAAATGATTTTTATCGAATTGAAGGTCATCAAGGAAAAATGTATGGCGAGGCTTTAGCTAAAATTCAAAAATTAAAGAAAGATTACGGATTAAGTTTTGATATAAAAACGCTTTCCATAAATGCAACTACTCAAACCATTAATATTAACGATTATGAGTGTCAGTTTGAAGATTTAAAAATGTTACTGAACGCTTGGAAGGCAGAACAAAACTGTATTCTTTCTGAAGTGAGTAAAACATTTTCAGCATTTAAAACAACTGACCCGAAAGTAAACATAATAGCAGATAAATATAGAAATGTAAAAGGAGCAGCAACAGATGCTGCTGTTTTTGATGCTGAATTATCATTAAGAGCTGAATCTTCTACAAGAACAGGTATTGTCGGTAAAGAATTTCCAACATCAGGAAATGAAGTAGTTGGTAAAGGAGATTTTCTATTTCAAGACCAAGATGCCTATTATGAAACTTTCAAAGGAAATATCATAAAAGAAAACTTAACGAAAGAGGAAGATGCTTTAGGAGGAATTATTGAAACCATTTTCGATAGAAATAAAGGAGGATCGTCTAGTGATATTATTGTTGAATTGGAGAAAGAAATAGCTCCAATTAGAGAGAGTGAGGCTTGGGTAAAAGAACCAGAATTGTCAGATTTTATTCTAACAGATATTACAGAAACTCTAGTACATGCTTATGTTTTAGATACTAAAGTTCCATTAAATATTAGAGATATTAACGATACTATTTTAGTAAGTTATAAGTTAACTATTGATAATTTATGTCAGCAAGTTAAAAAGCTACAAGCAAAATATAACGGCACTACTTTAGAACTTTCTACAAAGCAAATATTAGGGTTAATGATCAATCAATTATCGATTGTTTGTTGTTCTGGTAAAAAGCTAGAAACCCTATTAGCAGAAATAGAAAAAAGAAAGGAAAAGATTTTACAAAAAATCCAATTATCAGAATTTGTAAAACAACACCCTGGTTTAGAACATAAAGCCGGAGTAATTCCAGGAGGAACTTTTGTAATGGTTTATGTTACTGAGAATGCTACAGATTCTAACACATTTAACGATGTTGTTTTGGATGTAATTTTCAGAAATCAACCAAGTGATGAAAAACCTCATGATACTATTTTTGATACCATTAGAGATAATGCATTTCCTGTTAAAAATGAATTTTTGGAAAGAGAAGGTTTATTTAGTTTTAAAAACGGTGGAGTTATTAATCTTTGGGATAAAAGTTCCTCAATTAGTTTCTCTTTTGTAGATGCAAAATCACCAGATTTTACAAAACGATTGTTTTTAGATGATGATGTAGTTTTAGTTGGAAAAACGCTTGGAGATACTGTAGTTAATTTTACTTCATTTTTAAATAGAACTTGGACTAGAGCAGGTTTAGGAGATGTAATTTCTGCCGAAGGAACATTAATGTACAAAGATGGTTCTGTAGGAATGAGAATTACCATTAAGGATCGATTGATTCCAAAAGATCAATTCTATTTCCAAATTTTCAATCCGAATGTATTAGGAACAACCAACAGATTGTATTTTGATGAAAACGAAGTGATCAGAGAAAACGAAACATTACGAAATACAGTTGTTGCAGATTTCTCTTTACCATATTTATGCTGTTCAGATTGTGCTCCTGTAAACTTTATTGTTCCAAAAGAACCAGTTTTCTTAAGCTTGCCAGTTAGTTATGTATGCTTAGATAGTAGCAAAACAATTGAACCTTTAGTATTTAATAAATTACCAATTGATGGAATTGTAAAATCAGATATTCCAGAAGATTTTGAATCAGGAATATTTGTAGATCCTGTAGATAATAAAACAAAGTTAGATGTTACCAAAATTGATGAGAACTATCTTGGTAAAACCATAAACTTTACCATGAACGATGAGCCAACTGATTGTCAGATTATCGTTTATCCAGATATTAAGTTAAGCATTGTAGCGAGTCCACCTGTTTATAAAGATGATTCGCTAGAGGCTGATGTAACATTCTCTTTAAAATGGGATAACGATAGCTTTATTGCAGCAAATTTTATCAGTCAAGTAACCTATAATTTTGACTTCTTAGGAAATGGAGTGAAAGAGGAAAGGACTCCAGTTGACAATCAATTTGTACACACTTATACGTTACCGGTTAACGATTTAAATGCCGTAACACCTTCGTTAGAAGTTTCATTAGGTCCGTGTAGTAAAATTATTCCTATACAAACTATTGTTTTTGAAACGGAAACACCTTCTGAATTAGCAATTCAACCATCATATTGTTTAAATGTAGAAACAGAAAAAGTTGCAAGAATTGAATTTACCAATATTGGAGGAACTATTACTGTAGATGGAATTCCAATTCCCGGAGTTGCTATAGAAGGTAATGAGTTAGTAATTACTTCAGAAGATTTTACAGCATATGAAGAATTAATTCGATTTGATGAAGATGGGCAACCAACAAATGCGAGCATTATTATTCATAAAGTCAAACAAATTGAAATATTAGAAGGAAAAGCAAGTGGCTTTGTTTGGGAAGATGAAAAACTATTCTATCAAGGAGATTTCACTATTAAATTACCAGATGGAGCAGATTCAAGATTATTAGATTTCGCTTGGGAATCTGAAGGTCAAAAATCGGAAACAGAAATGTTTACTCCTAAATATGTAATCGAACCAGATTCGGTTAATACATTCAAAGTAACCGTAACAGTTAAAGATCAAAATGGATGTTCTTCTCAAGATACTATTGATGTAGTAGTTGCTTATCCAGATTTTAATATCGAAGTACCAGATGCAATTTTCTGTTTGGAAGATAAAACGCCTCATGTTATAGGAATCGATCCTAAAATAGAAGGAATGATTTTACAAGGAAACGGAATTACCTATAATGAAGAAAGAGGTGTTTGGGAATTTGTAGCTGCTAATGCTGGTTTAACCACAGCCGGAACTGTAGATGTTGAATTAGTTGGAACTTCAGTAACAGCATCAATAAATGTAACGGAAAGATCAAAAGCAAGTTTTTCACACACTTTTAATATTGAAACTAGAGAGTTAACCCTAACAAATACTTCTGAAACTGGTAACGAATACATTTGGAGTATAAATGGAAAAGAAGGCGAGCCACAAACTACTAAAGAAACTATTCCTGTTGACTTGGCAAATTATGATGGAGATTCAATTCGTATTTCATTAACGGTAATTAGTCACTGTGGAACCAATACAACTACGCAAACTATAGATGTTTCAAATACAGTAATTAGTAAATGTGAAGAGGTTGTAAAAAATGCCTTGGAAGCAGAACAAAAATTGTTCGGAGATAAAGATGCTAGTGATAGACCAGATATTTTAGAAGAAATAGTTAATCCTACAAAGAAACTATATGCAGGAGTTTTAAAAGATCTAGCAAATTACACGAATGGAAGTAAAAACGGAGAACTTGAAAAACCATTCTTAGCATTACTAGGAGATACTGAACAAGCAATTAAACAGGATCCTGATAACGAAATCTTAAAGAAATATTACAGAGCACAGGTGAAGATTTACATCTTAATTCTGCATTGCCAAGACCCAAAAACTTTAGAGATTAAAGGAGATGGAGAAAATGTAATTGCGTTACAAATACAAAGAGTTTTAGATGCAATTGAATTAGACTTGAGAGAATTTTCTGAGATGCAAATTAATATTGATGTCAAAGTATCTCCAGACAATCCAGAAGAAAACTTGAGAACATTTTTAGAGAAATGTGCTGCGGAAATCAACTCTACTTTAATTAGAGATTACATTATAAATAAATTAGTAAAAACGCTATCAAATACAGTGCGTTAAAATTTGGGGGACGATTCAAATGAGGATTCAAGAACATATTATTAATAAGGTCGTTGTAGACATTAATACTAATACTAAGAAGGTAGCAAACGAATTGAAAAATTCAATTGATACGTTTTTAAAAGAGGAAGTATTTCCTTTACTTGAATCCTTTTTTGAATCAAATTCTACAGATGATATTATCAAACGAATTCCCAAACTAAGTTTAGATATTGATGTAAACGCTAAAGATTTTTCATTGACTTCTGAGATTGCTAAAAGAGATTTTAAAAAGAAAATTTCTGATCAATTAAAAGAAATAATGAGTCAGCCAGAGGTTCACGATATTGAGGTTTTTGAATCATCAAGAGAGAAAACAAAAGCAGATACATTTTTCGAATTTTTAGAAAGTGGAACACTGTCTTGGTGGAATAATCCATCAAATAATTTCAGTTTTAGTAAGAGAGACATTTTTGAAATAACAGAAACGTCAAACTTTAGTTTTAGGTTCTTAAAGGTTCTTCAAACACCAAGTCAAAAAGTACGTTTGTTTAATCAGTTTTTTGATGAAGAATTACATTTATTATTTCTAGGAATTTCAAATACATCTTTAGTCTTAAGTGAGGTGCAACAGGAACTTTCAAAAACAAATGTATTTGGGACTAATCCTGAAATAAAGAAAGAATTATGGAATTGTTTTTCAGAAGCTATTGTACGAAAAGATGATTCAATCTTCTTCGAACTGGCTGTACAAATGATTCATGAAAAAGAGAATCAAAGCCAAACAACATCAGTAAAAATATTGAAAGAGTTCTTACACGAAATAACTTCAAATAAAGTAGAGGTTTTAAATAGCTTATCGTTTGAAATCAAACGACAATTAGACGATTTAGTATCTCATAGTTTCATCGAGAATAATGAAAATGAAACATATGAAACGAATCAAAAACTGAGTAATGAAATTCATGATGTACAAGGTCAAGTTAACTCAGGTTTAGGTGAAAATCAGATAATCCAAACGAAAGAATCTCAAATAGATTTTACTAGTAAAGCCAATGGAAAACTTTCAGAAGAGAAACATTTGCTAGATCTAGAAAATGCTCGAAATGCAAATCACGTTGAATCAAATAGTCAGGATGAAAATCAAGAATATCAAGAATTCTTATCTGTAGAAAACTCGGTTCATGATGTTTCTAACGAAGCGAAAACAACTACCAATGTTGATCATACTTCAAACAAAGAAAACACGAATCTAGATATAGATGAAAGAAATTCTTCAAGTGAAGTTTCAAGTAAGTCAGAACCCAATAAAATAAACGATGAATCTCATTTAAAAAATGTTCAATTGAATAAAGACGGATATAGGAATAACAATAGTAATCAAACCTCCGAAGTACAAAATACGAAAGGCGAAAATTCTTATCAAAGTGAGAACGTGAACTTAGATGATGAAATTCAAAAAAAGAAACAATTTGAATCGTATCAAAAGGAGCATAATAGAGAAGTAAAGAGATCACAGAGAAGTGAAGAACAAGACAAATTACAAAAGCAAAAACTATCAGACTTGAAAAATATAAAAGAACTTTTTAAAGGATTTAATAAACCAAAATCTTACATCATTAAAAATGCAGGATTGATTTTAATTCACCCTTTTCTAAAACAGTTCTTTGCCTCTTGTAATTTATTGAATGACAAAAATGAAATCATCAAACCTACTGAAGCAGTTCATTTATTAAATTATGTAGCCACGAAGAGAGAGAAGCAGCTTGAAAGTAATTTGATTTTTGAAAAATTCCTATGTAATGTTCCAATTCATCAAACCATTGAAAGAAATATTACGCTATCTGATGAACTCAAGGAAAACGCTGAAAACCTATTGCAATCCATAGTTCAGAACTGGGAAATATTAAAAAATTCCTCTTCAGATTTGATTCGAAATGAGTTTATTCAAAGACAAGGTAAACTGGATCTTACGAAAGACAATCCACACATTACAATAGAAAGAAAAACACAAGATATTTTATTAGACAAGTTACCATGGAATTACAGTTTATGTAAACTTCCTTGGATGAAAACATTACTATTTACAGATTGGTAATTAGAATGATTGGAGTAATCAATAATAATCAACCTTTTACTCATGAAAACTAAACTAGCATACTTAATACCGATTGCAATTACGGCAATAATACTTTTTAAAATCGATCTAGAGTTAATCAATTTAAAACCTATTAAAGACATTGAGCTGAGTACTCTTTTCATGTCGTTCCCAATTATTTTAGCATTAACGGAACGATTCAACGAAATTTTCATTGTATCGAAGTCAGATACCAAGGAAGTAAATATTAAAAAAACAACAATGGCTTCCTTTAGCATTGGTATTGTTTTGGCAATTGCTGGATTTCGAATTTTAGAAAGATTCATGGAAGTTCCTTCCGAAACCTTCTCAATTCAAGCTATAGTATTCAAATTTATAGATACAGTATTAACTG
Organism: Tenacibaculum sp. 190524A05c; assembly: GCF_964036595.1. Classification (NCBI taxonomy): domain Bacteria; kingdom Pseudomonadati; phylum Bacteroidota; class Flavobacteriia; order Flavobacteriales; family Flavobacteriaceae; genus Tenacibaculum; species Tenacibaculum platacis. The sequence goes on along the minus strand of NZ_OZ038523.1, from coordinate 2,387,152 downwards.
CAGTTGTAATAGCAGGTGGAACAGATGGTTGGCATCAAATTGTAGGGCTGATTCAAGACATTACAAAATCGAAAAGAGCAGAAGCAAAATCAACTAAAACAGCCTAAATCATGTTTATAAGAGATAAAAAACATAAACAAGGAAACCAGAATAAAGATCAAAACAAATCATTTATTCAACCCAAACTTAAAATGGGGAAACCTGGCGATAAATATGAAGTTGAGGCCGATAAAATGGCTGATCAGGTTGTAAATAATTCTGGTACTGATGCTAATGTCCAAAGTAAAGGAATGGAAGAAGAGGTTCAACAAAAACCGTTGGTTTCAGAAGTAAGTCCTTTAATTCAAAAAATGGAAGGAGCAGAGGAGGAACAACCTGTTCAAAAGATGGAAGAGGAAGAAGCGGTTCAGAGTAAAGAAGATGAAGAAGTTCAGATGATGGAAGAGGAAGAAGCAGTTCAGAGTAAAGAGGATGAGGAAGTTCAAATGATGGAGGAAGAAGAAGCGGTTCAGAGTAAAGAAGATGAGGAAGTTCAAATGATGGAAGAGGAAGAAGTTCAAGCTAAATGTGAAGCTTGTGAAGGTGAAGAAGCAGCACAAAAAAAAGAGGAGGAAGAGGTTCAAGCAAAAGAAACTAAAGGAAAAACGAACGGAGCACCATCTATCGAAAATAGATTAAGACGTGGATCAGGAGGTCAAAAATTAGATCGTCAAACTCAAAAAGAAATGGAGTCTGGTTTTGGAGCAGATTTTTCAAAAGTAAATATTCATAATGATGCTGAGGCACAACAAATGAGTGATGATATTGGCGCACAAGCTTTCACTCACGGTAATGATATTTATTTTAATGAAGGCAAATACAACCCAAATTCTAAAGAAGGAAAACATCTTTTAGCTCATGAGTTAACGCATACCATTCAACAAAAAGGAATGGTACAAAAGCAAGTACAAAAACAAGCAAATCCAACTTATTCTTGTACCGGAAAAGCAAAAAGAGGTGTTATTACTCCGAGACTCCGAGTTATGGGTACAACTGATGCTCCAAATGGAACAGTTGTAAAGTTTTATTATTTACCTGGAGCAGGTTGTAGTTTATCTCATAATTCAATTGCCCCTTTTGGAACTACCGTAGTAATGTTTGGCCATTATGCAGCTAGTTTTCAAAGTATGATGACAATGATTCCTCCTATTGGAGGAACTTTTATCGCCGTGATTGGAAACAGTAATTCTTATTGCTGTATAAATGTCCAAGCCACGCGATGATTTTTTAAAACTGTAAAACTTAGGAGATATGCCAGATGCAACAAAAACAAAATTTTCAACGTCAATAATTGCTATTACCGGGTTAATAACAGCAATTGGTAGTGTTATTACAATTCTGTACAATGTTGGTATTATCGGTAATAAAGACAGTGCGAAAAATGAAAAAAAAGAAGAACCAAAAAAGGAAGTGAAGGTAGATAAGACCAAAATTCCTAAAGATTTGAAAACGAAAGAGGTTAAAGTTATTACCAATATTAAACCTGAAACGCTTAAAAAGGTAGTTAAAAAGTATAATCTTACCGGAAAATGGATAGATATTAATAATCCTAATGGGAGATATCAAATAAATCATGAAGCTTCGGGAACTATAAGTTTTACAGAGTATTCGTTAGTCTATGGAGAGTGGATTACCACAGCTTCAGGATCAGGAAAGGTTACTCAGTCCGGTATTAGTATTCCCTATACAACTTACGTTGGTACTAATGGGAAATTTACAGGTAAAATTACCAGTAATGGAGAAAAAATAGAAGGAAAAATTAAAGATTTTAATGCGGGAATTACTGCAGAATTAAATCTTCAAAAGCAGTAATTAATGTTTGCACCAAAATCACAAAGTAGAAAACCTAATTCAACGAATCATTCGTCGGTAAATTCATTTATTCAACCAAAATTAAATGTTGGGAAACCTGGTGATAAATATGAAGTTGAAGCAGATAAAGCTGCCGATCAAATTGTTGCTGGAAGAAAAGATAATCCAAGTTCATTTTTAGCTCCTACTGTGCAAAAGAAGAATGAGGATGAAGTTCAGAAGAAAGAATCAAATGACTCTGAAATTCAACAAAAACCTTTAGTCGATAAAATTTCTCCAGGCGTTCAATTAAAACCTGAGTCAACAGTTCAAAAACAAGAAGAAGATGTACAGCAGAAGGAAGATGATGAAATTCAAAAACAGGAAGAAGATGGGATCCAACAAGTACAAATGTCAGGAGGAGATGATAACTCTTCTTTAGAAAGTGATTTGAATAGTTCGAAAGGAGGAGGAAATGCTTTACCTAAGGATACTCAAAATGAAATGGAATCTGGCTTTGGAGCAGATTTTAGCGGCGTTCGAGTGCATAACGATAATAATGCAGTTCAAATGAATCAAGAATTAGGTTCGCAAGCATTTACTAACGGAAACGATATTTACTTTAATGAAGGGAAGTATGATCCAGAAAGTGACTCTGGAAAACACTTATTAGCACACGAACTTACCCATACTGTTCAACAAGGAGCATCACCATCAAATACTGTTCAAAAATCTGAAGGAGATGCAGAAAATACAACATTAGTTCCACCAACTCAACCACAAGATATTACAAACGGATTACAATTATCAGATGATTGGTTAGCATATATAGAACAAGAATCTAGAACAAGAGAATTTGATGTTGCAGTTAAAATTGGTGAACGTTTTTCAGGAACCATAAAAATTAGAAAATTAGGTCGACCAGCTGAAGGAGAAACACAAAAGTTTGAATTGTCAAGTTCCAGAAGAAATAATCATTTAGATGTACGAGGAATGGAGTTTTTAAATCCGCTTCGTGAGGCTGGTGTGCATCCAATTCTTGTATTAAATAGTTTTGGAGAAGAGCAAAGTACAACTGGATTTTTAAGTATTCGAACAGGAGAAACTGTAGTTCCTAATGTTTTAGGAATTATACAAGGAATTAATGAAAATTTAGAAGCAATGAGCTTCCTTGGATTAAGTCCTATTGAAGTTGCAGAAGGATTGGAAAATCGATTTGAAAATGGAGGATTAAACTTTAGGGCTAATAATTTATCAGCTAATGTAGATGGATATATTGAAGCTAGCGGAAGTCTTGGAATTACGGATTCAACAATGACTTTTGAATTGAATTCTACTGTAGATATTGCTGGTTTAGCAGAAGGAGAATTTAATGTATCTCGTGGAGCAGATGGAAAGTTAAGTGGACAAGCAACAATTGCTGCTGATATTGCTAACGTAAGCGCATCTTTAACTGTTGAATATGATGATGGAGCAGTTACTATTCAAGGAACGGGTCGTATGAATTCTGATAAATTCTCAGGAGAAATTACACTTTTAGTTACAGATGCTGCTCGTTCTACACAAATGATGCATGCTGCTTTGGGAGTTGAGTCAATGGAACAGGAAGCCGAAGCTCCACCTCAAGATCAGGCAGCAGTTCCAAAAACAAAAAATAATCAAGTATTAGCAGGTTGGGGAGAAGTACAAGCTACAATAACACCTTGGTTAGAAGGTACAGCTAAAATTGGAATTGATAATGAAGGTCATGTTACTATTGTAGGTGAAATTGTTGTTCCTGATGAAATAGAATTAATGGAACAACGAGGAAAGAAAGTTGATATTTTCCAAGTTGAAATTAGAGCGGGATATGGTATTCCACTAGTTGGACAAGTTTTCTTATTTGCAAGTATTGGAATGTTTGCGAATGCAGGATTCGGACCATTAGTACTTAAGAACGTTGGTTTCACAGGGACATATTCTACAGATCCGAATGTGCTTCAGGAGTTCAGTATTACGGGAACTTTAGGAATTAATGCATTTGCCGTTCTTGGATTAGAAGCAGAAGCAGGAGTTGGAGTTACGTTACTTGGACATGACGTTAAAGCGGGAGTTAATGTTACCGCAGCTGCTGGGTTGAGAGCTTATGCTGAAGCAACGCCAACTTTTGAATATAAAGAAGAGCAAGCTCCAGAAGGTGGAAAAGTTGGAGAATCAAGATTGAAAGGACATTTTGAGGCTGCTGCGCAATTATTCTTGCAACTTTCAGGAGCATTATTTTATGAACTTGATAGTCCTTGGTGGTCACCAGCACCTGATGGAAGAGAAGAGTACCCGTTAGGTGAAGTTCAATATCCGATTGGAGATAGTTTAGGAATTGGAGCAGATGTAGATTGGTTAGTTGGAGGAGAAGAACCACCAGAGTTAACATTCTCACCAGTTGAGTTTGATCCTGATAAGTTTACAGCAGATGTAATGGCAGATCCACCACCAAGATCAATGGGAGATAGTGAGTCTAATCCAGCTGGTGAATGGCAAGGAGAGAATGCTCCAGGAGATCAAAATGAAAATCCAGAGATTACAGGAGAAGGAGAAGGACTACCTCCAGGAAGAAGAGAAGAAGATTTAAGTAATCTTCCAGATGAGCAGAAATATATGCGTGCTTTAGATGATTTATCTCAAATGGAAAATGCAAATCCAAAACCAACAATTGGAGATGTAGAAGATAAAATTAGTACTGTAAAACGTAGGTATGGAATTCGAAAAATAGAAACTAGAAACGAAGAAGCAGAACATGTTGCCATTTTTGTACAACATGCCGATCAAGATAATGGAAGACATTTATTAGAGATTGCGTTAATGAGTGCTTCTGAAAAACAACGATTAATTGATACTGCCAAAGAAGAATTACAATCTAATTCTAGAAGAGCTGCAGATGAAGAAGGAAAAATAACTAGAGGACAGGCTGAAGATGTTTTAAGCAGTGTTGAAAATAGTCACGATGTTATTTTAGAGGCAAGAATAGTAGAAGGAGAAAATACTTGGGATTATTTTATAAGTTTTGGCGATAGAAATCAAGATACAGAAACTGGTAATTCTAAGTTAGAAGCTGGAGATGGAGAAAATATAGTTGAAGAAGGAGCTGAAAATGAGTTAGAAAATATAATAGGATTGACAGCTCCTGTTAATGTAGATGGAGGACATAACTTAAAGCTAGAAGGGTCGATTCAAAGAGTTGAGAAAAATGTATATAGTGAAAAAAAGAGTTTAGTTACATTAATAAGAGAAAAAGAAGCAGAAATAGATGAAAATGGAGCTCTGGATCCTGACTTTGAAGATAAGAAAACTTCTATTCAAAGTTTGAAATCTGAAACAAGTTTGTTAGAATCTAATATATCAGAGTATCGCAGTGCAGTTGATAATGCTTATCAACAAGGGCATGGAAATACTCCTGTAAAAACTGCATATGACAACATTCAAACGAACTTAACTAATATTGCTGCTGATTTAGTAGTTGTAGGAATTTTACCTGACGATTTTGACATGCCTGTTTCCCATGTAGATCATACTTTAGAAGATGGTAAAGCAAAAACATTAACAGCTGAGCCTATATCACAAATCCCAGGAAACACTAGAGGATCAACTCCAACACAAGATCCTTTAGGATGGACCGATATTCCAGTTGCGTTAAGATCTAGCGGAGCTTGGGTAAGAGCTCATTTATTAAATCATCGACTTCATGGGCCAGGAGTACGTTGGAATTTATTCCCAGGTACAAGGAAAATGAATCTTGATGATATGGAAAAACAAGTTGAGAGTAAAGGAAAAGAAGCAGTTTGGGATGAAGGTAAAGTAATTTACTATCATGTTACACTAACTTATGGAAATGAAGGAGATTTCGAGGAAATACCTACTCAGGTGCATATGAAAGTTGGAGAGTATGATTTAGAAGCACAAGCTCCTGATTCTTCAAAAACAATAGTAGAAAAAACATTTACTCAATCTCCACCGGATGAAATTCAAGAGTTAAATTTTAATGAATCTTCTGCTTCAGCTCTTAAAAAAGCGGCAAGAGATAATAATATCAGTGGTTTACAAGGACAGTTTTTCACCAAACTAGTAGAAGGTAGAGAAAGTATAACATATAAAAATCCTAACGATATTAGAAAAACAGTCAAATTGCTTTATTCTGATGAGAATGCATTTGATACAGCTTTTAGTAGTCTAAGAGATTTAATTGAAGAAGTAACAATAAAATATTAGAAATTATGATAAATATTTTTGATTTATTTGATGAAAAGTTAATTTTTGAAGAGTTAGGCGATAGTCCAATCAGGATAACTACTCCTAAATCGTCTGTTCGAAAATCAAAGCTAAAATTAAAAGAGTTATTCAAGAACACTTTATTTCCTAATAGCTTAAGTGAAATGTATAATCAGATTTCTCATATTTCAATTCTTTGGAATATTGTTGATGAAGAAGAATCCTCAGTAAATCAATTCAAAGAAGACAAATGGTTAAAAGAAAAATATTTAGATAATGGATATGATTGGGGCGTTGTTAATGAGTATTTAAGTGGTTTTATTAATATTACAAAATCTGAGGAAATATTTAATGCCGATTTTTGTAAAAACCAAGGTTATTATTACACATTATCTAATAGAGAAGAAAATCCAGATGACTTTTTTCCTCTTGATATTTGCTGGGATTTAACAGCATGTGTTAAAAAAGAAGGAAATGAGATATTAAATAATATTTGGTTAGTGCATACAAATGCCAATGAAATTTATGACATGAAAATAAACATTGAGGAGTATTTAAATTTATGTTACAAGGCCAAAGGCTTTCATTATTGGCAATTAATTTATTTGTTCAAAACAAAATCTGAATATTATGAGTTAATGAAACGATTTTTACCTAAAATGTTACCGCATATTAACTTAGATTTAAGTGATTTTGATATAGAATTATAAATTTTAATTTCAATCTCTTCAGTTATTTCACCCTTAGAATAACAATAAATTCACTTACTGTTTTATAAGTTTATTCTTTAAATTTAAAAACCAAATAAAACTACTATAAACATGAAAAAAGACTGGTATCAAAAAGAGTTGATGATTAAAAATACCCAAAAAAGACATGGGGATCATAATAATAGAAAAGACATTCGAAAAATCCAATCTTGGTTAACGTTATACAGTATTCAAAATCCAAATAGTGGAACAGCTACTGACGTAGATGGTGATTTTGGTCCTGCGACTGAAAGAGCTGTAAAAAATTTCCAAAGAGAGAAAGGATTATTCGAAAACGGAATTGTTACACAAGAGACCTTTGATGTGCTTTGTGGAAATTTAAAAGATGCTTTCGAAAAGCCTCTTACTTCTATGAATTTTAGAGATTTGGTTTTAGAAACTGCCGAGAATCATTTAAGAAATCATCCTTACGAGTTAATTATTAATGGAGAAGCGAATAGCGGACCTTGGGTAAGAGCTTATATGGATGGAAAGGATGGTGCACCTTGGTATTGGTGTATGGGATTTGTACAAGCAATTATTGATCAGGCGGCAAGCGCACAAGGAAAAAACTTCAAAACCTTAATGCCATTAACATATAGTTGTGATACAGTAGGAACAACTGGTTTGAATAAAAATATTTTAACTCGATACACAAAATTGAGAAATGATTCTTCTTTGATACAACCAGGAGATATTTTCTTAATTCAAAAATCACCTTACGATTGGACACACACTGGAATTATTACTTCTGTTTCTGGTGATGTAATTGAAACCATCGAAGGAAACACAAATCTTGCAGGTTCAAGAAACGGAGTAGCTGTTTTAAAAAGAACGAGAAATCTTTTAAAATCTAAAATAGATGTTTTCTCAATAGAACCTTTAGTATAACGAGAATGAAACAGGCAAAAGAATATACAATAGCAAATGCTTCTCATTTTGATGAGAAATTCTCTTACTTAAGAGAAGTAATTGATTACAGATTAAAAAAGGAATTTTCTAATGAAGAACCTGTACTACCTATTTTTAGTAGTATAGCAAGCGATAATTCAGAGTTTTCAAAATTTGTAAGAAAGCACAAGTTAGACTATGACGAGGTTTTAGTTTTACTCATAGCATTAGTACCAAGTATATTGCCTAATTTTTTTACCGATATAATTACTGATTTTTTTCCTAATGGTGGAGAGTTTCCGGGTTTTGGAGGTGTAAAAGGAAAAAACCATAGAGGAATAATACCAACAGGTGAAACACTTTTATACATTTTAGCGGGTAAAGAAGCCATAGGAAGAACTCAAGTTTTAGATCGAATGTTACACCGTAGTGTATTGTTTAAAAAAGCAATTTTAGAGCTTGAAAGAGTTCCATATGGTGAACCTTTTATGAGTGGAAAAATAATCTTGAATCAGGAATATGTTCATTTATTTTTAACTGGTAAAGAACTAAAACCACAGTTGAGCCAAGAGTTTCCAGCAAGTTTATTAACTACAAAACTAAATTGGGAAGATTTGGTTTTAAATCCAAAAACGTTAACTGAAGTTAGAGAAATTGAAAATTGGCTAGAATACAATGAAACTCTTTTAAATGACTGGGGAATGCAGTCTAAAATAAAACCTGGTTATCGAGTTTTATTTTGTGGACTTCCTGGAACGGGAAAAACTTTAACTGCAAGTTTATTGGGTAAGTATACAGGAAAGGATGTATATCGAGTTGATTTGTCTATGGTAGTCTCGAAATATATAGGAGAAACCGAAAAAAACCTATCAAAATTATTTGATAAATCGATTAATAAAGATTGGATTTTGTTTTTCGATGAAGCCGATTCAATTTTTGGAAAAAGAACCAATGTTAGAGATGCACATGATAAGTATGCCAATCAAGAAGTTTCTTATTTATTACAACGTATAGAAGCGCATCCGGGCTTAATTATTTTAGCATCTAATTTCAAAAATAATATCGACGCTGCATTTACACGTCGTTTTCATAATATCGTAGAGTTTGAAGCTCCAAGTTATGAGGAAAGAACAATGTTATGGAAGAATAATTTACCAAAAGGAATAGAGTTAGAGCCGTCATTAAGTATTGAAGAATTGGCGAAGAAATTCAGTATTACAGGATCAAACATTGTAAATATTATTCACTTTGCTTGTTTAAAAACCTTAGCAAATAAAAAGAAAACTATTCAACGCCAATATTTACTGGAAGGCGTCAAAAGAGAATATGCTAAAGAAGGAAAAACAATTAATATTTCTTTTTAAAGTATGTGAATGAATTCAAAGTATCTTGATAGTGTTTATTTAGATACTTTGGATGTATTCATCGAGCTTCTGATCTTTACTTAATTCCAATTTCTTTTTCAATCTAAAACGAGTAGATTTTATTGCTTCTAAACTTGTTTTACGAATATTTGAAATTTCTCTGCGTGACAATCCAATTTTTATAAAAGAGCAAACTTCTATATCTGTTTTAGTAAGTTTTGGATGTTCCTTTTTTAGTTTCTGGAGGAAGTCTTTATTGATTGTTTTTATTTTGTTTTTTAGAAGTTGTATTCGATCTTCTTCAATAGATTCTTTTTTAAGTTCAGCAATGATTTGAGCTAGTGAATATTCTTCTTCGATATTTGGCGATTTCAATTCGTTTTGAGGAAGTTTTTTGTTTCTTTTTACACTTTGGTTCGTTTGCCTATTTGTATCGCTTAATTCTTCTTTTAATAGCTGTTTTTTGGTTTTTAACTGTTTTTGATATCCGTAGTAAACGATAATGATTATAAGTAAAGTAAAAATTAAAAAGATACTTCCGTAGAGTTGTTTTCGAAGCTTTTTATTGTTAGATGCTATGATTTGGTTCTTCTTCTCTTCAATTCTAATTATACTGTCTCGTATTCGTTGCTTTTCTTCTTCATGTAGTACCTCAATTTCTCTTAATTCTCTAGCTATTTTTGCACTGTTTATTCTTTGATTTATGGCATTATATTTAAGAACGTCATTAAAAGCTAAGTCGTGCTTATTCATAGCTTCATAAATTTTACTCCGTATGAGGTATCCTTTATAAAGATATTTCTCTGAGTCTTGAGAAATGGCCAATTCAATTCCATTGTTTACGTACTTTAATGCTAAATCATATTGCTCTGTTTTTAAGTATATGTTTGCAATATTCGTGTTGGTATTTACAATTGATCTTTCTTTATTGATGCCTTTTACATATTCCAAATAGTTCAAATAGATTTCAAGAGCCTCTTTAAAGTTTTTTTGTCGAGTAAGTAAGGATGCTTTATTTGCAATAGCTTGCTGTTTTCCTTCTTCGTAGTTATCTAATTCGAAATATTCAATGGCTTTATTAACAGCAATAAAAGCAGAGTCAATTTGTTGCAAATTTTTGTAACAAATAGACATAACATTATAGTTATTTCCTAATCCGCTATATCTCTTTAAAGAATCGTTTAAGAATATGGCCTTGTTAAGTAAACTAATTGATTTACGATATTCTTTTTGTGTTTGGTAGATAAAACCAATGTTATGATAAATACCAGCTAAACCATGAAAATAGTTTTGTTTAATGTAAATCCCTTCAGCTAAATAATAGTCTTTTAATGCTGCTATGTATTTAGATTTTCTTCTTTTATAAATCCCGGAGTGAACAAATGCTTTTGCACGTTGCAGTCTAGAATCGTAGTTTACATTATCTAATATTTTATGGATTTCATTGCAGTAAGTAATTACTTTGTTGTAGTTTCTTTTCTTTTGATAGCTTGCTAATTTTAATAAAGCTTCTACTTTTAAGGAGTCGGTTTGGGCGCTTTCTAGCTGAATTTCTAAACGAATAAGAGTACTATCTATTTTTATTTGAGAGTTTAAAGAGAAGCTCTCAATTAGTAGAAAAAGTATTAAAAATAGATTGCGCATTATTATTCCTAAAGTTTTAAAATTGAAAAAGGCCAGCCAAGAAGTGAACTGACCTTTTCGTTTAAATAATCTTCCCTATTCAAAATTATTTAGAACCCATCCCCCGGAGCTTCTGGCGAAGCTGCCTGAGCTTTTTTAGGATTTAGTATTAAATACGTACCTAATGCTGTTAATGCTGTGTATTTACCGTAATCACCTATTTTTTGTAAGGCTTCTTTACGTGAAATTTTATCTTGTTGTTTATTATTTTTCATGATTATTTATGATATGTAGGAAACTATTCTAAAATTATTTTTTTACTGATTTCTGAATTTTCTGTTTGAAGTTTAACGATATAAACTCCTGCTGATAAATTCTCTAAATTCATTGTTCCAGTTGTTCCTGCTGCTATTTCAGCGTTTGAAACTTCAGTACCTAGTATTGAGTATACTTTTACTTGAGCATTTGAGATAACACCAGTAATTGTGATTTCGCTTTTTGCTGATTTGAAAATTGAAATACTCTCATTATTTACAACTATATCATCTGTACTTAACGTTTTAGCTGAAGTATGGATGTAGAATCTTCCTGATCCGTTTAATGCTTCGTCTAAAGTAATTGTAAAGCTATCTTTGGTAATCTCATTAAAAGTATTTGTTACTTTATCTTCAATGTAAATCGTAGCATCTGTTGGTAATTGATCTGCATCAATTGAAAATGCAATTTCTTCTCCTTTTTGAGCAACAACTCCAATTGGAATAACAATTTCACCGTAACTATCCATTGGTAAAGATTGAATAGTATAGTTCTGGTCAGCATTTCCTTCAATTAATTTTGAATAAATATCAAAGCTAGCTCCTCCAAAATTACCGATATCATATCCTGCATCTAAACCTTTTGTAGCAGAGTTGTTATATAAAATCTTTGTTTTAACCATTTTAGTATTAGCTCTAGCAACTAGCTCAAAAGAGAAATCAGTAGCACTTCTTGAAGGTCTCATAGATCCACCACTAGAAACTGGAAGTCCTCGTTGAGCAGCAGTAAAAGTCATATCTGTAACTCCTGAGTTTGTTCTTACGAAAAAACCTTGTCCTGGAGCTATTTTACTCTCAGCATCTAATAAAGTAGTTGCGGCATATTTGTTTTGAGTATTATCCCAAGTATAGATAGCTACAAAAGAAGGATCAAACTTACTTGAGTTATTCGCAATAAAGTTTTCTCCTGATGTATCATTTACAGGCATGTAAGCAGTATATGGATTTCCAATAGCATTCCATTCACTTTCTGTAACAGTTTCCGTTACATCACCTGTTTCAATAGTTCCAGTAAAAGAAACACCTCCATCAGTTGCTCTAGAAATTGCATATCCTTTACCAATTTCAAATTCTAGTGCGTCAGTAGTTAAATCATTTGTAGTGTAGTATACCCACTTAGCTCCATCAGCGTTACTATCATCATAGTAAGCAATTGCATATCTATTTGGTGTAACACTAGTGTTTACACGAATATCATTAGCAGCATTTTCTGCAAATTCTTTAATACTTTGTCCGCTAACAGGTGCTGTAATTACAGTCCACTCATTAGCTGTTAAACCATTTTGTTGAAAAGTAACTTGTCCTGTTGCAGAACCATCTACGATAAATACACCACTATCTGATGCACTTGCAGTTAATGAAATAGATCCATTATTTGTCAAATCTCCATTTACATTTAATCTACCATCAGTATCAATAGAAAGATCAGCTCCAGAGTTTATAATTAAATCATTAACAACATAACTTCCAGAGTTCAAAACAGGATCATTAGTTACATCTTGAACGGTAACGTTTTTAGTTGCATCTGGAATTGCTAAATCGCTCCAATTTGAAGTAATTCCCCATAAAGTACTAGAATTTCCAGTCCAGTTTACCGGGCTAGGTAATGCAGCACCAGCTGAGTCATAAGAATCTCCTGTAATTTGACTTCCAGGTGTAGAAGTACAATTTGCAGAAGCAAAAGGAGCTACAGTTGTTGGTCCACAAGCTGTGTAAAACTGATCTAAAAATACTCCTCCTGTTTCAAAAGTTACATTTGGATCTTTACTTACATCAGCATATTTAATTTTAATACTGTATAAGTGTGTAGGAGTACTTCCAACTACCGGCATTCCGATAGTTCCGCTACTAGCTAATTGTTGAAAAGAAGTTGAAACCCTAGAAGTTGTGTTATCATTTACGATAAATGATTGATATGCATCAATTGCTCCTAAAATTCTTGTTTCTAATATTGAACCAGTTGGTCTTAGCATTTCGAAGTTCGTATTTGTGTGAACATTTTCTCCGAATGCTTCAGTACTATAGTTGAAATATATTTGTCCTGAACCTACAATAAAATCAGTATCAGAAGCTATATAAATGTCAGCTTCGTAATAATCATTTGTTCCATCATTTGTATTTCTCGCATTTGCAAATGTGAAGCTAATGTTTTGTGAAAATAGCTGTGTTGAAAAGGCAGCTAAAACTATGAATAGTAAATTTCTCATCATTTAAAAATTGTTATTTGAAGTTGTCCGTTTACCCCTGTGTTCCCTACATTAATTATACACTGTATAATCTATTTCAGGGGCAACGGACTTAATGCTTTGTTTTAAACTTTATACTCTTTGAATATTAATTATCCTCATTGACATTCCGTTGAATGATTTCTCTATTCTAACCATTGATAACCAGAAAAAACTTCCGTGATAAACAATAGGTAGATAGGCAAATTTTTTGGTTACTTTTCTAACTGTAAATTTTCTGTTTTTAATTAGCTTCATAAACGTTTGGGATTAAAATTGTTCTCCTTTACCAATATTGGTATTTAGAATGTTTGTTATGTCTGTATTTTGGATTTGACCATTTAAATCTAAATCCTCTTTTAAGTATCCTGAACTTCCTAAAACTTGAATGATATAACTGATATCAATGTTTTGTATTTGTCCATTTTCATCATTATCTCCTGCTATAATTGCATAGGTATGGGTTCCAGTTCCAGAATCTGTATACACTAAATTCAGTGCAGCAGTTCCTCCTAATACATTTGTAGAATTTGTAAAATCAACATTTGTTGTTGTTGCTGATAAAGCCACAGTTGTATTCGAGCGGATTGCTAAGTGATTTCTATGAGAAACAGATATAAAATATGTTCCTGCCGATTCTGAAAAAGTTAAGTTTGTAGAATTGTTTTCGGGGTCTATTACAGTTCCGTTACGTTGCAATAGGAATGATTTTGATTGTACTATGTTAGTAGGATCTGAACCATCTCTTAATTGTAAAACAATCCAATCGATAATGGCAGTTTCACCTGTTGTGTTAAATACGTTTGGATCACAATTTATACCATCAGCATATGGTGAGTTACTTGGTATAATTCCATTTACTCTTAAATCATCTCTCATTAAATGCTCTTCTCCAGAAGCAACATTTTTCATAGCTCCTTCTAAATATAATTTTGCTGAAAATTGAATAGCGCAAGCATTTTTTACTTGGTCAAAACTAGCGTAGTTTCCAGAGTCTGCATAGAAAGACCAGAAGCTTGGTAAACTTCCATAGGACGCAAAATTTGCCATACCACATACATCTGTAGTGTTAGGTATATATAAAGACCAATAATTCCCGTTTACTGCTCTTAAAGCCGTTAAATTGATAGATTGAAGATTGTCTTCAGCTAAATAATGATCAACACTAGAGTTATCTGGATTTAACGATACTAAGTTTTGAAGTCCGTCTACATTCAATAAGCCATTTCCTGAAATATTAATTTGCCCGATTTCAGTTAAAGATTCAAACCCATCTAACGAAGTCAATGAAGTATTATCTAATATCAAAATGTAATTGACACTAGAAATACTTGGGAAACCAGTCATACTTGTAACTCCTGTGTTTCGAATTGATAATCTGTCAAGAGAAGTTAGGTTTTGAATTCCGTTTAAAGAACTAAATGTTGAGCAATTTTGAATAGTTAAAGACGCCAACGTAGTAAATGAACTTAAACCACTCAAATTGGTAATTGCATCACAGTTTTTTACTTCAATAGTATCAGTTGAATTTGCTTTTAAACCAACAAAACCATTTAAACTATCGCAATTATCAATAGTAACACTTGCAATTGTATTGGTATTTGTTAATCCATTAAAGTTTTCGAAAGCAGCTGCGTCTGTAATAGAAATATCACCTAGTGCACTTACATTACTAAGCCCCGTTAGATTAACTAAATTATCGCAAGTATCAATTGTTAGTTTGCTTAAAGATGTAATATTCTCAGTACCACTTAAATTTGATATTGGAAGATATTTCAAAGAAAGTAATGTAACAACACTATCTAAATTTGTAATTCCAGACAAAGAAGCTAAAGAACTACAACTTTCAATCTCAAAATTTGTTACTGTTTGTAGCGTACTTAAACCATTTAAATTCGTAATTGAATTCAATCCTCTCAACTTTAATCTTGGAAGATTGCTAACATTAGGAAAATAGTTTAAATCGCCTAATACAGTTAAATCTGAAAATAGAATTTCATCAACACTAGTTATGTTTTCTAATCCTTCTAAAGAAGTAATTATAGAATTACTCTGAACAATCAAGCGATCAACAGTTGTAAGCTTATCAAGATCGTTCAGGTTCGGTAAATTAGGCTCTGTTATCGTTAGATTTTTTACTGTTATTAAGTTATGTAATCCTTGTAAGTCTGTTAGGTTGTTATAACCCACAGAAATGTCAAAATTTACATTTGTTAGGTGACTAAATACACTAATATCAGCTAAGGCATAATTTGATGTTACTTTAATTGAAGCAACAGTCGAAATATTTTCTATCCCGCTTAAAGTAGTAATGGCATCGTTACCAGTAATGCTTAATCCATTACCTACTGATGTTAAATTACTTAATGCTGCTAAAGTTGATAAACTATCATTGTTGTTAACTGTAAAAGAACTTCCAATAGTTTCGATTCCTTGAAGTCCGTTTAAGTTGGTAAGACTTGTACTAGAAATTGATAGTAAACCAGTTACACTTTTAATTTTATTATTCAATCCAGAAATATCTGTAACCGAAGCACTAGAAATTACTAAGTTTCCAGTAATAGCTGTACAATCTGGATAGTTATTGATAAAATCATTAACTGCAGTTTGAGAGGTTAAATACACAGATCCTGAAGGGCATTGGGCGGAGAGGGATTGCCCAATGCTCATAAGAGACATGAAAATAAACAAAGATTGTTTCCATGCATGTAGTTTCTTTAAAATGTTGTTTTTAACCATGGGGAATAGGGTTTAGTTGTTAAAATTGTTCTCCTTTACCAATATTGGTATTAAGAATACTATTGATATCCGCGTTTTGAACTTGTCCGTTCATATCTAAATCCGCTTTATTGTATCCGGAAATTCCAAGTAATTGGATGATAGCGCTCGTGTCAATATTTTGAATTTGTCCGTTTTCATCAAAGTCTCCCGAAACCATTGCGAATAATCCATTGCTCATATCTACAACTGAATTTGTTCCTCCAAAAACAGAAGAGGCAGAATCGCTTAGATTAACTGCGGTTGAGCTGTTAGTATTTAAAGCAATTGCAGATTCACTCATGATTCCTAAATGATTTCTGTGATTTACAGCTACGTAATAACTATCTGAAGACAAGTTGATTTTTAAAGCAGATACTCCATCAACATCAACAATATCTCCATCAGCTTGTAATAATGCAGATTGACTAGCAAGAATGATAGTTCTATCATTTTTATCACGTAACGTTATCCAAATCCAATCGATAATAGCATCGTTCCCTGTTGTGTTGAAAACTGAAGCTTCACAAGTAATTGCATCTGCATATGGACTAGTAGTTGGTAATAAACTATTACTTCGTAAACTATCATCCATTGTTGTTGTTCCTGACGTTGTTAATGGACCTTGTAAAAACACTACTGGAGCAAGTTTAATTCTTAAAACGATTGTTTCTTGTTGAAAACCTTGAGTTAATGTATTACTCCCATTTGAACTTGTAGTAACTACTAATTCTCCTATAGTAAAATCTAAACTAGCATTTGCTGTACTTAAAGTCGTTCCACTTGATCCAATTACAGTTCTTTCTAATGTTTGAGAAGGCAAAAAAGAAGTAATCAGCAATGATATGATGAATAAAAACTGTTTCATACGCTTATTATCTTTTTCCGATGATATTTAAAACAGTTACAGCATCAGTTTTGTTATCTCCACCAGAACTTCTTACCTGGTACTCCACTTTACCTTGAGCCAATGAAGTAATCATAGCAGCTCTAGTTACAGAAGTAGACGCAACACAAGTGATCGTTACAGCAGGAATATTTGAAAAGTGATTCGAATAATTTACTGTATATGTGCTCCCACTTAAAGAAGCTGTTATACCCGATGAATTGGTAACATTTGTATTCAATGATCCATCTGTATTTACAATTATTGAGATGATTTCTACATTATTAGCTGCACCAGCTGCTCTAAGATCATCACCATCTTCATCAATAATTATATTTCCATCAGTTGAAATATTTTCCTCAACTTTTAACTCTCCGTTAACTTGTAAATAATCATTATCAAATTCTCCATAAATTAAATCTCTAATATGAAGTTGATTAGAGAATGTACCACCTGCTCCTGCTGCAGTTCCTATCAATACATTAGAATCTCCATTTAAATTATATCCTGCAAAGTATCCGATAACAACATTACTATCTCCAGATTGAGCACCTTCTGCAGCTTGATATCCAATAATTACATTTCTTCTTTCAAGATTTGAAAGATTACTTGTATTATCATAAGTACCAAAAATTTGATTTTCAGAAGGTGATGTTAATATTCCGTTAAGTTGAAAATTTCCTCCTAAAGTTAAATCTCCTGAAGTCGTTAGGTTTCCACTATTATCAATTTGTAATCCTTCATTTCCTCCGTCATTAGATAACCAGTTATTATTTAATAATGCATTACCTCCTAAAGTTAAAGTTCCAGAAGATGTTACATTTCCAGTAGTATCGAATTGTAAACCTTCGCTACCGCCATCATTATTAATCCAATTACCTCCTAATTTAATATTACCTGAAAGCTCTATAGTCCCATTATCTAATATCTTAATTCCTTTATCATTCCCATCATTAGATATCCATTTATCATTTAACTGTATGTTTCCTCCTAAACTTACATTTCCACTATCTAATATTTTTATTCCTTCGTCATTTCCATCATTGGATAACCAGTTACCATTTAACTTTATATTGCTACCTAAGTTTACAGTTCCATCTGTATCAAAGCTAATCCCTTTGTTATCTGTACCATCTCCATTAATCCAATGCGTGTCTAGATTAATATTACTACCTAAGAATAATTTGTGTGATGTAGTTACTCTTCCTCCAGAATTTACTAATAATCCTTCGTCGTCTCCATCATTAGAAATCCATTTACCAGCTGTTTTGATATTTTCAGTTAAGGTATGATCTCCAAGGTTATCACCATTTTCAACATATTTCGCTTGTAATGCATATGGAACACTTAATAATTGAGTTGTTCCCATACTTACATATGTTGTACCTCCAGCGGCATCAATACTTACTTCAATAAAGTAACTGTCAGCAGACCAATCAATACTTGAAAAATCATCAGATGTAGTCCCTTGACCAACAACTAAGTTGAAAACTCCATAAGCATTTGTAGTTGGGGTATGAGTTTCGGTATATACTACAGTTCCACTTGCTGTTGTTTGGTGTAACTTGAATTGTACTCCAACTGCCGAATTAGAAATTACATCTCCTGAAGCATCTCTAACTACAGATTGGTAATTAAAACCTTCTGGAGTTTGTGAGTAAGCGATTAAAGAAAATAGAAAAAGGAATAAGAAAGAATTCCATCTTTTTAAGCAAATCGAATTGCAAATGTTGTGTGGGTCATTTTTGAATTTCATGTGTAGGGTGTTATTTAAATTCTTTATTTTAAAACTTACATTTTACCAAAATTGTCAACTGGAATTTTATCTTCTTGATCCAGGTTTAAATCTTTTGGTAAAACCATGGTGCAATATTATTTGGTTTTAACGCTTAAAAAAAGAAATCACAGGGTGCAAAAAAGGGTGCAAAAATTAAGAGTCTATATTTTATAGGGGTTTTAGAGGTTTTTTTTTGAACCCCTATACTGAACAAAATGAAAAAAAGTATGTAAAAATTGATTTTAGAGAAGGGTTTTATAAGAGAAATAATAATCAAGTTCTACATATTTTTCATCATTATGAATGAAAAATTAGGCTTGTAAAATTGTAAGATCTTTGATTTTTGAGATTAGAAAAATGTACCTTCATTTTATAGTGAAGATTTTTTTGTTAGCAAGAATCAAACATAATTTTCCAACAAATAACCTCCTTCAAAGTTTTATAAAGGATACTCATAAGAAATTTATACAATCAAAAAAAAGAGATAATACATTTTGAAGTTAGTATTATCTCTTATGAAAGTAAAAAATAGAATTTAGTGTAAGTTTCTTTTTTTAAATGGGAGGTTTTAAAATTAAAGAATCATCGTTTTATTTAAAATTCTTGTATTTAAATATTCACGTCGCTTTTCTAAAGTATCTATATTCCAATAATCTTCTTTTAAAATCTCTTGAGTTATTAGAAATGATGAAATGACATTATCACTATCGGCATAAGCTTTTTTCTTTTCATTGAAATTGTGGTTTTGCGCTTGAACATTCTTTCTTAAGGATAATAGAGTAAGATTGGCTAAAGAATCTGTCCAGTTTTCGATTTGCTCTTCAGTAAAAGTTTCCGACCAATAGTCATTTAATGTTTGAGGCAAAACATGTTCTAAATGTAAATTTGGGGTTAAAGGAATAAAGTTTATTTTATCGTTATCAGTTGTAAAGTATTCAACTAATAATAAAACAGCTCTACACCATTTTCTATTGTAAACTTTAATTCCATTTAATTCTTCAATAAAGGATTTTGTAGTACCATAATTTTCTAGATTAGATTTTAGTTCCTCTTGAATAGCAGAAATAGGTGAATGCTCCTTAATTAGTTTTAAAATATTAAAAGACGTTTGCTTAATTCGAGCTACTGTTTTACCTGCTATCCAATTTTGGTAATAGTAGGCAACAAGAAGTTGAATAAGTTTGGAAGTATCTTTGTAATTCTCATAAATAGCTGTAGTAATGATAGCGTTCCAATAAATTTTATGTCTTAAATATTTCAAACAATAAATATATTTGTCTTGAGAATTATAAAGTTCAATATAAGCTTCTGAGAAATCACTTATTTCTTTAATAATTTCTAATGAATCCTTGTTTTCTTTTTTGAATATTTCAAGAAGTTCTTTATCTAGCCTGTTTTTCGGATTTGAAGCTAATTTATAATACAAATATGTATTCAACATAGCATCAATATCTAAATTGACAAATTTTAAATTTGAATTTATACCTTCCCATTTTGTTTTAAATGCTTTCATATCCTCTTTATTGCTTAGTTTAACCATTAAAGATGATTTCAAAATATCAATTGAACTTAGAGGCATTCCTCGATCATTGAGAACATTGAATATTTGAATAGCACTATCTTGAGATGGACATGTAATTACTGCAAGAACAACGTTTTCGTAAAACCAAATTATAAATCCCTCAATATTAATGTTTTCTGCTTCTGTTTTTTCTTTTAAAAATGAACTTACGTAATGAGCGTTGGCTAAATATTTTTTGTTTTTGAGCTCTCGTTCGATGTTTTTGAAGTCGACAAAATGAATTTTTTTTAGTACTTCAGTCTCAAAGTCTATTTGATTTTTCTCATTTGTTAAAAACCTTAGTTTTCGTTTGTTTTCTTCAAATTCATCTTGAATAGAGTTTGATATATATTTTAATGCTTTTTTACCTAAGATATTACCATATAAATCTCGGAATACACATGCTATAATAGTAAACGTCGTAATTCTCTGCTGTCCGTCAATAATGTCAAAACGATTATCGTTACTGTTTTCAACTAATACAATTGATCCGCAGAAATAGTTTTCATTTTCTTTTGATTTAAAAGCATTGATTAAATCATCGATTAAATCAGAAATATTTTCTTTATCCCAAGAATACGGTCTTTGATAATCCGGAATTTGATAGAATTTTTCATCATCAACTAAAATCTTCTTTAAGTTGCTAATTTCTGCTCCAATTTTGAGTTTATCCATAGGTTGTTTTTTGAAGTTAAGTGTAAGTTTCTTTTTTAAAATGGGAGGTTTTAAAGATTAAAATTGTTCTCCTTTACCGATGTTTGGATTCAATAAATTTATGTTGATATAGTATCTCCATTAATAGAAGTCTATTTTAATTACAATTTCCAGATTGTATATCTGAAACTGTTGGATTGTTGGCATTATTACATACATGATATGAAGTTCCAATAGATCCGTTTATTATCAAATTAGATAAGGCACAAAAGTTTTGTAGATTAGTGTTTCCACCATTTCCTTGTCCATTGCACGATCCATAAGTTCCAATACCTAACCAGTTTACACTAGTCAAATTATCTAAGCCATCTAAAGTTGTTAGTGCATTATTATCTCTTAAAAACAAAGCATCTAAGGTTGTCAAATTAGATAAAGCAGTTAAGTTTGTTAGATTTCCATTACTTTCTAAGACTAAATAACTTGCCTTTTGCAAATTTTCTAAACCCGTTAATGCCACTAACGATTGGTTGTTTTTTAGATTAATACTACTAATTGTAACAGAACTATTAGATAAGATTGTATCCATACCAGCTAATGATGTTAACGATGAACAATTTTCAATTTTAAGATCAAAGAATGAATTAAAGCTTGTTAATCCTTCAATGTTTTGAAATGAATCACAATCTTGAATATCAATTGAACCCACGGATTGTAAACTAGTTAATCCTGTAAAATTTGCGAGTTGTGGATTTCTTAACAAGTAGAAATCATAATCAACATTGACCAAATTTTGTAATCCATTTAACGTGGTTAATAAATCACAATTATAAATAGCTAAAGATTGTACATCCACTATATTTTGCAATCCATCTAGGGATGTTATGGTATCATCACTTACATAGAAATTCCCAGAAGTTGTAAGATTTTCCAATCCTTCTAAAGAGGATAAACCAGTACTTAAAAGACTAAAGTTTTGGACTTTTTTTAGGCTTGACAAAGGTTGTAAACTAGTTAATATAGCTCTAGTACTATTATCCACATGAATTGTTAAATTTCCTTGAACTTCAGAATAGCCAAACATTCCAAAGAAATCCAATTCTTGTTGATTTTTAATGGTAACATTTCCTACATAAGTGCCTCCAACTGTATTTCCACATAATGATATAGCTCCTAAATCTGTCGTTGTATTTGGGTTTAACGTTAATAGTATTTCATCTGAAACGTTATTAGAATCCAAATCAAAAACAACCATTGCATAGTCAGCAGAGTTACAATACAACAAACTTGTGTTTACTATCCCGTTAGTAATATAAACTGTGTTATTGAAATCAAAAGAATTTGAATTTTTGTTATATATAACAGCATATCCATTCGTCATGGGATTTCCGGAACAATCTTTTACGCTTGCTCTTATGATTGCATTTGATAATGATGATGATAATGTAGGTATTGTTATTTGTATTGATGCATCCGAACTATATATACCTAAAGATTGTGAGTGAATTACTTCGGTAGAACAAGCGTCATTACCGTAAACATTTATAGTTACTTCTTCATTTTTAGGAAATATACCACATTCTTCACCAACATCATTTGTATATCCAGAGTATATGATCTGTCCTGTTGTGTTTCTCCTAATCTCAAAATAATTATTTGCAATGGGCTGCGTTGAATTTACTGCTGTATTTTCGTATTGTAACGTAAAGCAGATATTGATATCGTCTAAAGGTATATCGCAATTCCACCATGTAAAATGATTTACTTGAGCTATGTATTCGTTTCCAACTTTAGTTGCTGAACCTTCTTCTTTCCAATATCCTACTTCTTCATCAAAATACCATAATGGAATCTCAACTGGTGCATTTGGTGTAGAGGTTGAAACTGGAAATTTTAATGTAGCTGGTGAGGACTCAGCAATATTTAATTCCTCTCCAGTTGATGAATATAAGTTCACCGCTAACATTCCATAAGTTTCCATTGCGGATGCAGAACCATTTTCACGTTGTCCAAATAACATTCCTGGCATTTCGGTAAATGTAGATTCTTGATTTGGTTCTAAGTAATGAACGGAAACTTCGATATTACCGTTATATGGATTTCCATTTGAGTCAACAAAATCTCCTCCAAAACTTACACTTGAACCATTTGATAAAGTGACTTCAGAAGGGCTTCCAGAAGAAACATTACCCACAATGTTTTTTTCAAGTAAAGTAATTTGCACATCATTTGAACTATTTGAATTTGGTATTAAAGCTCTACTGGCTTGAATATATCCATCTTTGGAAGCTTTTATTAATGCAAAATTCTCATAAACAGGAGCATCAGTAAAGGTAAAAATTCCGTTATGATCGGTGTACGTACTTTCATTACCTATAGTTATGAGAACATCTTTAATATTTTGACCATCTTTATTAACTATACGTCCAAAAAAGTTTGACGTAATTGTGGTTCCAAAGTTGGCAATTGCAAATTCTTCATTTGTAATATTTTGATTGATTGATTCTACAGTAAAATCATCATCTTTTTTACAAGATAATACGAGTAGAAAAGTAACTAAGATTAACGTAATTTTTTTCATGTTCTTGGGGTTATTTTGTGTTGAATCTTTTATGGAATAAAAAACTAATACCAATTGACAACACTTTTATAGGATATCAATTGGCATTAATTTTATACGAAGCAAGAGGGGTTTAAAATTGTTCTCCTTTACCGATGTTTGGATTCAATAAATTATTGATATCGGCATTTTGTACTTGTCCGTTCATATCAAGATCGGCTTTATTATATCCTGAAACTCCTAGTAATTGAATAACATCGTTAGTATCGATGTTTTGAATTTGACCATTCTCATCAAAATCTCCAGAGATCATGGCAAAAATTCCACTTCCCATATCAACTAAAGCATTTGCTCCACCAGAAACTAAGTTCGCGTTCGAAGTTAAATCTAAAGTTGTAGAAGTGGAAGATAAGCTTGTTGGAGATGACGTCATAACACTCAAATGATTTCTGTGTTTTACTACGATGAAATAATTGTTTGAAGCGACAGAGAAAGTTAGAGGGGCATTTCTGCTGTCTGTAACATCTACAATATCACCATCGCGCTGTAAAACTCCAGATTTTTGAGCAATAACAATACTTGAATCATTAGCATCTCTAAGTTCTACCCAAACCCAATCTACCATTGAATCAGATCCCGCATCATCCACTTTAATGGCATCTGAAATAGTAGCGCTATCGCTATAAGGTGAGGTTGAACCGTAAACGCCTCCTGATACACGTAAATCATCTCGCATCAAGCTTTCTTCTCCTGTGTTGGGGTTTAAATATGCACCTTGTAAGTACACCTTTATTGCTACTTGAACTTGTTCACAGGAAATATTATTAAAACTAGTATGATCATCAATTGATGTCCAGTTTGTAGTACTATATGTTTCATCATCTACTAGAATACACGTTAAGTTTGGAGATCCAGTAGTTTCAAAATCAGAAATATCGGTGTTCTTTCCGTTTTTAATATTTATAGAAGTTAATAAGGCACAATCATTTAAATATACTTCATCTAATAATGGTAAGGCACTCAAATCTAATTCAGTTAAATTATTGGCATATTCTCCTTCCACATAATACAAATTAATGTTGTTAGATAGATCTAATGAAGTTAATGGGGTAGAAGAGAACGTAAAGCTTTCTAATACTGTGTTATTTGAAAGATCAATAGTTGAAATTTCATTACTTCCAATATCTAATGTTTCTAGAGCAGTATTATTGGTAACATTTAAAGTTGTAATATCACTTCCTCTTAAATCTAAATCGATTAAAACTGTATTGGTTGTTACGTCAATTGATGACAAATTGTTTCCACCCAATTGAAGATTTTCTAAGGCAGTTAATCCATTTATTGAAATACTAGTTAAATTATTATTACTCAAGTTAGCTTCTGTTAAGTTTGGACTATTACTTAAATCAATAGATGTAAGTCTGCTTCCAGAACAAATTAATCGTTCTAATGACACAAAATCTTCAATACCTGATAAACTTGTAATTGGAGTACCAGCATTTACTGGAACATATAAATACGTAACATTCTCAATTAACGCAGTTGGTACTTGTCCGTCACCTGAAACGTCATCATAACCTAAAGCATCTAGTCTTGCTTCAAAACTAGTATCAGGAATTGCTGTATAACGACAATACGTGTCACTAAAACTTGTTGTATTATCAATATTTGTCCAATTTGTTGTACTGTAATTAGCGTCATCAACTAAAACACAACTTAATGATGGATTCCCCGTACTATAAAATATTACAATCTTTATATTGTTAGCATTCTTAAGATTTAAATAACTTAAATCATTGTTAGTTATATTCAATTCTGTTAGTGCCGTATTGCTAGATAAATCTACACTTGTTAAATTGTTGTGAGACAATCTTAGTTCATATAATAGAGGGTTATTGTTTAGGTTAATACTCGTTAAACTATTATTACCGATATGTGCTGTTTCTAGTAGCGTATTATTTGATACATCGATACTAGTTAATCCTGAATTAAAAGAACAACGTAAATCGACAAGTGCAGTGTTTTTAGAAAGATCGATTGATGTTAATGACATCGCATCTAATCTTACAAATTCTAATAAAACAAGATTTGTAATATCAATACTTCCAGCGCTATTATTACCAACATCTAAATGAGTTAATCCAACAAAGTCTTCGATTCCAGTAAAGTCTGTAA
Source organism: Tenacibaculum sp. 190524A05c (assembly GCF_964036595.1). Taxonomy (NCBI): domain Bacteria; kingdom Pseudomonadati; phylum Bacteroidota; class Flavobacteriia; order Flavobacteriales; family Flavobacteriaceae; genus Tenacibaculum; species Tenacibaculum platacis. The sequence continues at coordinate 2,361,547 of NZ_OZ038523.1, read as the reverse complement.
TTGATTGGTTATTCACTTCTAAAGATGTAATTCCTTTAATTAAATCTGTAGGAACCTGACCGTCTGACGAGATATCATCATAACCTAAACCTTCTAAAGCTGCTTCAAAATTTGCATCTGGGATTGTAGTATAACGACAGTAGCTATTTGTAAAACTTGCAGTTCCATCAATATCGGTCCAATTGTTCGTACTGTAAGTAACATTATCAACAACGATACAAGTTAAGTTAGGATTACCTTCTGCTCTAAACGTGGTAACATTGGTGTTATTTCCGTTTTTCACATTTAAAGAAGTTAAGCTCGTATCATGTGCATATAAATTTTTCAGTGCTGTTTGATTTGTTAAATCTAAAATTTGAATACCTGTATCATTTACACGTAATGTTTCAATGTTCGGATTATTACTCAAGTCTAATGCAGTAATATTTGTGTTATCAACACGAAGTACACGTAAATCTGGACTGTTAGAAAGATTAATTGTACTAATTTGCGTACCGTAACATTCTAATGTTTCTATGTCAGGATGAACACTGAAATCTAATGCAGTAATATTAGTAGCATAGGCTTTAAATTCAACAAGTTTAGTGTTTTTACTAATATCTAGACTTGTTAACCCACCATTACCGTTAAGTAATAACTTACGTAATGAACTATTATTGGTAAGGTCAATAGAGGTTAAATTACTTCCAGCTAAATTTAAAATCTCTAAATCAGTATTGTTAGATAAATCAATCGAAGTAATTGAATTACCATCTGCAGTTAACGTCTTTAATAATGTGTTTTGAGTTACATCTAAAGCTGTTAGGTTATTTACTCTACAGTTTAGAGAGGTCAAGGCTACAAAATCTTCAATTCCTGTTAAATCACTAATTCCTCTATTAGGAAGTGCTAAACTCGTTACCACTTCAATTAAATAGGTTGGTACTTGTCCGTCACCAGAAATATCATCGTAACCTAAAGCTTCTAATTCCGCTTCAAAGTTTGCATCAGGAATTTGTGTATAACTACAGCCCGTACTACTAAAATTAGCAGTATTGTCAATACCCAACCAATTTGTTGTACTGTATGTAACATCATCAACATTAATACATGTTAAGTTTATATTACCAGTGGCTATAAAATTAGTAACATTTGTGTTGTTTCCGTTTTTAACGTTTAAATTGGTTAAGCTGTTGTTATTAACTGTAATAGAAACTAATCCAGTTTGATTACTTAAATCTAAATCTGTAATAGCGTTGTCTTGGCACCAGAATGAAGTAAGCGCTGTGTTGTACGTTACGTCAATGGCTGTTAAACTATTACTTCCACAACGTAAATCTTGTAAAGCAACGTTATTTGAAACATTTAATGCTGTTAAGTTATTATTGTTACATTCTAAATACGTTAATGCAATATTATTTGATACATCAAGCGTTGTTAAGTTATTGAATGAACATACTAACATATCTAGATGAACACTATTACTAATGTTTAAAGTTGCAATAGGAGTAAACTTTGTGATTACTGAAGTTAATTCCGTATTGTTTGAAAGATTAAGACTTGTAAATGTATTTCCTGCACAGTTTAATGTTTTCAATGCTTTGAAATCTTCAATACCAGTAATATCTGCAATTGATTTTGAAACGATTGTTAAGTCTTCAACTACTTCAATTAATGGTGTTGGTACTTGTCCATCACCTGAAATATCATCATAACCTAAAGCTTCTAAAGCAGCTTCAAAATTAGCATCTGGAATTGATGTGTAATCACAATATGTAGTACTAAATACAAATCCAGAAGGAATATCGGTCCAATTTGTTGTACTGTAGCTAGGATCATCAACAATGGCACATGTTAAATTAGGATTGTTTTCTATTCTAAAAGTAAGAACATTAGTGTTATTGCCATTTTTTACATTCAAATAATTTAAACTAGTATCATGTGCCCATAATTTTTCTAAAGATGTTAACTTACTTAAATCTAAAGTTTCAATACCCGTATCGTTAACACGCAAGGTTTCAATATTTACATTATTGCTTAAGTCTATTTCTGTGATATTAGTTTCATCGATACGTAGTGTAGTAATATCTGGATTATTTGATAAATCAATATTTGCAATAGGAGTTTTATAAACTTCTAATGTTTTAAGGTTAGAATTAAGGCTAATATCTAATGAAGCAATATTGGTATTGGTAGTATATAAGTTTTGTAACTGTGTATTGTTACTAAGATCTAAGGAAGTTAAACCACTATTTCCTTGAACGAATAAGTCTCTCAAATTTACATTTTTAGATACGTCAACAGAGGTAAATAAATTTGTTCCAAGATTTAATATTCTTAATGCTACATTTTTTGATACATCAATTGTAGTTAGATTATTAGTATTAACAGTTAATGTTTCTAGTAAGATATTGTTACTAACATCTATTGTAGTAAAGTTATTACCTCTGGCATTTAAGGTAACTAAAGCTGTGAAATCTTCAATTCCTGTTAAATCACTAATTCCAATATCGTTAAGATTTAAGCTAGTAACTACTTCGATTAATTTAGTAGGTACTTGTCCATCTCCCGAAATATCATCATAACCTAAAGCTTCTAATCTAGCTTCAAAAATTGAATCTGGAATAGCCGTGTAACGACAGTACGTATCACTAAAACTTGCAGTATCATCAATACCACTAACCCATCGAGTAGTACTTGTTGCAGCGTCATCTACTAAAATACAAGTTAAAGAAGGGTTATTATCGGCATGAAATTCATGAATTGCTGTATTGTTTCCGTTTTTTACATTGAAGTATGTCAAATCATTATCGGTAACATATACTTCTTCTAAACTCACCGCTTGTGTTACTTCTAAACTTGAAATATTATTCTCATAAACAGATAGCTTTTTCAAACTAATAGCTCCCGTGAAATCTAATTCTGTTAAACTATTTTCGGATAGATACATATTAGTAATTGTTCCTACACTACTTGAAAAATCAATACTCGTAAGATTATTCTTTTGTAAGTATAAATTTTGTAAAACTGTTGTATTTATATTCGTAACAGATATTAATCCACAATTAGTTGCGTAAAGAGAAGTTAATGCTGTATTCGCAGTTAGATCTAGAGTAGTTAAAGGATTGTTACTTACAATTAAAGTTTGTAATGCTGTGTTATTTGTTAGGCTTATTGAAGTTAAGTCATTTCCTGTAAGACGTAAATCATATAAGAATGGATTGCTACTTAGATCTAAACTTGCAAGACTATTATTTCCTAAATGAGCGGTTTCAAGTAAAGTATTATTTGATAGATTTAAACTTGTGATACCTGCATTATAAGAACATCTTAAATCTACTAATAAAGTATTTTTTGAAAGATCTAAACTTGTTAACGAATTACCATCAACTCTCAGAAATGTTAGTAAAGTAAGATTTGATACATCAAGACTAGTAATGTCATTATTACCAACGTCTAAATACGTTAATCCGGTAAAATCTTCAATTCCTGTAAAATCTGATACCGAATGTCCATTTATGGTTAAAGAAGTAACTTCTTCAATTAATTTTGTAGGAACTTTACCATCGCCAGAAATATCATCATGACCCAAAGCCTCTAATCGCGCTTCGAAATTTGCATCTGGTATATCCGTATAATCACAATAAATTCCTTCGGTAAAACTAGTAGAAGAACTAATGTTTGTCCAGTTAGTTGTACTGTAGGTTGCATCATCAACGGTTACACAAGTTAAATCGTTATTGTTTCTCACATCAAAATTGACGATGTTCGTATTGTTCCCGTTTTTAATATTAATATATTCTAAAGCACCTGTTTGCCCATAAAAATCAGTTAAAGCAACTTGATTGGTAAGGTCTATTGTAGTAATATCAGAACCGTTTATTCTAACTTCAACAAGTTTTGTATTTGATGTTAGATCAATAGCTGGAATATCTGTATAATCAATACGTAGTTGTGTTAGTTCTGTGTTTAAGGAAAGATTTAATGAAGTTAAATTAGTTCTATATAAGATTAAATTTTTTAAAACTAGATTATTACTAACATCTAGAGTTGTAATATCAGTTTGAAATAATTCTAGGAAAGTAAGTTGTGTTAAATTACTTACGTCAATAGAGGTTATGTCTGTAACAGGACATTCTAATCTTGTTAAAGAAGTATTATTAGAAACATCTATAGAAGTAATTGGATTTGCACCAATATCTAGATTAGTCAACTTTAAGTTCTTTGAAAGATCTATACTGGTCAAATCATTTTCGCTGACACCTAAAGTTTCTAAGTCAGCATTGTTAGTTAAGTCTATTGAAGTTAAGCTGTTGTTTTTAAGATTAAGTGATTTTATGGCAATGAAATCTTCAATACCTGTTAAATCGGAAATAGTTTTACTTCTTAAATCTAAATCTGTTACAGATTCTATATTTTCAGTTGGCACTTTTCCATCTCCTGAAATATCATCATAACCTAAGTTTTCAAGTGCGACTTCAAAATTAGAGTCAGGAATTGTAGTATATCTACAAACACCTGTACTATAAAAGGAAACACCCGAATCTATATTTGTCCAGTTTGTTGTGCTCCATGCTGAATCATCAACTTTAATACATTTTAAGTCGGTATTACCAGTTGCGTTAAAATCTCCATTTGCTATCGCAGTATTATTTCCGTTTTGTGCATTTAAAAATGTTAATTGATTGTTATCACAAGATAAACGTGTCAATGCAGTATTATTTGAAGCGTCTAATCGAGTTATATTATTCTCCGATACTCTAAGTTGTCTTAAAGCAGTATTGTTGGATACATCAATTGCTGATAGGTTATTTCTCTCTAGAGTTATAACCTCTAATAACGTATTTTGAGTAATATCTATATCGGTTAAACCAACATCTTGTAGATACAGAAATTTAAGATTAGTATTTGAAGAAACATCTATACTTGTAACATTTGTACATTCACGAATGTTAATTGTTTCAAGCAATGTATTATTAGATACATTAATACTCGAAAATAAATTATTTCTAATATTTATGAAGGTTAGTCCTGTATTTTGAGTTATATCTATTGAACTTAATTGATTGTATCTTCCTTCTATAGAGTTAAGGTTGGTATTCGCTCCAAAGTTTATGGTAGTAATGTTGTTTTCATCAAAAACAATCTTTTGAAGATTTGAATTGGTACTTACATCTAACGTTGTTAGTGTGTTAATTTCACAGTTCAAGTCCGTTAACGCAGTAAAATCTTGTATTCCAGTTAAATCAGAAATGTTTTGATTGCTAACATCTAAAACTGTAACAGCTTCAATTAATGATGTTGGTACTTTTCCATCACCAACAACATCATCGTAACCCAAATTATTTAATGCACTTTCAAAATTCGGATCTGGAATCGTAGTATAGTTGCAATTGGTTACATTAAATCTAGTTGTTGCCTCAACATCAGTCCAGTTTGTAGTACTATAAGCTACATCATCAACTACAACACAAGGAACTGGTGTACCTACAGTTTCAAATGCAGAAATATTTGTGTTTGCTCCGTTTTGAATATTCAAACTTGTTAGTGATGTAATATTGTCTGCATATAAATATTTCAGTGATGCGTTTTTAGACAAGTCTAACGTTATTAATCTAGTTTTGTCAATTTCCAAACCAGTCAAATTAATATTAGTACTCAAGTCAAGTGCTGTAATATCCGAACCTTCTAAATCGAGATAATTTAAATTTGTATTAGAGCTCGTATTAAGTGAAGTAAGGCTACAGTCGGTACACATAAATTGAGTTAAAGCTGTATTATTAGAAATATCAAGTGAAGTTCCAGAGTACTGAATTCTAAAGTCTTCTAGTGCTGTGTTTTTACTTACATCAATTGATGAGAAGTTGTTATTCCCTTGTCTAATCCAAAGAACTCGTAAAGCAGGATTATTAGTTAAATTAATACTGGTCAAATCATTTTGATTTGCTTTTAATTCTTCAAGTGCAACAAAATCTTCAATACCGGTTAAATCAGATATTCCTTTGCTACTAATATTTAGTACGGTAAGAGATTCAATTAAAAATGTTGGTACTTGTCCGTCACCAGAAATATTATCATAACCTTGAGATTCTAGTACTGCTTCAAAAGTAGCATCAGGAATAGCTGTATAGTTACAGTTCGTCTCACTAAACAATGTAGTAGATTCAATATTTGTCCAATTTGTCGTACTGTAAGTTGTATCATCTACAAGGACACAGAATACAGGAGTACCTAGAATATCAAAAGCACTAATATTTGTATTGTTTCCGTTTTGGATATTTAACGTTGATAGCGTTGTGATGTCTTGAGCATACAAATATTTAAATGAAGTATTCTTTGATAGGTCTAGTTCTACTAATTTTGTGTTTTCTAATTCTAGAATTTCTAATTTAGTATTTGTGCTCACATCAATTGCAGTAACAGGTGTATCTTCAAGATCTAAATGTCGAAGGTTTGGATTACCACTAGTGTTTAAAGTTGTAAATGTACAGTCAACACAAGCAAAACGATCTAATGCTGAAAGATTAGAAATATCAATAGAACTATTTAAAGATCGAATTTGAAGATCTGCTAATACTGGATTATTACTTACATTGATAGAACCAAGAGAAGAACTACTTGTCATTTGAAACAATTTTAAAGCAGTATTATTGGATAAGTCAATTGAGGTAATATTATTACCATTTGCTTTTAATTCTTCAAGTGCTGTAAAATCTTCTATACCCGTAAGGTCTGTAATGTTTTGACCTGCTAGTTGCAGTTCAGTAACCACTTCAATTAAATCCGTTGGAACTTGCCCATCATTCGCAATATCGTCATAACCTAAAGCATTTAATCTTGCTTCAAAATTAGCATCAGGGATTTGCGTATATCTACAATTGTATGTTGAAAAGTACATTCCGGCATCAATATCAGTCCAATTTGTAGTACTGTAAGCCGCATCATCAACATTAATGCAGGTTAGTCCAGTATTGCCAGAAACTTGAAATTTTGTAACATTCGTATTGTTTCCATTTTGAACATTTAAACTTGTAAGTGTTGCAATATCATTTGCAGTTAAGCTGATAAGAGAAGTGTTTTTAGATAAGTCTAATGAAGTAAGCTTAGTAGAATAAACATCAAGTGTAGCTAAACTTGTATTAGTACTTAAATCTAGAGAGTTAATTTCAGAATCCCATAAATCTAAATAACTCAAGTTAGGATTATTGCTAGTATCCAAACTAGTTAAATCACAACTCGTACATGAAAAACGATTTAACAAAGTAAGGCTGGATAAATCAATGGAAGTACCTGTATATTGTCTTATCCTAAAATCTTGTAGTGCTGTATTATTACTAACATCTATAGTGCTGAAAATATTCCCATTTGAAGCCCAAAGTGTTTTAAGATTGACTAATCTTGAAACATCCAAAGAAGTCAAATTGTTATATTGTAATTTTAATGACTCTAATGCAACAAAATCATTAATTCCTGTTAAATCAGAAATGTTTTGATTGTTTAATTCAAGTGTTGTTATTACTTCTATAGTACTAGTAGGAACTTGTCCATCTCCTGCAATATCATCATAACCTAAAGCGTTAAGAGCTGCTTCAAAATTCGCATCTGGAATAGCTGTATAGGGAGCCTGATTTACAGATACAGTTCCTAAGTCTAACACACATGAACCAGAATTAAATTTTGCTCTAAGATCATACGAACCTATACCAAGATTAGTAATTTCACCAGTCAAAGCATCGTCGCTAAATGTATATGGGTAAGTTGTTCCACCATCAATACTAAATTGAATTTCGGAACGTGTAGCTTCATCAGTAAAACTAAGTTTTATAGTTGCATTATTTTGACCAATAAGAGCCTCTGTAGTTTCTGTAACAGAAACTGTTGGTGTTACCGTACTTGCCAAAGGAACAAAGTGGATGGCTCCAGAACTACTTGGAAAATGATCATTTAGTTGCCCTACAATCATATTCGGATATGAAACTGAAAGAGCATTATTTGAAAAATATCCTACTGAATCTCCAGTGGTTAATTTTGAAAATTGAGTCCAGTTATTCGTTCCATCATCTTTAAAGATGTACACTGCATCTGAATTTGACTCACCGGAATTACCACGAGCTCCAACATACAAATATCCGTTTTGTAAAGCGACTGCTGATCCAAAACGCTGATTTGTGAAGCTATCTTTATCTGTATTTTGAATCATGACTCTGTTAGCGTCTAAATAATCTCCATTAACATCAGCCTTATAAATATATACTCTTCCTTGGTCAGCTTCTGGAGTAGAGCTGGTTGCATAGTTGAATGCACCAATAACTAAATAATCACCTTCTACACTAATACTACCACCAAAAGATTCTGAAGTTTCTGTTCCTCTTAATCTGTGGGTACGTGACCAAGTTCCATCATTGGCTTGATCCCAAATTTGAACGCTTCCTGCATCAAAATCACCCAAGGAAGAATAATCTCTAGTTCCTCCTACATAAGCACGACCATCTTTAACTAAAACGGTGTATCCAAAACGCGCTCCAGAATAATCTGATTTTACTTGAGGTTCTAACTTCGTTTCTGTGTATGTAAATGTTCCTGTTCCGTCATTTTCGTATAAATACGCACAACCTCCTACACATCCATCTCTAGCACCAATTAAAATTAGATTCCCTTCTATAGAAACTGATTCTCCAAATCGATCACCAGAACTTCCATCGCTAGGTTCAAATACAGCTACTTCAGTCCAAGTATTAGAACCATTGTATTCAAATAAATAAGCTGCTCCTGTATCTACTGCTGAGGAATTAGTTTGAGAACGAGCTCCAACAATTACATAATTTCCTTCAATAGCAACAGATGATCCAAAATTGTCACCAGAAAAACTATCGCTTGCTGTTAAAATCGTTTGTTGTGTCCAATTACCAGATCCGTCATTAATATAAACATAGACTTTACCTGCAGCTGATTCATTACTTCTAGAACTTGCTACTGCAATATTTCCATCTATAGCCACTCGCTCTCCAAATTGATGTTGAGCAGTTGCATCACTTGCTTTAATTTTTGTTCCACCAACTGTGGTTGTGGTAAATGTTCCTGTGAATTTGGTTTCGTCTAGTGTACAAGAATTTTGACTGTACACGAAAAACGAAAATAGGGTTAGTACTAAAAGTATTCTTTTATTCATCTTTGTTAAAGAGATTTACATTAAACACAATGCAATACTATTTGATTTTTGAGCTTGTGCAAAGAAATGAACGGGTGCAAATAAGGGTGCAAAAATTTAGATCCTAGGTTTTATAGGGGTTTTGAATGATTTTTTTTGAACCCCTGATGTGAAGAGATATGTGTAGAAATCCGATAAAAAAGCTATTACAGCTAGTATATCTCCAGTGTTATATTTAATAATTTAAGTTATTATTTAATCTAGTTTATGTCTTATTCAAGTAAAAATTACAAAACCAACATCTATTTTTATTTGAGATGGTTTTATTCTTTTTTAAACTTTTCTATAACTAAAAAAAACATCACAAAAAGTGATGTTTTTAAAACAAATTCCAAATTAATTATAATCATTTATGTTGATTATATTTGGTTTTTAAAAGTGTTACATACTTAGAATTTTTAAAGTTAAAATTTTAGCAAAGCGTTCTTTATTTCGTTTCATCAATGTGAAGTAATCTTAGTTATTTTTAAAATGATTGTCAAGGAATTCATAAACCACATTAAAATTCTTTAAAGGTGCTACATGACCTCCGTTTAGTTGAACATGATGATGATAATGTTTAAAATTATGTTCCCTTAACCTTTTCATAATTTGTTCGGACATTTGAGATGCAGGCCATTGATCGTCTTTTTTACCTGAGATGATTAAAACTGGACCTTTAATATTTTCAACTTCAATTTCTGCATTTTTTACAGCTTCTTTATCTTCAAGCATCATTGAATGCGCGGTGTATAAATCTCCTTTTATCGCAGGTGATATCGTTTTTAAAGGTGCAGGAACATAAGGAACTTCCTGACCTTTGTACGTCCAAGAAGAAGTATTCGCATAAATTGTAATTGCGGGAAAGCTAACATGAGATGTAGATGCCGCAATTACTCCGTTAAATTCTTTGTATCTACTTGCTAAATTCAAAACAAGTTCACCACCACGAGAACCACCGAATAATATGATTTTAGAATTATCAATTTTAGGATGGTTAGCAATAGATAAAATTGTGTCTTTTATAGCGTCAAGAGAAATTCTATCTAAATTTTCAGGAGTTCCATTAGCATTAAAATACCCAATTGCCAATACTGCAAATCCTCTATTGTTTAAACTATCACGTTTTTGTTTTAAATACGTTCGAGTCCAATCATTACCACCGCCACCGCCACCAAAACCAACAAACAATGGTTGGTTTTCAGAATTACCCAAGTATAATTTAGCTTCTACAACCCCGTGTTTATCTGATAGTTTTGGAACGTGAGTGAAAAGGAATATAAGTCCGAAAACTAAAAGTGATACAAAGACAATTACTAGGATTTTGATTTTTTTTCTCATTCGATATTAATTTAGAACCAAATCTAGTAAACAAGAATGTCTAATCCTTTGACCTATATCAAATAATCATTTTTGAGACCTTATTCTACTCAAAGTTTCTTGTGTAATACCCAAATAAGTAGCTACCATACCTAATGGTATTCTTGGATATATATTTGCATAAATTTCTTTAAAATGAAGATAGCGTTCCTTTGCAGATGTAAAACGCATTGATGCAATTCTTTCCATCAAATGACCAAAAACACTTCCCATTGATAATCTAGCATATCGCTCCATTTCGGGAAATTTTTCAAATAAATACATAAGGTCATTTACATGCAATTTAAAAGCTACTGTATCTTCAATAGCGTCAATAAAATAAATGTCTGTTGTTCTTCTCATAAAACTTTTTGGAGAATTTACCCATTCATTTACACTACAGAAATATTCACTTATTTCTTTTCCGTCTTTTAAAAAGTATGTTCTTACAATTCCTTCACGAATAAAATAGCTTTCAGTACAAATCTGATTGGCGTTTAAAATTAACTCTCCTTTAGTAAAAGTTTTAAGTTCCAATCTATTTGCTAACTCTACTTTTAACTCTTCTGAAAGTTTAATGTAGGTTTCAAAGTGTTCGTATATGTAATCTATTTCTTTAATAATTCTATATTATTTATTTGCTCTAATTCTACTGAGTGTTTCTTGAGTAATTCCTAAATAAGAAGCAACTATTCCTAAAGGAACACGTTTTAATACATCGGGTTGTTTTTCTAAGATAATATCGTAACGTTCTTTAGCAGTATTAAAATGTAAACTGTCAGCCCGTTTTTCTAATAATCCAATACCATAATAAGAAAATAATCTTGCTGATCTTTCCAATTCTTGATTTACCTGAAATAGTTCTTCCAGTTTGTCAAAATCAAATTTCCACAGTATACAAGGTTCAATAGTTTCTACTAATTTATTGCTAGGTTCTCTTGTAAAAAAACTACCCATTGCTCCGACAAAATCATTTTCAGTTACGATCCAATAAGTTATGTCTTTACCATCTTTATAATAATAAGTTCTTGCAACACCTTTTTCAACGAAGTAAATGCTGTTACAAACCTTTCCAATTTCTTGTAGGTTTGTTTTAGCAGGATACTCAATTCGTTCAATTGTATTCAATAGCATTATTTCACTTTCTTTTGATAGATGTGCTATTTCTTGAAATTTTCGTAACAAGTTGTGCATTTGTGATACTTTTTTTCGCTTAAAAAATGTCTTATGTTATTGATTTGACGAAACACAAAGGGACTTGTTACTTCTGCACGAAAATTATAAGAACAAAGCTAGAAGAATAAGAAATTGTATTATTTGATAAATGTCAAATAATTTTCAGACTATAATTCTAATCTTTGGATTGTTGAATTTAAAAAGAATTAATGTCACATAATCTAAAAATTTTGTTGTTCTCGGTATTTGTCTTGGTCAAATCATTCGCGCAAATCGATATAAGTCCAAAGGATAATACTTCAAATGTCGATCTTCTTAAATCAGAGACATATGAAATGGATTGGTATATGACCTTTGATAATAAGAAAATATCAATAGGAAATGTAAATACTGTTATGAATAAGGAAGGTGATAAGATTTATCTAACAACTAAAATAAAAATGAATAATTCAAAAGGGAGTTGGATTGACAGTACAATAGTAAATTCAAAAGATTTCACTCCGATTTATCATTCATCTTATAATCAACAAAGAGATATTATTTTATTTTTTGGAGACAACATTACTGGTAGTTATTACGATAAGCAGAACCAAGAGAAAACCCAAATTTTGGAGAAAGTAGAGAACTCTTTTTTTGATAGTAATTTTTATCCACAACTTATAAGGTTTCTTCCATTAGAGGAAGGCTATAAATCCAAAATTTCAATCTTTGACTATAGTCCGAATTTGAAAATTGGTGTAATGACTGCATCAATTAAAGGAGCAACAGAAAAAATAATAGAATTTAAAGGAAAGAAAAGAGCAGTTTGGGAAGTTCAAACAACTAGTGATATTTCAGATAACTCTACAACTATAATTTTCTATATAGATCAATTCACTAGAGATATCCTGAAGCAAGTCATACATGCAAAAGGTAGGAAAATGATTATGGAACGTAAGAATTAACAGTCTTATTAATTTTTAATATAAAGTTTATGAGTAAAACAATAGTAGATAAAACTAGGAGAACACTAACTCTTAAAAGAACATTTGGTTCACCTTTAGAGTTGGTTTGGATATGTTACACAAAACCAGAGTATATTCTAAAATGGTGGAGTCCCGAAGGAATGGAAACCAAGATTATCAATTATGATTTTAATGTAGGAAGTAATTGGAAGTATATAATGTCAATGCCAAATGGACTGGCATTTACAGCAGAAGGAGCTTTTAGGGAGATTGTTAATCATAAAAAAGTAGTAAGTGAAGCTAACTTTAAACCGAAAACGGAAGGAGTAGTGTTGGAAGTGTTTTTTGAGAAAGATGAAGGAAAAACTAATTTCACTTTTAACGTAATTCACCCAACGGAAGCATACAAATTAGAACAAGAAAAACAAGGTGTTTTAAGCGGTTGGGATGCAGCTTTTGATAGATTGGCGGAATTACTATGGGATTTAACATAAAGAACTGAATATTAATTAAAATAAACCCACTATATTTAATTTATAAAACCAAATATCTAGAAAAATGATCAAGAAAATCGTCTTGTTAGTATTCATCAATACTATTATTCCGTTTAAGGAAATCGAAACTAATTCAAATGTAACTGAAACCAAATCTAAGTATTACTGTAATATTCAAATTGGAAAAGACTCAAGTAGTGGAGAGTTTGAATTAAGAAGCAGTAATGGTTTAAGAAAAGGTACCATTATAACTACATTTAACGTTATGACTGATGAAGGATTTTATGAGAAACATCCTCTTAATTTAGGCTTTTCTAAAGTAGAAAATTCATTAGACCCGAAGTTAAAAGTAGGGAAGTATGACTTAAAAACAATTACGCTTGAAGGCCAAGATAAACTCTCATTTTTTTCGATAGGAGAAAATATTATAACTGAGAAAACCTATAACCAAGCAAAGTCTAGTGGTTTGTTAGACGATGTGCAAGATAGTTATGTGTTATTATCTGAAGGGTCAAATGAATTCAAAATTGATTCAGTAAAAGATATAGGAGAGGTAGAGGATGGGACTTATTACAAAACAGGAAAACAAGAAGTAAAAGGTTCAGCAAAAGCAGTATTACTAAAAATTTCAACAAACGAAAAACTTACGCTTGCAGTTCAATTTAATGTAGAGCATGAATGGTCTTTAAGTAAATAATTTCTTGAATTAGTTGTTTAAAAATATGAAACAAAGCTTCACATTTTATTTGACTCATTGGGTTATCAAGTTAAAAGGATTGAAAAAATTATTTAGCGAAGATCCTATAAACTTTAAGAAAATCCGAAAAGAAGATGTTTTCAAACCTAAAGGAAGTTTTTTTAAAAGACACATTAAAAGAAGATTTCAAGTTTTAAAAACTGAAGTTACCGAAGTACGTCATAGCGATAACTCAAATAAGTTAATTGTATTTGTGCATGGAGGTGCATTTATCTCTGGTCCAGCAAAACATCATTGGGAAACTATTAAAACTATAGTTAAAGCAACAGATTATACTATTTGGTTGTGTAATTACCCTAAAGCACCAGAGCATAAAATTATAGAAATCTCTGAGAATATTGAAGCTGTGTATGATCAAGCAACTGAAGAGTTTGATTCCGAGAACATTATTTTATTAGGTGATTCTGTAGGTGGAACTTTAGTAACTGCATTAACACAAAGGCTTATTAAGAATAGCAAATCTTTACCAAAACAAATACAACTTGTTTCACCGGTTATGGATGCATCATTAACTAATCCAGATATTGATAAGTACGATGTTATTGATCCGATGCTTTCTAAAAAAGGAATTTTCAGTGCTAAAAAAATGTGTGCGGGAGACGTTTCATTAAAAGATCCTATAATATCTCCAATTTACGGAAGTTTTAAAGGTTTTCCTGAAACTATACTTTTTCTTGCAGAGAATGATATTATGTATCCTGATGGAATAGTACTTAAAGATATACTTCAAAAAGAAAAAGTAAAATTTAAAGTAATTCATGGAGAAAACATGCCACATATTTGGCCGTTTTTACCAATTATGAAGGAATCAAGTATTTCTTTAAAGCAACTTATTAGTTTACTTAATTAGGGAGCTCTTTTTAATTTATTCGTTAGGCTATTATAGAAATTTAAGCTGTTGGATAAAATTTCTCGAAAGTAGTGTTGCATATACTTATGTCATTCGTCATAAGGTAGATATCTTTTTAATTATGAAAAATACTTTTTTAACATTACGAATTTTGTATCCCGTTTGGATGATTATTGGCATGTTTGCTTTAATGTATATTCCTTCGGTTTTTGTTGTAAGTGAAAATCCATTAGCTACAACAGAAAACATAAAGAATAATGAATTACTCTTTAGAGTGGGAATTCTAGCAAGCATTATAACTCAACTCTTATATATTGTTATTCCTATTTTATTATATAAAGTTTTTAGGCAAACAGATGCGACACAGGCTATGTTGATGCTTGCTTTTAGTTTGGTTGCCGCACCAATAGCATTATTCGGGAGTATCTATGATTTACAAATACTTTCAACTCTTGATCAATCTGAGATTGTAATGAGTCATTTCAATTTTAAAAGATATTCTTTAACAATGGCAACTATTTTCTGGGGTCTATGGTTATTTCCATTAGGTAAATTGGCGATAAAATCTAAATATTTCCCTATTCTAATAGGCTATTTTTTATATGCGGGTGGAGTAGGATATTTACTAAGTGCTGCAGTGAAAATAGTATTTCCTAATTATGAAATGATATTTAATATTTCAGAAATACTCACCATTGGAGAAGTAATTTTTATATTATGGTTTGTTATAAAAGGACCGAACTTATTAAATGAAACCACCGAGAATTAAACGGAGTTAGTCTTAATGACAATATTCATTTAATGTTTTTATTGAATAATCTGATATAATTATGATTTTCGTTTCAAGGATTTAAAATTATATTGTGGAATAAATGACAAAATTATTTTCAACACTTGCAAATTATAATATCCATTTTACGGATAAAGAAAAATTGCTTTTGCAGAACGAACTGCAGTATGTGAAAATAGAAAAAGATGAATTTATTTTAAAGGAAGGCGAAGTTAATTCAGAAGTGTTTTTTTTGAATTATGGAAGTTTTTATCAGTATGCTGTTGATCATAATCAAGACGTAAACGTAATTGATTTATATACTGAAAGCGATTGGATGTTAAATCACAAAAGTTTTACAACTAGAAAGCCTTCTAAATATGCAATTCAAGCTTGTGAAGAAAGTTTTGTGTATAAATTATCAATAGATTCTATTCATAAATTGATTGCTATATCTCAAGAGTTTTTTAAGATAGGTAAGCTATTAGATCAGGCTGTATCAAGAATTGAATTTTATGATAACAATAATTCGCCCGATGAAAAATATATTCACCTTCTAGAAAACAAGCCAATTGTTATTCGAAAATTTCCTCAAAAGGTAATAGCCTCTTATCTAAAAATAACACCAGAAACGTTAAGTAGAGTTAGGAAAAGAATTAGTTGATTTCTTGATCGTAATCAAGTGTTAATTTTTAGCCGTCATTAGATATTTGTTGTGAACGTAAATTTTAAGTTTATATGGAACAGCAATTCTACAAAAGTACTGGGATTTCTTTATCAGTAGGTTCATTATTGGCCATTGTTACAATGATTTTACATCCTTCTGGAGGAAACATTATGGAAATCGTTAAGCAGGCTGAAATTCTAAAAGTATCACATTCAATAGCAATTATTTGTCTTCCTTTTATGTTGTTTGGGTTTTATGGTTTGTCAAAAAGTCTTTCAGAGAATAGAAAATTATCAACTTTAGCTTTAGTCATTGTTGCTTTTGGATTATTTGCAGCCATGTTAGCTGCATTGTTTAACGGAATAATATTACCTAGTTTTCTATCTAAGAATCTTGATGTTCTTGAAGAAAGTAAAAAGACGATTAGTGTAATTGTGTCTTATGGTTTTTCAATTAATAAAGCTTTAGATTACGTGTTTATAGTTTCATTGATTGCAGCAATAGGATTGTACTCTTGGCTTATGATAAGACTAAAGAATCGCTTTAGTTTAATAGGATATTTTGGGATGATTATCTTGTTACTCACATTAATCAGTTTAGTCCTAAATTTTGCAATTACAAGCTTATTTGGCTTTAGGTTTTTTGTGTTTAGTATTACAGTTTGGATCTTACTTAGTGGCTTTTCTCTAATAAAAACGAAGAATTAGAAGTAATGAAAATAATGATATTTGGAGCTTCTGGCACAGGTAAAACTTCATTAGGTAAAGAAGTGGCTGAGGTGATTGGATATACTCATTTAGATTCTGATGATTATTATTGGAAGAAAACTTCTCCACCTTATCAGGAAAAAGTTGCTTTAACTCTTAGAAATGATAATATAAAAAAAGATTTTTTTAAAAATGAGAATGTGGTTTTAAGTGGTTGTATGCTGAGTTGGGGAGAGGAATGGAGTGAGGTGTTTGATTTAGTTGTGTTTATACAACTGGAACATGAAGAACGAATAAAAAGACTTGTGAAAAGAGAAAAGGAACGATATGGAGAAAAACTTGAGAGTGATGAATATATTATTCAAAATTCCAAGGAGTTTCTAAATTGGGCAAGACAATATGATAATCCTTATTTTACAGGGAAAACATTAGCATATCATGTTCATTGGTTGGAACATTTACAATGTAAAGTTTTGCATATTGATGGAAAAACCGAGTTTAATGTAAATGTTGATATCATAGTAAATGAAATACGAAAATTGAATACTTAAATCGATTTGATATACTCATCTAACGATTGATCGGCACTAAGATTTAGCTTCTTTTTTAATCTAAATCTCGTTGACTTTATTGCATCAATACTTGTTTTTCTCAGGTTAGAAATCTCTTTTCTTGAAAGTCCAATTTTAATGAAAGAACACACCTCAATATCAGTTTTAGTAAGGTTTGGATGTTGATTTTTTAGTGATTTTAAAAACTCATAATTCAGAGACTCAATATTTTGTTTTAAAATAACAATTTTAGAATCTTCTAATTTATCGGCTTTTAAATCAGCAATAATACTTCGTAAACTAACTCCTTCTTCTTCGTGAGAAAGCTTAGATAAATTTTCCGCTAACTTTTCTTTAGATCGAAGGTGAATTATAGTTTCTGCTAATAATTCATTCACTTCTTCTTTTTTGGTGGTAACCTCTGTATTTAAATCAACGATCTCTCTTGCTAAAGCTCTTCTTTTTCTCTTAGCTTTTCTCCACAATACATAAAAAATCATAAAAGAAATTAAAAATACAATCAATAGAATAGCTACTGTTAATCTTCGTTTTTGTTTTTCAATTTCTTTGTCTTTTGAAAGTAATTCGATTTCTGTTTTCTTTTTAAAAATCTCTTGATCCTTTCGTTCAGTTTCAAACTTAGATTGATAATATAAAAAGGTGTTATCCTTTATAAGCTTATTATTTGCTTCTTCTAGCTCCAGATATGTGTTTAGATGTTCATAAGCTTTTTTATACTGTCCTGTAGCTCCGTAAACTTTGGCCAATTCCTTTTCTGCACTTTTAACTTTTTCTTCTTGTCCTTCTTGACCTTTTAATGCTAATACTTTCTTTAAGGCTTCTTCTGCCTTTCTGTAATCTTTCTTTTTACTATAAACTTTGGCTTGGTATTCATAATTCATTCTCTGGAAGAATTCTGGCGCGCTAGATTTTTGCACCCAAGTTTTAGCTTCTTCCAAGTATTTCTCAGCTTCAGTGACATTGTCTAAATCTAAATTGTAATCCACATTTAAGTTAGCTAAAAACAAATTAGACATTACTTTTTGTTGCCTGTTTTGTACACTATCAACATAAATAGTAGTAGAGTCTATATACTTTTTAACTTTATCAAAATTCTTAACTTTTTGATGAATCTTAGCTAAATTACCATAAGCATAACATAAGGAAGTGTAGTCTTTTATTTCCTTAGCGTTTTGAAGAACCTTTTCGCGCTCTGCAATTGATTTTTCGTGAAAACCATTTTGTGAATAAATACCAGCTAGTTCTGCTAATGTGAAGTTTTTATAAAAGTTATCATTTAATTTGTCATATAATTTATAGGCTTCTTCGTAGTTCGTAACCGCATTTAAAAATTCATTTAAATCGTTATAAACCTGAGCTGTAAAAAGTCGTGCATCTGCGGCATTAATAACACCTTTATTTTCCTTAATGAAAATGTCACCTGAACGTTTGTAATCAGCAATTGCTTTTTGATATTTATCTGTATTATAAAAGAAACTTGCTCTTTTAAGTAATAGGTGTGCTTCTGTTGTTGGATCCTTAAAGAATTTTTTATACTCTAACATTTCGTCTACATAATATTTTGTAGAATCTAATTGAGCAATACTTGTAAAGTGTTCAATTAAAAAGCGCGACTTTTTTGCGAATAAATCGTACTCTTTGAATTCTTTACCTAAAGAAATATATTCTTTTAAAAAAGCAATCTTCCTATCTGAATTTTCATTAACAGTTTTTTTTGTCAACTCATCTAATAGTTCGAATCGAGCTTTCTTTTCGGTTGTTTTTTCTAATTGACTCGTTAATTCTTCAATTGATTTTTGAGAGAAAACTTGAAAACAAAACGTAAGAAATAGTATAGAAAATAAAACTTGCTTGCTCATTTAATGCGGTTAAAGTTCAGGAATGTTTTTATGATTTAGAATTACAACTATTGTTATAGATAATAGCAGTAAACTTTATTTAAGTTACGACTAGAAAGTTTCTAGAATTAACTCAAATTTAAATGAAATAAATTGAATTTGAAAGCTTTTAATTCTAAAGCTTTTGAGGTACTGAAATGGAAGTGATATATGCATCTAAAGATTGATCAGCTCCAAGATTGAGTTTCTTTTTCAGTCTGAATCTTGTTGATTTTATAGCGTCAATACTTGTTTTACGTAAACTTGCAATTTCCTTCCTTGAAAACCCTATTTTAATAAAAGAACAAACTTCAATATCTGTTTTTGTAAGATTTGGATGCAGTTCCTTTAAGCTTTTTAGAAAATCATAATTAAGAGTTTCAATATTTTTTTTGAGTACTAAAATTTTTGAATCTTCTAGTTTGTCGGCTTTTAAATCGGCAATAATTCCTTTTAGAGTAACACCTTCTTCTTCATGAGATAATTTAGACAGATTATTCGCAAGTTTTTCTTTGGTTTGCAAATGAATAACAGTTTCCGTTAAAAGCTCATTTACTTCCTCAGTAAGTTTCTTTTTGTCCGAACTTAAAATCGAAATTTCTTCGTCGCTTTTCTTTAATTTTTTCTCAAATAACTTACCAAGTTTACGTTCTTTAATCCATCTTTTTCTTAAGATTCTAATTACAAAAAAAGCAATCACTAAACCAATAATACTCAAAAGACCAATAAATTTATTTTGTGCCAATGCTTTATCTTTTTCAAGAACTAATATTTCTTTCTGTTTTACGAATAAAATACTGTCTTTCAATTTCTTTTTAGCAAAAGCGTTTGCCATTTCTATCTCCTTTATTTCTTTTGACTTTTTGTCCGTATAAATGTCGTTTTGAGTTTTTTCGTAGGTTTTATAATCTTTTAGAGCAAGGCTGAGTTTTCCTATTTTTTCATAGATCATACTTCTTAACTCATAAGTCTTTGATTCCAAATGTTTCTTTTCGATTTGGTTGGCCAGGAGTATAGTAGTATCGGCATATTTTTTTGCTAATTGATACTTTTTGAATTCATAATTTATCTTCGCTAAATCATAATAACTTTCGGTCAGATAATGTTTGTGTTCTTCCTTTTTAAAGAAACGAGTAGTTTCTTTCGCCATAGAAATTAAATCATTGTAGGAATAAGTTCCATTCAAATCTTGTAAAGTGCGTTTTCCATCTAATTCTTCAGCAGGATATTTAGAGTGATATTCTTGTAATGAATATCGCACAAACTGAATATTTGAAGCAAAATACTCTAAGTCGGCTTTTGTTTCTTTAAAAATAACTCGGGCTTTTTCTAAGTAGTAAAAAGCAGAATCCATTATTTCTCTATGATTAAAATTTCCAGCAAGCATTCTGTAGCTTACTCCAAGTTGTTTCTTGTAGGGTTTGGTATTAATATTAACAGCTTTTTTGAAATGCTTATCAGCACTTATGTAGTCATATTGATAAGAATATAAATTACCAATATTCATGTTAATGGTAATAAGTTTATTGGTGTCTTTAATTTGTTCATAAAGCTTATTAGCCTTATTGTAATTTCGTAAAGACTTAGGATAATTACTTCTAATTCTAGAAATTATTCCTCTTCGGCTATAAATTTGACCTTGATGTTTTCGTGAATCATAATCTACAGTATCTAACATTTTTAAAATTTCTGTTAGTAATGAATCTGCCTTGTTCAAATCACGAACATGATAGTACGCATTCAGTCGAAGGTAGTTTACAATTTTAATAGAATCGTTAGTTGAGGTTTGAATAGATTCGTGTAGTTTCTCCAGTTTAGATTTCTCTTTTTGAGAAAAAGAGTTCAAAGAAAGAAGGACAATAAAAAAACAGATTAGCTTCTGCATAAAGTAAGGGAATGATTAAGACTCTCTAAAGTTAATTGAAATTATCTTAAATAAAAAAAGCATCGCTGTTAGCGATGCTTTTTGTTGCTCCCCCTCTTGGGCTCGAACCAAGGACCCTCTGATTAACAGTCAGATGCTCTAACCAACTGAGCTAAGGAGGAGTTTGCGACACATTTTGTGTTTTGCGAGTGCAAATATAGCACCCTTTTTTTATTCCACAAATATTTTTCGAAAAAAAATTAAAAAAATATTTTTTTCTGCTCAGAATTAAAATTTTAAAAAAGGAACTCGATTCTACTAAAAGTTGTACTTTTGTATTTGTTATTCTTATTACAGAAAAGTACAATTGTATATATGGACAAGTTTTCGTTCTTAAATGCAGCGCATGTAGGTTTTATTAGTGAGCTGTATGAACAATACCAAAAAAACCCAGATGCAGTAGAACCAAGTTGGAGAAGTTTTTTCCAAGGTTATGATTTGGCTAACGAGAATTTTTCGTTAACCGAGGATGAAGAAGAAATTGAAATTCCTGAAGAAGTTCGAAAAGAATTTTTAGTAATCGATTTAATTAATGGATATCGTACAAGAGGTCATTTATTTACCAAAACGAATCCAGTTAGAGAGCGTAGGCAATATACACCAACTCTAGATCTAGAGAATTTTGGATTAGCACAAAACGATTTATCAACAGTATTTAATGCAGGACAAATCTTAGGAATTGGACCGCAAACATTATCTGTTATAGTTCAACACTTAAAAGCTATTTATTGTGATAGTATTGGTGTTGAATATATGTATTTAAGAAACCCGGAAGAAATCAAGTGGTGGCAAGATCGTTTGAACCAAAATGATAATCACCCAAGTTATAATTTAGAAGAAAAGAAATATATCTTATCTAAATTAAATCAAGCTTCTACGTTTGAGAGTTTCTTACAAACAAAATATGTAGGTCAAAAACGTTTCTCAGTTGAAGGTGGTGAAACTTTAATTCCAGGAATTAGTGTTGCGCTTAGAGACGCAGCAGAAAAATATGGAGTTCAAGAGTGTGTTTTAGGAATGGCTCACCGTGGTCGTTTAAATACACTAGTAAACATTTTCAAAAAACCAGTTCGTGATTTATTTAGCGAATTTGAAGGTAAAGACTTTGAAGATGAAACTATCGATGGAGATGTAAAATATCACTTAGGTCTTACATTAAGCAAATCGTATAGAGGCGGACAGGAAATGAAAATGAATTTAGTTCCTAACCCTTCTCACTTAGAAACTGTTGATGCAGTTGCTGAAGGAATTGTTAGAGCTAAAGTAGATTTAGATTACGATGGAGATGATGCCAAAATACTTCCAATTTTAGTGCATGGTGATGCAGCTATTGCTGGTCAAGGAATTGTGTATGAGGTGGTACAAATGGCTCAGTTAAACGGATATAAAACTGGAGGAACAATTCACGTGGTGGTAAATAACCAAGTTGGATTTACTACGAATTACTTAGATGCTCGTTCAAGTACATATTGTACTGATGTTGCAAAAGTAACTTTGTCTCCGGTATTACATGTAAATGCAGATGATGCAGAAGCTGTATGTCATGCAATGCAAATTGCTGTTGAATATAGAGCTAAGTTTAAAAAAGATGTTTTTATTGATTTACTAGGATATCGTAAATACGGTCATAACGAAGGTGATGAACCAAGTTTTACGCAACCGAAGTTATATAAAACAATTAAAAAGCATAAGAATGCAAAAGAGATTTATGTAGCTAAGTTGTTGGAAGAAAATGCAATAACTAAAGACTATGTAAATCAAATAACAGACGAATTCAAAGCACATCTAGAAGCTGAATTCACAGAGTCAAAAAAGAAAACTACTTCTAAAATTCAAGACTTCATGCCAGATGTATGGGATGGATTTGTAAGAAAACAATTAGAAGATATGTTACAGCCAGTAGATACAAGCTATTCGGTTGAAGCATTAAAAGATATCGCAAAAGTAATTTCTTCTACACCTGAAGGGCATAAGTTTGTTCGTAAAGCTGAGCGTATTTTAAAAGGGCGTGCAGATATGGTGTTTGAAAAGAATGAGTTAGATTGGGGTACTGCTGAAAATTTAGCTTACGGTACCTTATTAGAAGAAGGATTTAATGTTCGTATTTCAGGAGAAGATGTAGAAAGAGGTACATTCTCTCACCGTCATGCCATTATGCGTGATGAAAATACATTAGAGCGTGTAAACTTATTAAATACGAATCCAAAGAATAAAGGAGAATTAACAATTTACAATTCTCACTTATCTGAATACGGAGTTTTAGGTTTCGATTACGGTTATGCAATGGCTGCACCAAATACACTAACAATTTGGGAAGCGCAATTTGGTGATTTTGCCAATGGAGCACAAATTGTATTTGATCAGTACATTTCTTCAGCAGAAGATAAATGGAAATTGCAAAACGGATTGGTAATGTTATTACCGCATGGATATGAAGGTCAAGGACCTGAACATTCATCTGCAAGGATAGAACGATTCTTACAATCGTGTTCTACGGATAACTGGACTATTGCAAATTGTTCAACCCCAGCCAATATGTATCATATCTTACGTCGTCAAATGAAACGTGAGTTCAGAAAACCTTTAGTGGTATTTACACCAAAGAGTTTATTACGTTTGCCTGCGGCAGTAAGTACAATTGAAGAATTAGCAGAAGGAGGATTCCAAGAGGTAATTGATGACACAATTGATACAGCTAAAGCTAAAAAGATGGTGTTCTGTACTGGTAAATTCTATTATGATTTATTAGCTGAGCGTCAGAAGTTAGAAAGAGATGATGTTGCTTTAGTAAGAATTGAGCAATTATTCCCATTACATAATGATAAGATTAAAGCTGTAATGGATAGATATCCGAATGTAGATCGTTACGTTTGGGCACAAGAAGAACCTAAAAATATGGGAGCTTGGTTACACATGTTAGACCGTTTTGAATTAGCGAATTTAGAATGTGTTTCTGAAGCATACAGAGCTGCACCAGCAGCAGGTTCGAAGAAACGTTCAGAAGAGCGTCATCAGGCAATAATCGACAAAGTTTTTGATAAATAAAGAATAAAATAAACTCAGAAAAAAAAGAAAATATGAGTGTTTTAGAAATGAAAGTTCCTTCTCCGGGGGAATCAATTACAGAAGTAGAAATAGCAACTTGGTTAGTTGAAGATGGTGATTATGTAGAGAAAGATCAACCAATTGCAGAAGTTGATTCTGACAAAGCTACGTTAGAATTACCTGCGGAAGAAAGCGGAATTATCACTTTAAAAGCAGAGGAAGGAGATGCAGTAGCAGTTGGTGCTGTAGTATGTCATATTGATATGAGTGCTGCAAAACCAGAAGGAGGAGAAGAGAAGAAAGAAGCTCCAAAAACTGAAGAGAAAAAAGAAGCTCCAAAAGCTGAACCAGCTAAGGAAACTTATGCAACAGGAACAGCTTCTCCAGCAGCTAAGAAAATTTTAGCTGAAAAGGGAATGAGTGCTTCAGATATTAAAGGAACAGGAAAAGACGGTAGAGTTACTAAAGACGATGCTGTACAAGCTGTTCCATCTATGGGAACTCCAGGAATGGGATCTCGTGGTTCTGAGCGTAAAAAGCTTTCTATGTTACGTAGAAAAGTTGCCGAGCGTTTAGTTGCTGTAAAAAATGAAACTGCAATGTTAACTACGTTCAACGAAGTTAACATGCAACCAATTTTTGATTTACGTAAAGAGTATAAAGAAGACTTTAAAGCTAAACATGGTGTTGGTTTAGGATTCATGAGTTTCTTTACATTAGCTTGTGTGCGTGCATTACAAATGTATCCAGCTGTAAACTCAATGATTGATGGAAAGGAAATGATATCTTATGATTTCCAAGATATTTCAATCGCAGTTTCTGGGCCAAAAGGATTAATGGTACCAGTAATTAGAAATGCTGAAAACTTAACGTTTAGAGGTGTTGAGAGTGAAGTAAAGCGTTTAGCGATTAGAGCTCGTGAAGGCCAGATTACTGTTGATGAAATGACTGGAGGAACATTCACAATTACTAATGGTGGTGTATTCGGTTCTATGTTATCCACTCCAATTATCAATCCTCCACAAAGTGCAATTTTAGGAATGCACAATATTGTTAACCGTCCAATGGCTGTTAATGGAGAAGTGGTTATTCAACCAATTATGTATGTAGCTTTATCATATGACCACAGAATTATTGATGGTAAAGAATCTGTAGGTTTCTTAGTTGCTGTTAAAGAAGCATTAGAAAACCCTGTAGAGCTACTTATGGGAGGAAATCCTAAGAAAGCTTTAGAAATGTAATTTTTTACATGAAAAGAATATAAATTAAAATCCTATACTTAAAAGAGTGTAGGATTTTTTTATGCCAAAAAACAAGTAATACCTTAATGGAATCAAATAATCAAAAAACTGCTATTACTACTAAAAGAATTGAGTTACTCGACGTGTATAGAGGATTCGCTATTTTAGGAATCTTTGTGGTAAACATTGTAATTATGAACTCTACTTTTTTGAATCAAGATGAGTTTGCTAAACAATGGACGTCTAGTTTAGATATTGCTATACAAAAGATACTACAGCTGTTCTTCTACACTAAATTTTTTCCAATATTCTCACTGTTATTTGGGTTAGGAATTTCAATGCAAGCAGTAAAATTATCGGAAAAAGGAAAACTTAGTAAGGCCTTCTTTTTTAGACGAATGTTTTTTCTATTCCTATTTGGTGTTTTACATATTTTACTTCTTTGGTCTGGAGACGTATTGAATATGTATGCTCTGTTAGGTTTATTGGCAGTTTTTTTAATTACTAAATCCAATAAATTAATCTTAGGATTATCGCTTTTCTTTTTAGTGTTTCCTTTTTATGATAACGTATTTGAGCAATTATCCGGTTTTATTGGATACAATCCTGGAGTCTATTTAGAAGGTTATACTGGCGAAACAGTAAAAGAAATAATTGTAAACGGTTCTTACTTTGAAGGTTTAAAGCTTAGAATATTAGAGTACTTATCGAATTTCCCAATGCTTGTTGGATTTTTAGCTCCAATCGCATTATCAATGTTTTTGTTAGGAACTTATCTTGGGAAAAACAAGATATATGAGTCTTTAGATATCTTCATATTAAAAATTAAGAAACCTGTTATCATCATTACAATACTATCTAATTTATATAGAATTTTATTCTTGTATGTTATTGTAAAATTAGATGTATATAAAATTGATTTTGCTCGTCAGCTTTTTATCAAACTCATGGTGATTTCAGATGTAATCATGGGATTATTTTATCTATGGATAATTGGTTGGTTATGGTACAATACTAAATTAAAATCGTTATTAAATCCATTACAATATGTTGGAAAAATGGCCTTAACGAATTATTTAATGCACAGTTTTATCGGATTGATTCTGTTTTCATCTATTGGTTTTGGTTTATATGAAACTATGAGTCCAACTCAAACTTTTTTAACGGCTATACTTGTATTTATGGCACAGGTTATTTTAAGTAGAATTTGGTTAACGTATTTTCATTTTGGTCCTTTGGAATGGGTTTGGAGATGTTTAACCTACAAGAAGTTGTTTAAGCTTAAAAAGAATAAATAATAATGGTTATTCTTTTGCAAATTTAATATCAAATGATTTCACTGGATATCCATCTATTATAATTTCATTACTCGTTTTATAAGCAAAAATCGAATCCTTTATGGTGCTATCCTTATGCATAATATTATAAGTAATTTTGATCCTTTCAATTGAGTCGGAAACTTTTAAAACGTTATTTGAAATGCTTATGTTTTCGATAGAACTAGCTTCTAAATTTTTGACTTCAATTATTTTGTTTTGAGATAGATTTTGTAATTGTGAGTTGAGATCTTTTGCAAAATCTGGATGTTTCTCTTTTAATTTCAATAGGTCAAAATATGTCGTCAGTTTCTCTTTTAAAATAGAGCTGTCTTCCATTTTAGAATCAGATGCTTCGAATAGAATTTCCTCTGAAGTACTTTTTTTATCCATAGATGGAGAATTCGCGCAAGACGAAATCAATAAAACCACGATTATGTAAATCAATCTTTTCATTTTACAATAAATTTAAGCTTTACAATCTTTCCATTTCTAATGGATTTATCTAATATTTTAATACGTTGTAAACTCTTTGTTGGCGTAGAAATAAGTTGAATGAAACTCATCTTAGAATAAATCTCGACACCTAATCGGTTTCTATAAAAACGATAAATCTCCGCATTGGGATCAATTAAATTGTCAAGTTTTGCTTTATGTGCCTTCCATTCTTGAACATTATTGTTGGCATAATAATCTAACATTAAAGAATAATCATCCGAGGCAATTCTGACTGTATTGTTATTGTTAGATGAAAACGATCTTTTTATTGTATCGGTTTTGTGATATGGAGAAGAGACTACAAAGGTAATTTGTTTTTCAGAAGTTGAATATCGAAAACATCCTGTTGAATCTGTCTTAAAATAAATAGGCGATTCATGTAAAGAAAGCATCTTGATATCTAAACTTGTTTTAGTGATAGGAGCATCAGTGATTTGGTCAACAAAACAAAAAACGTATTCATTATTTGGTTTAATCAAATTCCAAACGATTAAACAAACTACAAGTATTAAAGCTCCTATTTTCGCATAACTATTTTTCTTTGGAATAGATTTTTGATGTTGATTTACAAAATCATTCCAATTTTCATAACCAACATAACGACTCAATAAATTTAGAATATCAATTCGAGGTAATTTGTCAGTGGAGTTTTTACAGTACGTATAAAACCATTTTTCACTCACCTTTCCTTTAACCTTATCAAATAAATCCTCTTGAAATAGTATGATGCTTTCGCCCTTCCATTCTTCAATAGTTTTTGGAGCACTATGAGTTTTTAAAAAAGTACTTACGATTTCTTTCTTAAGTAATTCAAAGTGAAAAATGTCGGTTTTTTCCAAAGACAATTTATTGAGTTTTTCTGTAAATCGTTTTACAAAGCTTTTACAAGTGTTTTACAATCCTATGTTCAACTGTAAAAATAAGTTTGACACCAGAATTAGTAAATATAAAATTATGAAAGTTTATTTAAATGAAATTCAAATTAAAATTTTAATTGCATTAATGCTTTTTTTAGGGTTCATTTCTTGTAATCAATCATCAGAATATAAAGAGAATATTTCTGTATCTGAGGTTTACGATATTTCTAATGCGTTGCCAAGTAAAGATGTAAAGACAGATGGAAATAAAAATAGAATTACACCGAATAATAAAATTGATCAATTAAAAATAATTAAATCAGGAACTTTAAAACTAAAAGTTAAGGATGTAAAAGAAACAACTAAGCGAATTAAAGTAATAACAGGGAAATTCAATGCGTATGTAGCAAACCTAAAGTATGTGAATAATTCATATCAAAAAGAAAACAACTTTAAGATTAAAGTACCTAAAGAATATTTTGACGTGTTGTTAGATAGTATAAGTGCTTATGCTGATGTCATTGATCAAGAAACTGTGAATACACAAGATGTTACCGAACAGTTTGTAGACGTATCTTCAAGATTAGAGACAAAACTACAAGTAAAGGAACGCTATGAAAATGTTTTGCGTAAAAAGGCAAAAACTGTTGAGGACGTAATCTATACGGAAGAAAAATTGGGAAGTATTCAAGAAGAAATTGAAGCTGCTCAGGGTAGACTGAAATATTTATCAAATCGTATCGCTTTTAGTTCTATAGATGTTATTCTCTATGAAGAAATTAAGTATAAAGATGAAATAGTACAACGAGATACATTCTGGACTAAAAGTAAAGAAGGATTGCTATTCGGTTTGGGGTTATTAGAAAATTTAGTGTTAGTTCTTGTCCATTCTTGGTCAATACTGGTGTTAATTCTTGTGGGAATTTTGTTATGTAGAAAGAGGAAAAGAGCATAATTAAAGAGTGAAAAGTTAAATCCTACACCGTCGTGTGGGATTTTTCATATCTTTGCCCGATCACCCCACAAATATCCCTTACAATGCGTTTAAAGCAATTATTTCTTGCTTTATTTATATTACTGAGTATAATGGATGTTTCCATTATAATGCTTGATTTTAAAGAGGCTTTATGGTTACCTCGTTCCTTAAGTTTAATTTCTATTGTATTATACGGTTATTACTCAATAAAAGATGTTCCTTTTAGTTTTTGGGTTTTATCGTTTTTTATTGTGAGTACAGGTTTCCTGTTTTCTCTTGATGATTATACTTTAATTGGAATGCTGAGTTTAATCGGACTTAGATTATCCTGGACAAAACTTATATTCGATATAAATACTAAGATTGACAAAACAATACTCTTAATTGCTTTTGCAATAACAACTGCCATGTTTGGCGTAATTTTATATTTGCTATACACCGATTCGATTTTTTATTATTTATCGATTGCAACAACACTTGGACTCGTATTATTACTCTCAACTTCGTTTTCATTACTTACAACCAAAGGAATGAAATTCGGGAATAAAGAAATGATTATTTCTATAGGAATCTTCATTCTTTCAGATGCGTTATCTGGTTCTAAGAAAATAGCAGGAACTTCTTTGTTTTATATTATTTTGAGTGTTGTTTTATATAATACAGCGTATTATTTTCTGATGAGAGCCTTAATTAAAAACATTTCTCGTAATCGATTAAATTCTTGATTCGCTCATTTTCTGGGGTTAATGTTGTAACTTGAAAGAGTTAACCAAATGAATCTTATCATGAAATTAGGAGCCTTCTCAATAAGTTTAGCTGTAAAGAGTTTACAAAAATCTAAAGAGTTTTATGAAACTTTAGGATTTACCAATTTTGCAGGAACAATAGAACATAATTACTTAATTATGAAGAATGGAAATTCACTAATTGGATTATTTCAAGGAATGTTTGAAAATAATATTTTAACGTTTAATCCAGGTTGGGATGAAAATGCGAATGCTTTAGAAGAATTTGATGATGTGAGAAGTATCCAAAAACATTTAAAAGAAAATCATATAAAATTAGAAAAGGAAGCTGATGAAACAACAAGTGGTCCTGCAAGCATAGTGTTTTTTGACCCTGATGGAAATACAATTTTAATTGACCAACATGTATAAAATAAACGCCTCTCAATTTGAGAGGCGTTTTGTTTACTTACTTTTTAATAATTTTTTTGACTGTGGTTTTACCATTCATAGTGATACGAACAAAGTAAATACCATTGGTTAAACGGCTTTGAATTTCATTAAGTTTAAATTCATGCATTCCAGAGTCAATTTTAGCATTAATTATAGTTTCAGAAGTACCAAAGACACTTATCAATTCAACTTTTAGATTTGTTTTATCCTTAGAATTACCAATTCTTATTTTCGAATTTTCATTAATTGAATTAGGATATACAGAAATAAAATCTGGTTGATTAAGATTAGTTATCTGTTCAGTATTCCTAGATTGTAAAGTATTTGGTTCTGAATCATACCAAGTTCCATTATAATACCAACCGTTAGAACATCTAGATAAATCTGCAGTTTGTGAATTTCCATTATTGCTGAATATTACATTTGCACAATTAGTATCAGAAAAAGTATAGCTAAACCAACCATTAGCTTCAGGCTGCATACTTTCGCCTGGCCATATAGTTGTGAAGTTTGAAGGAGAAGTATTCCAGAAATAAATTTCAGGATCACTAAAGGAATCAGATTTGAAATATACTTTTAAATCATTAGAATTTGGTTGTTCATCAAACCAAGTTCCATTAAAGTACCAACCATCTCCACAACGTTGTAAATCGGCCGTTTGATTCGAGCCATTATTACTGAAAATTAAGTTAGTACATTCAACTCCTTCAAAAGTGTAAGAGAACCAACCATTCCCAATATCATTCATACTTATACCAGGCCAAGATGTTGTTAAAGAAGCGGGACTCGTATTCCAGAAGTAAATACTTGGATTCGGAAGATCTCCTTTATAGTAAACCGTCATAGAATTTGATTGTTCACTAAATGTATAAGTCTCAGAAATCAAATTTGAAGCTAATCCTGCAGAATCAAAAGCAACAGCTTTTAGTGTTGTTTCAGTAGTAATTGATATTGGACCATTATAAATAGGTGACGTATTTGTTGGTGTGGAATTATCTAATGTATATCGAATTACAGGATTAGGATCATTACTATCTGTTGCGGTTAAAGAAACTTGAACCGTTTCTCCAAGATTATATTCACCACCAGGAGGATTTATTGTTAATTCAGGAGCTTGATTACCTGTGGTACAGGGAACAGGCATTTGACTATCTAAAAACAAATCTTCTGTTTGACCACCACATTGATTAATAATATAGTTTGTACTCAATATTCCAGGTAATTCATATTTATACCATCCTTCACAACCATCTCCTAAAGGAGTCATTTCTACTCCTGGCCAAGTAACATCTGGCAAAACATTTGGTTCTTCTAACCAATAATAAACTCTTGGTACTTCTGAACATTCAGAAAATGTATAAAGTGTAAAACCATCTATTTCACCTATTGAATATTTTCTAGTGACTACAGAGGATAGTTCACCATTTGAATTTTGAGCGACGATTTGAACATCAACAGTTTCTGTAAAAGTTACATCTCCTGAATATATATTCCAGTTACTTAAATTATCTGTACTAAGATTTAAATTAGTAGTGTAGTAAATTGTTGGGTTAGGGTCATCAGTATCGTTTGCTGAAGCTGTCATAGTTATAGTGTTAGGATCATAACTACTTTCTGGCATAACAGCTAAAGAAGGACGATTTGTAGGGTTTGTTTCTTCTATAAGTATAATTCCATTGCTATGAGCATTAAAAGTTACCGAACCATTAGATACTGTAGCAACAGATTCTGTATAAAAATCTCGTAATTCTGTACCATTAGGAAACATAGAAGATACATTGACGGTTGTGTTTCCTGATGCACCAACGACAACTATTACTCTATCATTTTCAAGCGTTCTAGAAAAAGTATACGGACTGCTAGATAATTGTTGATGCGTTCCACCGCCTACTGCAAGATGATTTCTTCTAAATTGACCTAATCTTTGCCAGTGATTCTGAATGTTGGTGTTAATGTTATTCCAGTTCATGTAAGATCGTGTTCCTTGTTGTGGATCACCACCTTGAGGACCCTCAGGTCTACCAGTTTCATCACCATAAAAAATTTGAACAGATCCAGGAGCTAATAACAAACTAGTTCCTCCATTAATTAAATTACCTCTATCAAATAAAGAAGTGTCATGAGAAGAAATATAACTAAGAGCATTCCAGTCAGATGCGGAGTTAATAGCATTGGCATAATTAGAGTAAATATTTTCTAAATCGTTAATATTTCCCGCTCTTCCTTGAAAATCAAAATTTATTAAACCATCAAAACCATTATCAATATGATATTGTGATCTTCCAAATCCATAACCGAAATTTTCTCCTACCATCCAAAATGGTAAATCATCTATTTTTTTAGTTGGATTATTATTTTTCCAGTCTTGTAAAGCAATAACGGCTTGTTCTTTTAATATTCTCCAAGCTTCACCTTCCACATGTTTTTCAGTATCAACTCTAAAACCGTCAATTCCAAATTCTCTAACCCAATCTGTTAACCACTTTACGAAGTGATTTCTCACTGTTCTACGATATCCTGTTCTATTGAAAAAATCATTTAATTCAGACTGTTCTTGAGCTAATTTACTAGAAGACCATTTTCTTAGTAAGATTGGAGGTAATCCAACCTCATTATTTGCTTCTGTAACTACATCTGGTAGTCCTGCCAAAGTTTGTGTTAGCTCATCACCTCCAGGAGAAGGATAACTAGGTAAACCTGCGCGAATCCAATTACCAGACCACCAATTCCCCCAATTATTACAACTATTCGAATAATTGATAAATAAATCGTGTATGCTTGCCCAAGTTTGGCCATTAGAAGGACGCCAACCTCGCCAACTATCGTTTACACATCCAAAGTTGAATTCTTGCATGTCGTGTAAAGTATTGTAACCAACATGGTTCATCACAACATCCATAACTAAACGAATACCATGATCGTGAGCAGCGTCAACAAATGCTCTGAATTCTTCTTCAGTTCCAAAATTAGCATCCATCTCTGTCCAATCTAATCCATAATAACCATGGTAAGCATAATGTCTGAACTCTCCATTTTGTCCTCCAGAAACCCATCCATGAATTTGTTCGTATGGTGCTGAAAACCATATCGCGTTTACGCCTAAATCATCAAAATATCCTTCGTTTATTTTTTGAGTTAATCCTACAAAATCTCCTCCATAGAAATTTCCAACTTGATCAAATCCATAATCATTTCCGTTTCCATCTTTTCCTCGTCCATAAGACTGGTCATTACTTGTTTTTCCGTTTTCAAAACGATCTTGGATTACAAAATATACGGTTGAATTGTCCCAGCTAAAGGGTTTGTTTCGGTTTTCATTTTGTCCTACTACAATAAAACTAAGTAGTAAGAATAAACTTATTATTAGTGTTCTCATTTGGTTTGTTTTTTTTAAAAAAATAGGATGAAAAGAAGCCGCCTAATTGGTTTTTAGACGACTTCGATTTCTTACTTCTTGATAATTTTTTTAACTGTAGTTTTTCCGTTCATTGTAACACGAACAAAATAGATTCCATTGATTAATTGATTTTGAATTTCATTAAGTTTAAATTCATGCATTCCCGAATTGATTTTAGTATCAACTAGAGTTTGGGAAGTGCCATAAACACTAATTACTTCAATTTTTAAATCTGTTTTACCATTTGAATTACCAATTCTCACTTTCGAATTCTCATTAATTGAGTTCGGATAAATTGATATTAAATCTGGATGGTTCGAAGTACTAGAAATTGAATTAGTTCTGGCTTGTAAATTATCCGGATTAGAATCATACCAAGTTCCATTATAATACCAACCTTCAGAACATCTGTTTAAATCTGCAGTTTGAGAACTTCCATTATTACTGAATATAATATTTGAACAATCTGTATTACTAAAAGTGTATTTATACCAACCATTACTTTGTAGCGTCATAGTTTCACCAGGCCAAGTTGTAGTTAGGTTAGAAGGTGTAACATTCCAAAAATATATTTCAGGATTACTATAAGAATCAGACTTGAAATAGATGTTTAAATCGTTTCCAGTAGGTTGTTCTTCAGGATTAGAATCGTGCCAAGTACCATTGAAATACCAACCATCTCCACATCGTTGTAAATCATCAGTTTGATTATTTCCGTTACGACTAAAAATCAAATTGGTACAATTCACATTACTAAAAGTATAAGAAAACCAGCCATTACCAATATCAGTCATATTTTCACCTGGCCAAGATGTTGTAGCTGTTCCAGGACTAGTATTCCAGTAATATATGTTCGGATTCGAAATGTTTCCTTTGTAATAAATTGTTATACCATCAACAGGGTCTGGATCTGGATCATCAGGAGTTGTATTATCTCTTGGATCTGTATCGAACCATTGGTCATCTTGAAACCATCCATCTTGAGCTCTAACTAAATCATCAGTTTTTGCATTACCATTATCATTAAATAGTAAGTTAGTACTCGTTACTCCATTAAATATATATTCATACCAATCTGTATTACCAATTTGGTTCATTTCTGGACCAGGCCAATTGCTGGCAGGTAAAACATCAGGAGATTCATTCCAATAATGCACATTTACTTGTGACCAAGAATCGGGTTTTTTAAAGTATACATGTAATCCTTGAATCGGTCCAATTGTAAAGTTTTGAGTTACGATATCAGATGCTATTCCATTACTGTCAAATGCAATTGCTTTTACTGTAGAAGAACTATTGATCGTAAAAGAACTTGTATAGCGATTGCTAGATTGATTTGGATTAGAATTATCAGTAGTATAGAAAATTTCTAAGCTTCCAGAACCACCATAAGCTTCCATTGAAACTTGTATTGGATTTTCGGATTGAATTGTATTCGAATTAATTGTTACAATAGGTTTACTAGGACCGTTAACACAGGACTCAAAATATCCACCACCGCATGGTCCAATTAAACCTGGTCCGTTTAAAACATAAACTCCTGCAGAACCAGAAGTAACTGAAAAATTGATCCTACCTCCAGAAGCAAACGTTTCTCGTCCAGTTACAGCATCTCTGTAAACGCCATCAGTAACTCCAGTTATAGAAAAGGATGCACCGCCATCTTTGGCTAATCCAACAACAACTTCACTGTTTCCATGAACTCTTTTATAAGAAACAGCATTTCCTGGAGCTTCTTTCCATTCCCAGCTTCCTTTTTGCAAAGCAGGAATAGCACGTCGCATTGCATTCAACTTTTTTATTTGTTGATAGATTTTGTGACTTGGAGCCTGATCCATCACATCACCATAATAAGCTCTACCAGTATTGTCAATAGATTCTTGAATTCCAGCAGCATTGTGAATATCTGCAAATTCACCAGCTTTAAAGCGCATTTCAGTTCCGTAATAAACTGTAGGAATTCCACGCCAAGTAAACATAAAGTTCATACACGCAGCTAAGTTTTCGTCGCTTCCTCCATAACGTCTGTTCCAATCGTTATTTGGACCAAAGTCATGATTGTCTAACCAAGTAACTAGAGTAGAAGGATCACTATATAAATGATCGTAACGTGCGGCTGCTTTTACCGTAGGAAAGGATTGTCCTTCTTCAAAAGTTCCATGAAAAGTTGCTTCACCGTAAAAATCAATTACAGCTAAATCTAATGGAGCAGAATTATTTACTGCGCCACGCCAAGTGTAATAGTGAGGATTAATTTCTTCTACAGGATGAAGTTCATGTCGCTTTTGAGCAACTTCTCCGAATATAAAAAGGTTAGGATTGATAGCTTTGAATGCGTCAAAGAAATACAGCACATCTTCTTTACTCATATGCTTTAACGTATCCCAGCGAAAAGCATCTACTCCCATTTCGATATATTTACGATATGCGTTCACTAAGTATTCTCTAACTTTTGGACTACTTGTATTTAAATCTGGAGTATCACCAGCAAGAGCTCGATTGTGCAGGTTTTCAATGTCATCAAAACCTTGTGCGAATCCATTACCTGAATGATGATACCAATCTGGATCACTCGTATCCACATAACTTTCTTTTCCTGGGAAATTGTAAGCTGCTAAATTTTGATTATAAGGCGCTGGCATTTTTGCCAAGTTTGCTCTACTCCAAATTAATCCATCATCAGGATTTGGAGTAATTCCGTCATATTCCCAATTTGGATTATCAACTGCGGCCCATGGTTTAGTTGGATCGGTGTTGTACTTAATTTCTGCAACATCTTTAATCCCAAATCGCCCGGCATGATTGGTTACTACATCCAGTACGATTTTCATTCCTTTGGCATGAACTTCATTGATTAAATCTTGGAAAGTTGCACCAGGTGATTCTAATCTAGGATCAACACGAGTAAAATCCCAAGCATGATAACCATGATAATCTAATGGACTTCTGTTGTGAACAATAGGTGTAATCCAAATGGCCGTAAAGCCCATATCTTTTATGTAATCTAATTTTTGAATTAAACCTTTAAAATCACCTCTCCAGGTTACATCATTGGGATCTGTAATACTTGGATTAATGTCGGGATCTGGATTGTACGAAGACCATTCAGTGGGAGCATTGTTGTTTGGGTCTCCATCATTAAATCTACTGGTCAGTAGAAAATAAATTGTTTCTTCTCTAAAATCGTTCTGAGAGAAAACGTTGTCGTAAGTTAACATGGTAATAATGAGTACCACGAAACTTAATCTTGAAAAGTAAGTTTTCATGAATAATAGGGTTTGTTATTGATTAATTTGAGGTTGATAAAAACGTAATGTAAGGGCAGTTGAATTACATTTTTCCACAATTTACCTATTATAATTTGCTTAATTTTCAGTGAGAGAAACCGAAATCGATTTCGTGTTGATAACTTGTAGTTTTAGTTAAAATTTCGATGAATTGAAGCCATAAAAAAAGCTGTTCTCAGGGAAAAGAACAGCTAATGTGTTAAGGGAGAATTGATTATTTATTTTAAGGATTATTTTTCGTTTAACGTCCAGTCATATGTTAAGTATGAAACAGTAGCGTCATCATTAACTTTTGTATTTGAATATTTGTTAATGTAGTCTACTAATGAATTAACCGAAGTAAAATCTTCTTGATACCACTCGAAAATTTTTGAAACTTCAACTTTAGTTAACGAGATTTTATTTTTGCTAGAATCGTTAATGAATTCTTTCATTAAACTCTCTAATTTGTTTTCAATGTTTTTTGCTGTAAAAGCGTAGTTAGGAAATCTAGGTCCAGAAATAGATCCAGCGTTAATTCCCACATGGATTCTAGGATCATCGTGCCATCTTCTTAAGATCTTGTGCTCAATATAATCTAGTGAATATGTTTTCTTACCAACTTTTGCAAAAGGAATTTTCCATGCATTTTTTCCTTTGATTTTGATATCAGTAAGTTTTTTTAATGGGTAGCTATCAATAATTAACTTAATAGAATAAGCATTATATGCATTCATCCAAAAAGCCTTAGCTCTCTTTGAAGACCATTTTTTACTTGGAATGGTTTCTTCTAATTGATTTAAATATATATCTAAAACAGCTTTGTTTTTTCTTAAACCTTTGTAATCTAACTTTCCATCAGGAGTTACATAAGTTTTTAATAAAGCGTCGAATACTTCGTTTGTTTGTGCTTGAATATTTGCTGTGGCAAATACCGCTAATAAAATGATTAATAGTTTTTTCATGTTTTTTAGTTTTTGTCCTCTCTTGGGGTTTCACTCCATTTTTGACGGGAACTTTAAACATTCATTACAAGAAGTGTAAAAAAAAATCAATTTATAAATGAAAAACGCTCTTTTTAAGAGCGTTTTAACATTTTAATTTCCTCTAAAAGTCTTTTTGATCGTAGTTGGTGTTAAATGAGCTTAAATTGAATTTATCTTTTACGAATTTAGCAGGATTAGTTCCAATATCGCCCCAACCCCAAGGAGCATGTGCGGCATTGTTCCTATAAGTATCACCATTAAAACTATTTCCAATAAATAGCGTTGTAAGATTTCGTCTAGACCATAACTCCTCTTTGGTATCTTTTAAGGAATAGAACATGTTTTGCGGAAGATCTTGCTTTTTGGAAGAAGGTTGTTGAACCTCATAAGCATTAGCATTAAATCGATATACAATATGAGTTCCGTCTTCATCACTCGAACTGTTGTACTTTCGAATTCCATGACCTTTAGCTTGAATAAAAGTTTTTACTCGATTTCCTTCAAATAATAGGTCAGATGCTCGATATGTTTTTCTTTCATTGTGATATACCGTTCCGGCATAAATTACTTTTCCAAAACCGTTATTAGCTAATCTTTCTGCACAAATTAAAATTGCCTCAAGATCATTTTCATGAGAGTCTAAGGCACACCATGGAGAATCAGCCCAATCTCTTGGATGATAAACCGAATACAATACGAACCAATGCGTATTTGTACTAGAAAAGTTAAAATAAACAGTGCCTTTTAGAGTTCCTCTGTCTCTCCCTTTTGACAACATGTTTTCCCAATTATTATGAGCGATCCAATCACCATCATAATTTACCGGAGCAATCCAATCAGCAGCTCCAGTTTTTGATGAATTTGAGCAAAAGAATATGTCCGTAATATCTACATCCTGATAAAATGTTGGTGCATAAAATTGTGCAACCTGTTCTCTTATGGATAATACGGATTTAACATTTTGATTAAGGTTTTCCTGGTCTAGTAGTTCTTCATTTGATGTACAAGAAATGAACAATAGAAATGTGGATACTAGTAAAATTTGAGGGGAACTTAGAAATTTCATATGTGATTGATTTTTAAAATTAAGGCTATGAAATTAGGTTCCAGAAGTTAGTTTAATCTTAATACTTTGTAAACGAAACTTTATCATAAAAAGTCATTTTTAAACGCAATAATTTTAATGCAAATCAGTGTTTATCACTACGGAGTTGCAATTCTTGTTTTTATGATAAGTTTAGTGAATTTTGATTTTTAATGAAAAAACAATATTTTTTTAACATTTAGTTTGTGTTTTGGTTTTGTTATTTATAGTTTTGTGGCAATTAATTAACCAAAAACCCTTCTAAAATGAAAAATCAATTTTTCAAGGTGGCAGCCCTTGCCATCGTGTTTTTGTGTTCTATAAACTTAACGGCACAAAAGAAATTTAAGATCGGAGATGAGTTTGATACCAAAATTAATGTTACTAAAACGTATCAAAAGTTTACAAAATCTTCAAGTCAACCAGGAACCCAAGCACAGTTAGTGTATCAGAATGAGTTTTATTCAAAAAACTCTACGTATGTAAAATTATATTTCCAGAACTTCGATTTAGCACCAGGTGATTTTGTTGAAATCATTGGGTCAAATACCAAAGAAAAAGTAATATACGGAGGTCAGGGAAAAATTGTTGATGATAAAATGACAATGATTAGCGATTTCTGGTCGCAGGTAATTTTCGATGATAAAGTAGAGGTAAAGCTTTATTCTATGGGAAATCCAAGTTATCATAATGGTTTTGATATTAGCAAAGTAGCTTATGGATTTACTAAGGAAAAAATTGTAAAGCAATTTAATGCAAATGATCCTCAACAAAGATCTATTTGTTCTAGTGATAACAAAGAAAGAATCGAATGTTATAACGGAACAGACATGTATGAAAAGGCTAAGGCTGTTTGTAGATTAATTATTGGTGGTAGTTCAAGTTGTACAGGATGGTTATTAGGAAGTGAAGGACACTTAATGACAAATAATCACTGTATTGGATCTGCATCTGCTGCTCAAAACACAGATTTTATCTTTAACTATCAGTATGCTGGTTGTACAGGTTCTGCTTCTGCAACTTCACAAACTGTAGCACAATCTGCAACATTTATTAAAACTAGCTCTAGTTTAGATTATACTTTAGTAAAGTTACCAACGAATCCAACTAGTACTTATGGGTATTTAAGTTTAAGTTCTGCGGTTACTGCTCCAGGAGATAGAATTTATATTCCACAGCATCCAGGAGGTAGAAGAAAAGAAATTTCTGTAAAGACTGATGTTGACGCAACTGCAGGAGGATTCTCTAGAGTTTTCCAAAGTTCTTCAGGTTCTGGTCAACAAGTAAGATATTATGCAGATACTGAAGGAGGAAGTTCAGGTTCTCCAGTATTAGATTATAACTCAAACTTAGTAATTGCTATTCACAATACAGGTGGTTGTCCAAATGGATCATACGGTAGAAGTGATAATTTAATTAGCTCTATTGGTAACGATATGCCAGCAAATGGTGTTGATGGAAACGGTGGTGGAAATCCAGACCCAGATCCAGATCCAAGTTGTACTTCAACTGTTAGTTCTTTCCCATATGGAGAAAGTTTTGAATCTAATGCAGGTTGGACTCAGGTAACAGGTGACGATGGAAACTGGGTAAGAGATGCTTCAGGTACTCCATCTTCAGGAACTGGACCAAGTTCAGGTGCAAATGGATCTTTCTATATGTTCTTAGAAGCTTCTACTAACGGAAGTACAGGTCAAATTGGACCAAATGCGACGGCAATTTTACAAAGTCCATGTTTTGATTTAACAGGATTATCTTCTGCAACTTTTACGTTTAGTAATCATATGTACGGAACAGCTGTTGGATCTTTAAGATTAGAAGCATCTACTAACGGAACTACTTGGACTAGCTTATGGAGTGATTCAGGTAATAAAGGAAATCAATGGAATGCTGAAACTGTTAACTTAAGTGCTTATTTAGGACAAAGTCAATTAAGGTTACGTTTTGTTGGTACAACAGGTACTAGCTGGTCAAGTGATATTGCAATTGATAATTTAGCATTAACTTCTGGTGGAGGAGGAGGAACTCCTTCTTGTCCAACTCTTGATTTTAACGACTTTAACATTACGTCTTTCTCAAATCAAGATTCAGCTGGTAATTTCTCTGTTGGAAATGGAGGATCTTCATTAACGTTAACAAATAATACTTGGAAATATATTCCAATGAATTACACTGTGACTGCAAATACGGTTATCGAATTCCAATTTAGTAGTACTTCACAAGGTGAAATTCACGGAGTTGGATTTGAAAATGATAATAGTTTAACTTCTTCAAGATATTTTAAAGTACATGGTACTCAGAATTATGGAGTTACAAATTATGATAATTATACTAGTGGAACAGTAACATATACAATTCCTGTAGGAAGTTCTTATACGGGAAGTATGGATAGATTAGTATTCATTAACGATAATGATGCTGGTTCTGGAAATAACTCTACGTTCTCTAACGTAAGAATCTATGAAGGTTCTTGTGAGAGTGCAAATGTTGTAGTAACAGAAGTATTTGAAACTAGAGTTGATATTTTAGGTGACGAGGATGAGGATGCTTTAACTAGTATTCAAGTTGCTCCAAACCCAATTAGAAAGGGAAGCTTACTTAGATTAGTTGGACCTTCAGCTAATTTAAAAGGTGCTAGTTATTCTGTTGTTAATATGTTAGGTCAGGTTGTGAAAAAAGGAAATGTAAATGATTCTAGAACTCTTAGTATAGATCAGTTTAATTCTGGTGTTTACATTTTAAAACTAGAAAATAAATTCA
The DNA here is from genome assembly GCF_964036595.1 of Tenacibaculum sp. 190524A05c. Classification (NCBI taxonomy): domain Bacteria; kingdom Pseudomonadati; phylum Bacteroidota; class Flavobacteriia; order Flavobacteriales; family Flavobacteriaceae; genus Tenacibaculum; species Tenacibaculum platacis. The sequence goes on along the minus strand of NZ_OZ038523.1, from coordinate 2,319,681 downwards.
CAAATACTAGTATGCGATTTATTATTGAATAATTATAGTTGTATCATTTAAATAGTTAAATGAATTAATTAGATGACCCTCTTGTTTTTCAAGAGGGTTTATTTTTATATTTAGGATTGTTAATTAGATGTAATGAATACACTTAAAGTTCTTATTATACTAATTTTATTTGTTGGAGCATTTCAAGGAATTGTTTTTGGAATAGTACTGTTTAGGACAAAACAGAACCTTCTTTCAAATAAGATTCTTGCAACAATTTTATTCCTACTTTCCTATAGATTATTGATGCAAATAATGCGACTTTTTGGTTTAGGATATTATGATACATGGTATTATTTTATGTTAGACTTAAGTTGGGTAACGGGTCCACTATTATATTTTTATGTAAAATCTCAAATCGATACTAAGTATAAATTAACTCCTAAAGAATACTATCACTTTATTCCTTTATTAGTACAAATCTCTATCAGTATTTTTGTTAGACTTCAAAATTTATATTGGGATGGTACCCGCGATAGTCTATCTTGGTTAGGATATTGGGGATACGTAATTTGGATGAACTATCCTACAATTTATGTAGTTGCTAGCATGCTCATTATTCTATATTCACATTTAGCTCTAAAATTGTTAAATAATAACGCTAATATTCAACAACAAACTTTGCGTTGGATAAAACAAATTATATTTTCATTTCAAATATACTTTTCTCTAGTCTTATTAATACTGATTATAGATGTTTTAATTTATAATGTGGTGCTAGAGAAGAATTACTTCTATTTTATTCGATTTTTCTATTATCCGTTTTTTATTGGAATTTCAGTATTAATCTATTGGTTAGGTATGGAAGGATTTTCAAGAAGAAATGATAAAAATAGTATTCCTAAAAGCCAAATATCCGAAGAAGATAGAGTCAAATTGGAACTAGTTGCAAAGGAATTATTAGTTGCAGTAAAGGAAAAAAAATTATATAAAATTCAAAAGTTGAATTTAAACATGTTAGCGAATGAATTGGATACTAAGCCCTATATAATTACACAATGTTTAAAAGAAATCATAGGAAAGAATTTCAATGATTTTATAAATGAATATAGAGTTAATGAGATTCAATATCTACTAAAACAGCCAGAGAATAGCAAGTTCACGTTATTAAGTTTAGCCATGGAAGCAGGCTTTAACTCTAAATCTTCGTTCAATAGAGCTGTACAGAAGCATTTAGGTGTTTCACCAAGTGAATTGAAGCAGAATTTATAAGGTGTCAAATATATTTGTGACACGTATTGGTAATGGTTTTTAGGTTTCAAATAAATAATTGAAGCGACTCGAACGTATGTGTAATCTATGTTTGTTGAAAATTTTAAAATCTATTACAATGAAAAAATCTTATGCAATCGTTTTATGTTTTGTTCTTATGAACATCGCAACATCTTTCGCTCAACAAGAATCAAAGCACAATTTAAATGCGTTATTAGGGAAATGGAAAATTGATATGTCACCTTATGATAGAACAGACGATAATTTTGCCATAATGATCATCGATAAGGTGTCAAAGAAGTCAATTGAAGGTACTTTTTATAGAAAAGGAGTAAGAATTAGAGAAGGTAGAATTAACACGCTAAATAACCATATATATGGAGCATTAGTATCTGGAGATAATTCTGGTGATTATAACACTTCCTTTTATCTTAAAAATGGTAAACTTTATGGATCTACTCATTCCCTTAAAAAAGATTTTTTAGCGGTTTGGGAAGCAGTAAAAGAATAAACGTAAATAATAAAAAAAGCCGAGCAACATTGCTCGGCTTTTTTAATATGTATTGTATGTTTTTTATAAATCGAAACCAATACTAACTCCTAATTTATTAGCAATTAACTTGGTAATTCTCTGTTTTACTTCAGGAATCTTTACACTCTCTAGTACAGTATTCGCAAAAGCATACATTAATAAAGCATTTGCTTCTTTTTTAGGAATACCTCTTTGTTGCATGTAGAATAATGCTTGTTGATCTAACTGACCAATTGTACAACCGTGAGAACATTTAACGTCATCAGCAAAAATCTCTAATTGAGGTTTAGCATTAATCGTTGCTTTATCACTAATTAAAACATTATTGTTCTGTTGGTATGCATTTGTCTTTTGTGCTTCTTTCTCAACAATTACTTTACCGTTGAAAACACCAGTAGAACGATCACCATAAATACCTTTATAATCTTGATGACTTTCACAATTAGGTTCAATATGGTGAACTAAGGTATGATGATCAACATGTTGTTTACCTTCAATAATAGTAACACCTTTAAGAATTGAGTCAATGCGCTCTCCTTTTTGGAAGAAATTCAAGTTGTTTCTTGTGATGTTACCTCCAAATGAGAATGTATGTACAGAACAAACACTTTCTTTTTGTTGCTCAATGTAAGTATTGTCAACTAAAGAAGCATTTGTGTTGTCATTCTGAATCTTGTAGTAGTCTACAGAAGCATGAGTATCAACAAAGATTTCAGTAACAGCATTCGTTAAAATAGCATTATCTGTTAAACTTTGATGACGTTCAATAATTTGAACATGCGCGTTACGCTCAGCCACAATTAAATTACGTGGTTGAATCATTGTAGCATTTTCAGTACCTGTAGTAAAATTGATAATTTGAATAGGCTTTTCTACTTCTACATTTTTAGGAATATAAATGTATGCTCCTTCATTCGCAAAAGCAGTATTTAAAGACGTTAAATTATCTTGTTTAGCAGCTTTGTTGAAATAATTTTCAATTACCGCTTTGTATTTAGGCTTGGCTAATGCAGATGATAATAGGCAAATATCCATATTATCGTGAGTTGTATCAGATAAGAACGAGCTGTATTTCCCATCAATAAATACGATTTTATACGTATCAATATCATGGATAAAATATTTTTTTACATCAGCTAATTCAACTGCAGTTTCTGCTTTAGGAAATATGCTATAGTCTTCTTTTAAAACTGAATTTAAAGAAGTGTATTTCCAAGCTTCTAATTTCTTAGAAGGAAAACCTAATTTTTCGAAATTTTGTAAGGCTTTCGAACGAATTTCATGTACATCGCTATTAATGTCCATTCCGTTTTCGAAAGCTACGTATGATGATATTAATTTATCTTTTAATTCCATTCTTTCAATTTTTAGTTGTAATCAACTAATTATGAATTCACTTCTTCCTTAATCCAATCATAACCTTTAGCTTCTAATTCAAGAGCTAAAGATGCGTCTCCAGTTTTTACGATTTTCCCATCGTGTAAAACATGTACATAATCTGGAACGATATAATCTAATAAACGTTGGTAGTGTGTAATAACAATAACAGCGTTATCTTCAGATTTAAGTTTGTTAACTCCGTTAGCAACAATACGAAGTGCATCGATATCTAAACCAGAATCTGTTTCGTCTAAGATGGCTAATTTAGGTTCTAACATTGCTAATTGGAAAATCTCATTACGTTTCTTTTCACCTCCAGAGAATCCTTCGTTTAAAGAACGTGATAAGAACTTACGATCGATTTCTAATAATTCTGATTTCTCACGAATCTTTTGAAGCATTTCTTTAGCAGGCATTTCCTCTAAACCTTGTGCTTTACGAGACTCGTTGATGGCAGTTTTAATAAAATTAGTCACTGTAACACCAGGAATTTCAACCGGATATTGGAATGATAAGAATACACCAGCATGAGCTCTTTCTTCTGGAGCTAATTCGCTAATATCTTCTCCGTCCAATTCAATAGAACCTGAAGTAACTTCATATTCTTCTTTACCAGCGATTACAGAAGCCATTGTACTTTTTCCAGCTCCATTAGGTCCCATAATTGCGTGAACTTCTCCTGCTTTAACTTCTAAATTCAATCCTTTTAAGATTGATTTTTCTTCTACTTCTGCGTGTAAGTTTTGAATCTTTAACATTGTATATATGTGCTCTAAAGCTTAATTTTCTTGTTGGTAATATTGTTTTTTATCCTACACTTCCTTCTAAGGAAATTTCTAATAATTTTTGAGCTTCTACTGCAAACTCCATTGGTAACTTGTTTAATACTTCTTTACTAAAACCGTTTACAATTAATGCAATTGCTTTTTCCGTATCAATACCTCTTTGATTACAATAAAATAACTGGTCTTCTCCAATTTTACTTGTAGTTGCCTCATGCTCAATTTGAGCAGATTTATTTTTAGTTTCTATGTATGGGAAAGTGTGCGCTCCACATTCATTACCCATTAGTAAACTATCACATTGAGAGAAGTTACGAGCATTTTCTGCTCTAGATCCAATGTGTACTAAACCACGATAACTGTTCTGAGATTTACCAGCAGAAATTCCTTTAGAAATAATAGTCGATTTCGTATTCTTTCCTAAGTGAATCATCTTTGTTCCAGTATCAGCTTGCTGGAAGTTATTGGTAACAGCAATTGAATAGAATTCTCCTACTGAATTGTTACCTTTTAATACACAACTTGGATATTTCCAAGTTACTGCAGAACCAGTTTCAACCTGAGTCCAAGAAATTTTAGCGTTCGTTTCACATAAACCACGTTTGGTAACGAAGTTGAAAACTCCACCTTTTCCTTCTGCATCACCAGGGAACCAGTTTTGTACTGTAGAATATTTAATTTCTGCATCATCTAAAGCGATCAATTCAACTACAGCTGCGTGTAATTGATTTTCATCACGTTGAGGAGCAGTACATCCTTCTAAATAAGAAACGTAACTTCCTTCGTCAGCAATAACTAAAGTTCTTTCGAATTGTCCTGTTCCACCTTCATTAATTCTGAAGTATGTTGATAATTCCATTGGACAACGAACTCCTTTAGGTATGTAACAGAAAGATCCATCTGAAAATACCGCAGAGTTTAATGCTGCATAAAAGTTATCTGTTGTAGGAACTACAGAACCAATGTATTTCTTAACTAATTCAGGGTGTTCTTGAATTGCCTCAGAAATTGGCATGAAAATAATTCCTTTTTCAGCTAATGTTTCTTTAAATGTAGTTGCAACAGAAACAGAATCCATTACAATATCTACAGCAACATTTGCTAATCTTTTTTGTTCTTCTAGTGAAATACCTAGTTTCTCGAAAGTAGCTAACATCTCTGGATCTACTTCGTCTAAACTATTTAACTTAGGTTTTTGTTTTGGTGCAGAATAATATGAAATATCCTGAAAGTTAGGTTTTTCATATTTAACATTTGCCCATTCTGGCTCTTCCATTTGTTGCCAAACTCTAAAAGCCTCTAATCTCCATTCGGTCATCCATTCTGGTTCGTTTTTCTTTTTAGAAATTGCACGAACGATATCTTCATTTAAACCTTTTGGAAATTTTTCACTTTCAATATCAGTATAAAAACCGTACTCGTATTCTTTGGTTTTTAATTCTTCTCTTAAATCGTCTTCTGTATACTTGCTCATTGAAGCTGTTTTCAGTTAATGATATTTATTACAGAGAAAAGCTTTCTCCGCATCCACATGTTCTATTGGCATTTGGATTATTAAAGACAAATCCTTTACCATTTAAACCACCAGAATATTCTAGTGTAGTTCCGACTAAATACAAGAAACTTTTCTTGTCAACAATAATTTTTACACCATTGTCTTCGAAAATTTTATCTGTTTCTTCTTGAGAATTGTCAAAATGTAAATCATAAGAAAGTCCTGAACAACCACCACTTTTTACTCCTACACGAACAAAATCGGTAGTTGCATCAAAGCCATCATCGGTCATTAACTCAATAACTTTCTTTTTAGCTGTGTCTGAAACTTTTATCATATAAATAGATTAAATCTAAATTGGACTGCAAATATACGACATAACAATGATTCCTCAATGTTTTGTTTAGTGTTTAAAATAATGCGATAATCAAAAAAACTTATGGGAGCTGAAATGCAGGGTTATTCACGAAATCTGAATCGGTAAGAGTCAATAAAAAAGCTTTTAAATCTGCTTTGTCTTTATCAGTCATTTGAACTCCTCCTTGAGCCACTTTTTTCATAAGGGGAGAGATGGTTGGTGAGTTTTTTAATCCTTCTGAATAATGGTTAATTACTTCTTCTAAAGTTGAGAATCTTCCATCATGCATATATGGAGCCGTGAAGGATAAGTTTCTCAAGGAAGGTGTTCTGAATTTACCATTGTCTTTTGAATCTCCAGTTACAGCGCCAAATCCAAGATCAGTAAATGTTGCATCCAATCCGTTATTGTGGAATTTATTATCAGTCCATAAAGGATTATTTTGGCTACCATGACAGTGAAAACAATCTCCACGATTTTCATCCATGAAAGCATCAAAACCGTTTTGCTCCTCTGGAGTTAATGTAGCTTCTCCACGTAAAAATTTATCGAACTTTGAATTGCCTGAAATTAAGGTTCTTTCAAACTGAGCTAACGCTTTTACAACTAAGTTTGAATCAATAGGAGTATCACCAAAAGCTTTTTTAAATAATTCTGGATATTCAGCATGATTGCTAAGTTCGATGGCTATTTGTTTCCAGTCATTATTCATTTCAAGATGATTTACAACAGGTTCAAAAGCTTGTCGTTCTAGGCTTAATTCTTTTCCATCCCAAGCAAATCGATCATCGAAATTCCATGCAAGATTGAATAACGGCATAGAATTTCTTGTTCCTTTAGTATTATTTACACCTTCACTGAATTGTAAATTATCAGTAAATGATTTTTGAGGATCATGACAAGAAGCACATGAAATAGTGTTATCCGAAGATAATATTGGATCGAAAAAAAGCTTTTTACCTAAATCTACTCCTTCTTGAGTTTGAGGATTTGTAGTTGGAACAATAGGTGCTAATAATTTATCTTTAAAAAGTTGTGGAATTTGCAGTTCTATTTCAACAGGAGTATACCCATTGTTAGTTTCAGGTTCAATGGTTTCATCCGAAGAACATGAAATCAAAACATAAAAAGAAAGAAGATAAATCCACTTGTACTTCATTTATAAACTAAAAACAGTTTTTCCGTTTGCGTTCATTAAAACTTGAGCGTCAAAATTGGGCATCAACATTTGATTCAATTCATTTAAATCCCAAGTATTAGGGTTTTTAAACCACTCAGCTATATTAACTTTTACGTTAATTACTTCTTCTGTACTTTTTAGCCAATTTCCTTCTAAACTAACAGAAAAAGAAGTGTCTTGATAAACAATATTATCTGGATCTGTATTATCTACTGCTCGAATAGCATGATAGTTGAAACCTGCTTCTGTAGTTTGGGTTTCACTTGTATATTTCCCATCAAATTGCATGTAGTGATAACCACCACCTAGCATTTCAGGAACATTAAAATTAGCAGTGTTTAAATCTGTATATGCTCCATCTGTATTGTCATCATCTTCAAATCCAAAGGTAAAATCTAAAGAGTACGTTCTGTCTAAAAATAATCCTTCGATGGTGTAGGATAAATTTTGTTCTTCTCCTAAATCAATAAACAAGTAATCTTTTAAAGGAGTTTCAAATCCTGAAGGATCTACTAGTTTGATATTTGAAATTACATATCGATACAATTCAATACTAACCATTTCACCATTTTCATTTGTGAATTTTAGTTCTCCGAAATCATCTTTAGTAACTGGAGTTCCATCCCACTCATGAATAAAATTGATGGTGATTTTTTTATTTTGAATCGTTTCATCACTATTACTAGAACATGAAATGATAAAAAGTGATAGTATAAATAGAATTGAAAATGTCTTTTTCATTATTTTACTTTGATAATTAATACGTCTGAGAATCCTTTGTTTTCTTCAATATCTTCGTCGTTACTAGAAGTTTCTCCTACTGCAATAACTGTACCGTCGTTTAATTCTGAAACATCATGAAGAATATCAATATCAGTACCTCCAGCAAACTTTTGCCATTCAGTTGATCCCGTAGAAGATACCTTTAGTATCCATGCGTCGTTTTGACCTTTGTTTATAAAATCGCGATCTGAACTTCTTGAGCTTCCACAAATAATAAAGCCACCGTCATTCGTGTTTTTAATGCTTCTTCCTGCATCAAAATTCGTTCCTCCAAAGTTTTTCTGCCACATTAAATCTCCATCAGGAGTAATTTTTATAAGCCATAAATCAGCTCCTCCATTATTATTGCTAACATCTTTATCTGAACTGCGAGTGTCACCAACAAGAATTAAGTTACCATCACTTGTTTTTTTAATGCCATAAGATTCATCAATTTCAGAACCACCAAAATTCTTTTCCCAAAGAAGAGTTCCTGTACTGTTTATCTTAATTACCCAGAAATCATATGTTCCTTTGTTATTTGTAATATCTACATCACTACTATCAGAAAATCCAGTAATTATATAATTTCCATCATCTAACTGAACAACACTTTGAGGAGTATCTGTAAATGTACCACCGTAAAATTTACTCCACTCTCGAGTTCCATTTGCATCAATTTTAATAGCCCAAAAATCACCTCCTGCGTGTAATGGTTTAGCCGCTGGGAAATTTCCTTCACCACCTGAAGCAGTTACATCTAATTCTCCAACAATTAAGAAACCTCCATCAGAAGTAGGAGTTAATGAAGTTCCATAATCTCTTCCTGAAAAACCGAAAGACTTTTGCCATTGAATAGTTCCTGAAGCATTAAGTTTTGAAACCCAGAAATCTGAAGCGCCATTATTTTCGGTAACATCATTATCACTACTATCACTAAAACCAAAAACTACAAATCCATTATCGTTAGTTGCTAATACCTGATTTCCTCTATCGTCATTAGAACCACCATATGTTTTAGACCATTGTAATTCATTTTGACTATCATACTTTACAAGAAGAAAATCAGAATCGTCAGAGGTTTTTGTAGTAATGTCTCCGTCAGTACTGCTAGTGTAACCCAAAATAGCATAGCCACCATCACTTGTTGTAATAATTGATTTTGCAACATCATTGCCACTTCCTCCAAATGTTTTTACAAAATCAATTTCTCGACCCGTACTTGGATTCAAAGTGTCATTTAAATTAATATCTGCTTCGCTACAAGCAGTAAAAACAAGCAATAAAATGAGTATAGTATAATGTTTCACGTGATTAATCTAATCTTATTTAATAATTAATTTTTTACCAATAGTATTATTAATTTTCACTAAGTAAATTCCTTTGGCTTGATTATTTATTGGTAAAACGAAGTCTTTACGATTAATATTTTTCTTTTGATAAACTTTTTTACCTAAAATATTAAATACTTCGATTGATTCTATGTTTGTGTTAGAGGTAATTATTGGAGCTCTATCCGCTGGGTTTGGATAAATAGTGAATTTACTAGTTTTTGTAGTTTGATCAGGAAGAGAAAGAGTTCCGCTCTTCCTAACAATAAATAATCCTTGCTCAATATCACTAATTACAATATTACCACTTGGAAAATAAGGATAAATACTCCAAACGCCATTAAAACCTGTATTGTTGTTATCTGGGAACGTATCAAAATAACCAACTTCTGTCATTGGATTTGTAGTACTTGATATATTTGAAATATCGAATACTCTTAATCCAGCTCTATAATTTGCCATGAAATATTCGTTACCCTTTACATATCCATTATGATCAATGGCTGCGTGACTTGCCGTATGTATGGAAGATACAGATGGTGAATCTAAATCGGTAAGATTAAAAATTATAGTTCTTGTATTTGTACCTATGTTTTGTTCATCGAGTTCGTCTCCCAAAATAAAGTATTGGTGATCTTCTGTAAACCATCCTTGATGAGCGTATCGTGCATTCGGATAACTAACTTTAGAAATAAGGGTTGGACTTGATTTGTCTGTTACGTCTAAAATAACAATATCATTACTTCCTCCACTATTTCCATTACTTGCTATAAGAATTTCTCTTCCAGAGTAAGTTGCATCAGGACCGTTATAAGTGATTACTTGTGCATCATGAGTATATCCTTCAGCGGAATAACCTCCTGCTGCAACTGGGTTTTTTGGGTCCGAAATATCAACAAATACTGGACCACCGCTAAACGTATTACATCCAACTAAATATGCGTAACTCGAAGACTCGTTAATTACGATATTATGACAGCTTGTAACCCCAGAAAATATAGCATCAGCCGTAAATGTTTGCGGGGGCGTAGTAACATTTCTAAGCTTTGTTAAATCAAAAACTTGCATTCCATGAGAGCCAACATTATCTGCAACAATAAAAGCATGGTTATTATAAACCTTCACATCTCTCCAAAAATTACTTCCAGCATTAGTGTCTAAACGTCCTAAAAATATTGGATTCACAGGATCGCTTATATCAACAAAAGCTGTAGAATTAGTTAAAGCAACTAAAGCATATTCTTTATTTGTTGTTGGATCGGTCCATCCCCAAATATCACTTCCTTCAGCAGTGCTTGATCCTGATAACGTTGCAACATCAATTGTTGCCATTAAGTCATAATTACTACATGGATAAGAGCCAGCAAATCCAGTTCCATCACAAGGGGTTTGTGAGTTGACGCTCACATTGGTAATGAAAAGAAAGGTTAAAATTAATAGTAGTGGTTTTTTCATGGGTCATCTTGATAGAAGGGCTCCTAATAGCAAAAGTATGAAATTAAAAGCTTTGTTTGTTTGTAAAACAGTTTTGAAACAAAAAACCCTAACTTTAATAAATCCACATAAGTATATATAATTCTATTAGTTTTTATAATGTAATACTATCTTTGCAGCATGTTAGAAGATAAAAATAGACAAAAGACCTCTTTAGCGTCATTAGGAGAGTTTGGATTAATAGAGCATTTAACCAAACATTTTAAAATACAACACGCTACTACTGAGAAAGGTATTGGAGATGATTGTGCAGTATTGTCAAGTTCAGATAAACAAACGTTAATAACTACTGATTTATTAGTTGAAGGTGTGCATTTTGATCTTAGTTATGTGCCATTAAAACATTTAGGATATAAATCTGTAATGGTAAATCTTTCTGATGTTTATGCAATGAATGCAGAAGCAGAGCAAATTACAGTTTCAATTGCGGTTTCAAACCGTTTTCCTTTAGAAGCTATAGAAGAATTGTATTCAGGAATTCAATTAGCTTGTGATACTTACAATGTCGATTTAATTGGCGGAGATACTACTTCATCAACTAAAGGAATGTTAATTTCAATAACCGCAATTGGAAAAGCCAATAAAGAGGAAGTTGTTTATAGAAATGGAGCGAAGGCAAATGATTTAATTGTAGTGTCAGGTGATTTAGGAGCTGCGTATTTAGGATTACAAGTTTTAGAAAGAGAAAAACAAGTTTTTAAAGTGAATCCACAAAGTCAGCCAGATTTAGAACCGTACACGTATTTAGTAGAAAGACAATTAAAACCTGAGGCAAGAAAAGATATCCCAAGATTATTAAAAGAATTAGAAGTTCAACCAACTTCAATGATCGATGTTTCTGATGGATTATCTTCGGAAATTATGCATATCTGTACTCAAAGTAAAGTAGGATGTAATCTATTTGAAGAGAAACTTCCATTAGATCCTCAAGTGATTTCAACCTGTGAAGAGTTTAATATTGATTCTACAATGGTAGCTTTAAGTGGAGGTGAAGATTATGAATTATTATTCACGATCTCAATCGGTGATTTTGATAAGATTAAAGGGAATCCGAACCTTACTGTAATTGGTCATATTACAGAAGAAAATCAAGGGATGAACTTAATAACAAGAGCGAATCAATCTATTAAATTGAAAGCTCAAGGATGGAATTCTTTTGATGAAGAAAATGAATAATTATTGTGGTATAAAATTTGTATATTGCTTTTAACAATAATTAATAATAACAAAAAATTAAAAAGAAATGGGTTTATTTTCATTTATTAAAAACGCTGGAGCAAAAGTTTTTGGAATCGGAAAAACAACTGAGGAAGAAGCTGCAGAGAAGGCTGCAAAACTAGTTGATGCTGTAAATGCTTTAGAATTATCTGTTACTGACTTAAATGTTAGTGTTGATGATGACAAGGCTACAATTACTGGTGAAGCAGTTGATTTAGCAACTAAAGAAAAGGTTGTTTTAGTAGTTGGTAATACAGAAGGTATTGCAACTGTAGAAGATAACATGACTGTTGCTGAAGTTGAAGAAATTGCCGAAGAGGAAATGGCTCAATTTCACACAGTTGTTAGTGGAGATACTTTAGGTAAAATCGCCAAGGAATTTTACGGAGATGCAATGAAGTATCCTGTAATTTTTGAAGCTAACAAGCCAATGTTAAAACACCCAGACAGAATTTATCCAGGACAGGTTTTAAGAATCCCACCATTAGTGGACTAAGATAAATGAGATATAAAAACTTACTATACTAAATAGAGCATCGCCCAGCGCGGTGCTTTATTCTTTTATAGAATAGATTTTATTTTTTCGACAATAGTTTTAGGTTCTATTGTTCTCATCACATTTTCATAACCAGGAAAGGTTTTATTACCATAAATAGAACATGGAAGCTTAGGATATTTCTCTAAATCAGGAAGTATACAGTAATCTTCTGGTTGATTGAAAGGAGCAAAGCCAGCATATGGATGTGTGTTTCCCCAAACTGTTATAGTTTTAATGCCTTGCATTGCTGCAAAATGAGCATTACCACTATCCATAGAAAGCATAATATCTAAGTTAGAAATTAGATTTAGTTCTTCCTTTAAACCAGCTAATTTACCAGCTATAGAAATTACATTACCGAATTGATTGGCTATAGATTCTAATTGATCCATATCAGCTTTTCCACCAAATAAGAATATGGATACATCTTCTTTAGATAAATCCTTAATTACTTCTTTCATTAAATCATCAGGATACGTTTTTGAAGGAAAGGCAGCAAAAGGAGCGATTCCTATCCAAGAAGATGTTTTTTGACCAGTAACCTTTAAATTATTCTCACTTAGAGTTTCCTTTTTCGGAGTTTCTAAATTTTTAATTTTAATAGGAAACCCAATATTCTTTAAAACATCTGCGTAGCGTTGATGGCTTGTTTTTAATTGTTTAAAAATCTTGTTCGATTCTTTGGTCAATTCCTTCTTTTCTTTTCGGCCTTTATCAATTTTAGCCATTTTCACATTTGAAAAAATAGTAAACAAAGAACGAACTATTTTTGATCGCAAAACATTATGGAAATCCGCAAAGTGTGTGGGCTGTAAAGATTTTAACTCCTTAAATAATTTAACCAATCCTAATATTCCTTTGTGAGAATTGTTAGTGTCGGCTGTAAAAAACGTAACATTATCAATATTGTCAAACAAAGGCTTTAAAAAAGCTTTTGAAACAAAAGTAACTTTTACATCTGGGTGTTGTTTAACAAACGACTTTATAACGGGAACTGTCATTGCCACATCTCCCATAGCAGATAGTCTAAAAATTATAACGTGTGGTTGTTTCTTCAAGAGTTAGAAATTTACAGATCAAAAGTAAGCATAAAAAAATCCACTCTTTGAGTGGATTTTTAGTTTTCTATTTTGTGTTAGCTTAACAGAACTCGTCGTAAGCTTGAGTAAGATTTTCAGCGATCATTTGAGCCGAACGTCCTTCAATATGATGTCTTTCTAACATGTGTACTAACTTACCATCTTTGAATAATGCTACTGCAGGAGAAGATGGAGGAAAAGGAATCATATACTCACGAGCTTTAGCTGTAGACTCTTTTTCAACTCCAGCAAAAACTGTAGTTAAATGATCTGGCTTTTTATCTCCTAGAATAGAAGCAATTGTACCAGGCCTTGCTGTACCTGCTGCACAACCACAAACAGAGTTTACCATTACTAAAGTTGTTCCTTCTTTTGCTAAAGCAGTATCAACATCTTCAGCACTATATAAAGCTTCAAAACCAGCGTCAATTAATTGATCACGCATTGGTTTTACTAATTCTTCTGGATACATATTAATTATCTTTTTTTAGACTACAAAGATACTTATAATCTCATTATATTTGAAATTATTAAAAAAATAGAAATGGGAAATTTTACAAAGTGGTTGGGTGCAGGATTAGGCTTTACTTTAGGAGGTCCTATCGGAGCAATTATTGGTTATGCTATTGGTAGTGTTATTGATAGCGGTGTAAGTGTTCAGGAGTATAAGAGTGAGCAGGACGATTATAAAAGAAAGACTAAAAAGCGACCAAAAGTTAAATCTTCTACATCTGGTGATTTTGAAATAAGTTTATTGGTATTAGCATCAGTAGTTATTAAATCTGATGGAAATATTGATCAAAGAGAACTAGATTTTGTAAGATCTCATTTTATTGAATTATATGGAAAGGAAAGAGCAAATAGAGCTTTTAAATTATTTAATGGTGTAATTAAAAATGAAGTTTCTACAAGACAGGTTTGTATTCAGATTCGCGAACACATGTCGCATTCTTCAAGATTACAATTAATACATTTCTTATTTGGGATAGCAAAAGCAGATGAAGTAGTTACCGCTTCAGAAGAAGAAGTAATTAGAAAAATTGCAGGATATTTATATATCAATGATAGAGATTATGGTTCTATTAAGGCAATGTTCTATAACGAAGCTGATGCGGCGTACAAAATTCTTGAAATAGAAAAAGATGCATCAATTGATGAAATAAAAAAGGCTTACAGAAGAATGGCAAAGAAATTCCATCCTGATCGTTTACAAGATATAGGAGAAGAACATTTAAATGCAGCGAAGGAAAAATTTCAAAGTATTCAAAATGCTTACGAGAAATTAAAAGAAGAAAGAAATTTCTAATTTTTTTTCGAATAATAAAAAAAAAAAATTATATTAGTAACATAAAGCTACTGTAAAAGAGTGTTTAACAAAATTTCTTCCCAATGTAGTTTTATAGCGTCTATCCTCTAAAAATTATTTAAAAAGTTATCATTTTAATTAATAATTAACCCCCGTATATTATGGAATATAATTACTTTTTGATTAATGTCTTTTACAACTATTCAGAAAACAGCAAGAATACTATTTAATTTAGATTTTAACCTAATCTAAACTTAACTCACAATTTATAAAGATGATATCTAATCATTGGATACTTATATGTAGTGTCCAGTAGTTAATATTATATAAAAATATTTAAAAACCCCGCAATTGTAGGACTTTGGCGAGCACATACAAAAGCAGGGTAGTGAATAATAATCAATAAAAAATACTGATCATTATGTTTATATACTTAATGAAGAAATTTAGAACCTCAAATTTGTGGGAGATGGTTCTACGACTTCCTTACTTATTTTCTTTTCGAAGAATAACTATCAAAGAAAGTAAAGAATTAGCAAAAATCAAACAATTTGCAATTTTTAACATTAAAAAAAGAGAAATAGTATATGAATATAAAACTGTAAATAGTTGTATTAGGTTGTTGAAACACCTATTGTTAAAACGAATTGCAGTATTTCTATTACTATTTATTTCAGCAACTAATTTATTCAGTCAACAAGAATTGATTGATATTGACGGGAACAAAAACAATAAGGTAACCAAGAAAAAGAAGCACGAGAAAGTACTTTTTGAAAAAAATGATTTACTTAACTTCAACTACACAACAAATTATTTTGTTCAAAAAAATAAAAGAACTCTTTCCATAACTAAAACGAATGGAACATTTTCTCAGAGAATGCCAAGTCCGACGATCGATTTGGATGGGAATAATCCAGGTACTGGCTATGAAAGAACTATAACTCCTGAATATTTTACGATTTATAATACAGTTGTTGCTCCTGCCATAACTGCTGATGGTAATGTTATTGCTTCTGCGACAATTACATTTACTGGTGTTGTCGATTCTAATGAGAATATTTACATTAATGATGCAGATGCGACAGATGGAATACTTGGAGATGACGAAGAATATCGATTCACAGGAAGTGAATCTCATACACATACTTATGCTGGGATTCAGATTTCTGTATCTCGTATTGGAGCAACATTTACAATTACAAGAACTGGTGGAGGAACAATTCCGATTGCAACATTTTTAGCTTTTTTAGACGATTTTGATTATGGAAATGATAATGATGGAGTAAATATTTCGCCTCTGTATACGGAAGGAGTAAGAACCATGACTGTTGAAATTACGGATACAGGAGCATTAACAACATCTGCTCAAACTACCTTAAATGTTTATGATGCTATAGTTGCAGTAAATGATACAAATAGTGTTGCAGCAAATAATACAGGTACTATTGCAGGGAATGTATTATCAAATGAATCAGCTCCCAGAAATGGAACTTTATTAGTTAGCGAAGTAGATGTATATCCTGCGTCTGTTGGAAACTCTTATACCACGCTTTATGGTGCGATTACTATTAATTCTGATGGAAGTTATCTATATGATGTAGATGAGAATAATCCTGCAGTGACTGGATTAAGAAATGGCGAAAGTATTGATGATATCATATCTTACACAGTAGAAAGATCTGTAGAAAGCAGTATAAACGATTATGCATACTTAACGGTGACTATTAATGGTGTTACTGATTTACCTGATGCGATTGATAATGCAGATTCTGTAACAACTCTCGTAGAAATTAATGCTACCGGAAATGTAATAACCGATGTAGGTGCAGGAGGTGTTGATGTTATTGACAGAGGATTATCTGAATTAGTATGGGAAAATGAGTTTGTTGAAGATGGTTTTGGAACAGGAGTTTCTGCAGTAATAGGAGGAACAACAAGAACTATTGATGGAGTTCAACTAGATTTTTCAACTTCAGATCCCGATAATATTGGTACTACTTCAAACGAAAAAGTATTCATAACATTTACTAATGGAGGTCATACAGGATACTATAGATATGGTATTGATGCTACTACAAATCCATCAGCACCAGTTTCACTTACAATTGATTTTGATGAACCAGTTTTTAATTTAGGTTTTTTGGTTGTAGATATTGATTATTCTCAAGGGACTTCCTGGCAAGATCAAATACAAATACAAGGAACTTTGGCTGGTGCAACATCAAATTTTCATTATGTAACAACTGGAGGTGTGGTAGATGCGGGAAACAATACATTTTATGGAACGGGTACAGCCGTACCTGACGATGCAACTGGAAATGTAAATGTATTTTTTAATCAACCGATTGACAGATTGGTTTTAACTTACAACTATGGTCCGGATGCAACTGCAGCCGACCAAGGTGGACAAATTGCTGGTATTTCTGATATTTATTGGCAAGGCCAAGGAGCTATTTCTGTATCTGCAGTAGAAGGTGTAAATGGTAATGTTGGAACTACTGTTGCAGGAACGTATGGAAGTATTGTTATTAATGCAGATGGTAGTTATGATTATCAATTAGATTATTCAAATAATACTGTTTTAAACCTTTTAGCCACAGATACACCTTTAACTGATACATTTCAGTATACATTATCTGATGGATTAGGTGGTTTTGATAGTGCTGATTTAGTCATCACAATTACTGGTGGTGGAATTGATTCAGATGGTGATGGAATTGCTAATAATATTGATTTAGATGATGATAATGACGGAATTATAGATAGTGAAGAGTGCAGTTCAATAATTGACTTTTCAGGAGGATTAACTTTTACGAATCAAGCAATAGGAAATGTTTCTGTTGATGGAACATTTGTAAGTCAGGTGTCTTTAACACCTGATGGTAATTCTTCAGGAGATATAAGATTAGGTGATGACCAAGCTTCAACACCAAATCCACCTGACGTAGAAATCGGAGATGAATATAGAGTAGATTTTTCATCTGCTGTTGAGGTTATTGTTAGAGGAGCTGAATTAATAGGTGGTGAATTTGATAATGGAGCTGGTGGCGGAGATGAATTAAGATTTGAAGCTACTGGAGGTTTTGTTGTTTATGATCCAGATGGACAATTAAATATACAGTCACAAAGTTCTAGTCATATTGAAATTAGACCAACTTTATTAATGGCAGCAGGAGCTGGAACTTGGGAAATAAGATCTTTAAATAACGTTTCAACTTTAACCATAAAAGCAAGTGGAAATCCAAGGGTTCCTTTTAATCTTGGTTTTTGTCCTGATACAGATGGAGATGGAACATCAGATTATTTAGATTTAGATTCTGATAATGATGGATGTAATGATGTTGTAGAGTCAGGTGGTCAAGATACTGTTTTAGTTGACGGTCGTTTAGATGGTCATCCAACAGTTGATGCAATTGGAACAGCTACTGTTGGTCAGGTAACTAGTGGTTCAAGTATAGGAGGCTATAATGGATTAAATGGTGATGAAATCGTTGCAACAACTGTTGCTGTTGATAATACACTATTAATTAGTCAATTGGTAGATTCTGATGAGATGGCAGTTTTTCAAGCTACAGCAGCTAATGCAACGAATACTTCTGTCTTCTCAGGAGGGACTCCAGATTATTCCTCAGGAAGTTCTTCTAATTCTGGAATTAATTTTCAATGGTATGTTGGAGATCCTAGTTCAGGTGGAGTTGCAATTAATGCTTCTGATACAAATTATAGTGGAGAAGATTCAATAGTGTTAACTATTGATGATGTTTCGGCTCTTGATGGCACCGAATATTATTTAGTGGTTACACACGATGATAATGTTTGTATTGAAATAATAAATAGTGCCACGTTAAATGTTGAACAAGTTCCAACTGCTACAGATGATACGGCTACAGTCAATGAGGATGCTAGTACAACGATTACCGTAAGCACTAATGATGATATTGGTGGAGATGGCGGAGATGGAGAAGACTACAGTTTAACTAGTGGTCCATCTAATGGTTCGGTAACAGAGACTTCAGACGGAGTATTTGTCTACACACCAAACGCTGACTTTAACGGAACTGATTCATTCACATATACCATCACAGATGCAGACGGAGATACAGATACAGCAACTGTTGTCATTACAGTAAACTCAGTAGACGATGCACCAGATGCAGTAGATGATACAGCTACAGTAAATGAGGACGCAAGTACGACTATTATAGTAAGCACTAATGATGATATTGGTGGAGATGGTGGAGACGGAGAAGACTACAGTTTAACAAGTGGTCCATCTAATGGTACAGTAACAGAGACTTCAGACGGAGTATTTGTATACACGCCAAACGCTGACTTTAACGGAACAGATTCATTCACATATACAATTACAGATGCAGACGGAGATACAGATACAGCTACAGTAGTAATTACTGTAAACTCAGTAGATGACGCTCCAACTGCTACAGATGATACGGCTACAGTCAATGAGGATGCAAGTACGACTATTACCGTAAGCACTAATGATGATATTGGTGGAGATGGTGGAGATGGAGAAGACTACAGTTTAACAAGTGGTCCATCTAATGGTACAGTAACAGAGACTTCAGACGGAGTATTTGTATACACGCCAAACGCTGACTTTAACGGAACAGATTCATTCACATATACAATTACAGATGCAGACGGAGATACAGATACAGCAACTGTTGTAATTACTGTAAACTCAGTAGATGATGTACCAACTGCTACAGATGATACAGCTACAGTAAATGAGGATGCAAGTACGACTATTACCGTAAGCACTAATGATGATATTGGTGGAGATGGTGGAGATGGAGAAGACTACAGTTTAACTAGTGGTCCATCTAATGGTTCGGTAACAGAGACTTCAGACGGAGTATTTGTATACACACCAAACGCTGACTTTAACGGAACAGATTCATTCACATATACCATCACAGATGCAGACGGAGACACAGATACAGCAACTGTTGTCATTACTGTAAACTCAGTAGATGACGCTCCAGATGCGATTGATGATACGGCTACAGTAAATGAGGATGCTTCTACAACGATTACCGTAAGCACTAATGATGATATTGGTGGAGATGGTGGAGACGGAGAAGACTACAGTTTAACAAGTGGTCCATCTAATGGTACGGTAACAGAGACTTCAGACGGAGTATTTGTATACACACCAAATGCTGACTTTAACGGAACAGATTCATTCACATATACAATTACTGATGCTGATGGAGATACAGATACAGCAACTGTTGTAATTACAGTAAGCTCAGTAGATGACGCTCCAACTGCTACAGATGATACAGCTACAGTAAATGAGGATGCAAGTACGACTATTACCGTAAGCACTAATGATGATATTGGTGGAGATGGTGGAGATGGAGAAGACTACAGTTTAACTAGTGGTCCATCTAATGGTACAGTAACAGAGACTTCAGACGGAGTATTTGTATACACACCAAACGCTGACTTTAACGGAACAGATTCATTCACATATACAATTACAGATGCAGACGGAGATACAGATACAGCAACTGTTGTCATTACTGTAAACTCAGTAGATGATGTACCAACTGCTACAGATGATACAGCTACAGTAAATGAGGATGCAAGTACGACTATTACGGTAAGCACTAATGATGATATTGGTGGAGACGGCGGAGACGGAGAAGACTACAGTTTAACTAGTGGTCCATCTAATGGTACGGTAACAGAGACTTCAGATGGAGTATTTGTATACACACCAAACGCTGACTTTAACGGAACTGATTCATTCACATATACCATCACAGATGCAGACGGAGATACAGATACAGCTACTGTTGTCATTACTGTAAACTCAGTAGATGATGTACCAACTGCTACAGATGATACGGCTACAGTAAATGAGGATGCTTCTACAACGATTACCGTAAGCACTAATGATGATATTGGTGGCGATGGTGGAGATGGAGAAGACTACAGTTTAACAAGTGGTCCATCAAACGGTGTCTTAACGGAGACTTCCGATGGAGTATTTGTATACACACCAAACGCTGACTTTAATGGAATAGATTCATTTACATATACGATCACAGATGTTGACGGCGATATAGATACAGCAACAGTTACTATTACGGTTGTACCAGATATAAATTTGGATACGGATAATGATGGTATTACTGATGTTAATGATTTAGATGATGATAACGATGGTATTTTAGATACTAATGAAGGATGTTTAACTTCTGAACAAATTGTTGCAGACCTTAATTTTAGTGGAGATGCAGCTACAATCAGTACAACTGAGTTTAGACTAACTAGGGACGTAGGCGTTGTTGCTGGTTCTGCACAATCTAGATCTACAATAAATTTTAATCAAGATTTTACGTTTTCTTTTGAGATAAATTTAGGTGTGAAGGATGTAAATGGTGCTGATGGAATGGCTTTTATACTTCATAATTCTCCAGCAGGAGAGAATGCAATAGGTAATTCAGGACCTGGGTTAGGTGCTGGAGGGATAGCCAATGGAATTGTTATCGAATTTGATACCTATGCAGAATCTGGAAATGTTACTGGCTTTGGAGATGTGTTGAATACTTCAATAGATCATACTAGGATTTGGGATTCTGATACTGGAGATTCACAAGAGCCTGGATTGTCACCCCCAACATATTTAACACCAGAAGCAACAATTGGAAATATTGAAGATGGTATCTGGCATAATGTTGTTGTTTATTGGAATTCTACAACGAACACATTATCTTATACGTTTGACGGGAATATAGTTGGAGTACTTACTGGTAATTTGCCTGCATTATACTTTAACGGAGGTACTGATATTTATTATGGTTTTACGGCTTCTACAGGAGGTCTTTCCAATGAACATCGAGTTCGTAATATAAAAACTACTTGTACACAAGATTCAGATGGCGATGGTACACCAGATTATTTGGATTTGGATAGCGATAATGATGGTTGTAATGATGTATTAGAATCTGGTGGTACGGATGGTAATAGTGATGGAAGATTAGATGGCCATCCAATAGTCGATAACTTAGCTTCAGCAACACCAGGCCAAGTCACAGGAGGATTATTAGTTGGTGGTTATGATGGTGCAAGAACAGATACTTCTTCTTCAATTAATTACCAATGGCCGAGTTCACTTGCTATAAATGTAAATGAGAAGATTCAGATGTTTTAATAATTAATAATGTTACTGGTTTAGATGGTACGACTTTTTATTACCATGATAATAATTTATGCAAATATTGTAATGATGATATTGGTGGAGATGGGATGCAAGTACGGAGACTAATGATGATATTGAATGACTACAGTTTAACTAGTGGTCCATCTAATGGTACAGTAACAGAGACTTCAGACGGAGTATTTGTATATACGCCAAATGCTGACTTTAACGGAACAGATTCATTCACATATACCATCACAGATGCAGACGGAGACACAGATACAGCAACAGTAGTGATTACTGTAAACTCAGTAGATGACGCACCAGATGCAGTAGATGATACAGCAACTGTAAATGAGGATGCAAGTACGACTATTACCGTAAGCACTAATGATGATATTGGTGGAGATGGTGGAGATGGAGAAGACTACAGTTTAACTAGTGGTCCATCTAATGGTACGGTAACAGAGACTTCAGACGGAGTATTTGTATACACGCCAAACGCTGACTTTAACGGAACTGATTCATTCACATATACAATCACAGATGCTGATGGAGATACTGATACAGCTACTGTAGTAATTACTGTAAACTCAGTAGATGATGTACCAACTGCTACAGATGATACGGCTACAGTAAATGAGGATGCTTCTACAACGATTACCGTAAGCACTAATGATGATATTGGTGGAGATGGCGGAGACGGAGAAGACTACAGTTTAACTAGTGGTCCATCTAATGGTACGGTAACAGAGACTTCAGACGGAGTATTTGTATACTCGCCAAATGCTGACTTTAACGGAACAGACAGTTTCACATATACGATCACAGATGCAGACGGAGACACAGATACAGCTACAGTAGTAATTACAGTAAATTCAGTAGACGATGTACCAACTGCTACAGATGATACAGCTACAGTAAATGAGGATGCAAGTACGACTATTACCGTAAGCACTAATGATGATATTGGTGGAGATGGTGGAGATGGAGAAGACTACAGTTTAACAAGTGGTCCATCTAATGGTACCGTAACAGAGACTTCAGACGGAGTATTTGTATACACGCCAAACGCTGACTTTAACGGAACAGATTCATTCACATATACCATCACAGATGCAGACGGAGACACAGATACAGCAACTGTTGTCATTACTGTAAACTCAGTAGATGACGCACCAGATGCAGTAGATGATACAGCTACAGTAAATGAGGATGCAAGTACGACTATTACCGTAAGCACTAATGATGATATTGGTGGAGATGGTGGAGATGGAGAAGACTACAGTTTAACAAGTGGTCCATCTAATGGTACAGTAACAGAGACTTCAGACGGAGTATTTGTATACACGCCAAACGCTGACTTTAACGGAACAGATTCATTCACATATACCATCACAGATGCAGATGGAGACACAGATACAGCAACTGTTGTCATTACTGTAAACTCAGTAGATGACGCACCAGATGCAGTAGATGATACGGCTACAGTAAATGAGGATGCAAGTACGACTATTACCGTAAGCACTAATGATGATATTGGTGGAGACGGCGGAGATGGAGAAGACTACAGTTTAACTAGTGGTCCATCTAATGGTACGGTAACAGAGACTTCAGACGGAGTATTTGTATACTCGCCAAACGCTGACTTTAACGGAACAGATTCATTCACATATACCATCACAGATGCAGACGGAGACACAGATACGGCTACAGTAGTAATTACTGTAAACTCAGTAGATGACGCACCAGATGCAGTAGATGATACAGCTACAGTAAATGAGGATGCAAGTACGACTATTACCGTAAGCACTAATGATGATATTGGTGGAGATGGTGGAGATGGAGAAGACTACAGTTTAACTAGTGGTCCATCTAATGGTACGGTAACAGAGACTTCAGACGGAGTATTTGTGTACACGCCAAACGCTGACTTTAACGGAACAGATTCATTCACATATACAATCACAGATGCAGACGGAGATACTGATACAGCTACAGTAGTAATTACTGTAAACTCAGTAGATGATGTACCAACTGCTACAGATGATACAGCTACAGTAAATGAGGATGCAAGTACGACTATTACCGTAAGCACTAATGATGATATTGGTGGAGATGGCGGAGATGGAGAAGACTACAGTTTAACAAGTGGTCCATCTAATGGTACGGTAACAGAGACTTCAGACGGAGTATTTGTATACACGCCAAACGCTGACTTTAACGGAACTGATTCATTCACATATACCATCACAGATGCAGATGGAGATACTGATACAGCTACAGTAGTAATTACTGTAAACTCAGTAGATGACGCTCCAACTGCTACAGATGATACGGCTACAGTAAATGAGGATGCTTCTACAACGATTACCGTAAGCACTAATGATGATATTGGTGGAGATGGCGGAGACGGAGAAGATTACAGTTTAACAAGTGGTCCATCAAATGGTACAGTAACAGAGACTTCAGATGGAGTATTTGTATACACACCAAACGCTGACTTTAATGGAACAGACAGTTTCACATATACAATCACAGATGCTGACGGAGACACTGATACGGCTACAGTAGTAATTACTGTAAACTCAGTAGATGACGCTCCAACTGCTACAGATGATACGGCTACAGTAAATGAGGATGCTTCTACAACGATTACCGTAAGCACTAATGATGATATTGGTGGAGATGGTGGAGACGGAGAAGACTACAGTTTAACAAGTGGTCCATCTAATGGTACGGTAACAGAGACTTCAGACGGAGTATTTGTATACACGCCAAACGCTGACTTTAATGGAACAGATTCATTCACATATACCATCACAGATGCAGACGGAGATACAGATACAGCAACTGTTGTCATTACAGTAAACTCAGTAGATGACGCTCCAGATGCAGTAGATGATACGGCTACAGTAAATGAGGATGCAAGTACGACTATTACCGTAAGCACTAATGATGATATTGGTGGCGATGGTGGAGACGGAGAAGACTACAGTTTAACTAGTGGTCCATCTAATGGTACAGTAACAGAGACTTCAGACGGAGTATTTGTATATTCGCCAAATGCTGACTTTAACGGAACAGACAGTTTCACATATACCATCACAGATGCAGATGGAGATACTGATACAGCAACTGTTGTCATTACTGTAAACTCAGTAGATGATGTACCAACTGCTACAGATGATACGGCAACCGTAAATGAGGATGCAAGTACGACTATTACAGTAAGCACTAATGATGATATTGGTGGAGATGGCGGCGACGGAGAAGACTACAGTTTAACTAGTGGTCCATCTAATGGTACGGTAACAGAGACTTCAGACGGAGTATTTGTATACACGCCAAATGCTGACTTTAACGGAACAGATTCATTCACATATACCATCACAGATGCAGATGGAGATACTGATACAGCTACTGTAGTAATTACTGTAAACTCAGTAGATGATGTACCAACTGCTACAGATGATACGGCTACAGTAAATGAGGATGCTTCTACAACGATTACCGTAAGCACTAATGATGATATTGGTGGAGATGGCGGAGACGGAGAAGACTACAGTTTAACTAGTGGTCCATCTAATGGTACGGTAACAGAGACTTCAGACGGAGTATTTGTATACACACCAAACGCTGACTTTAACGGAACAGATTCATTCACATATACGATCACAGATGCTGATGGAGATACAGATACGGCTACAGTAGTAATTACAGTAAATTCAGTAGATGATGTACCAACTGCTACAGATGATACAGCTACAGTAAATGAGGATGCAAGTACGACTATTACCGTAAGCACTAATGATGATATTGGTGGAGACGGCGGAGATGGAGAAGACTACAGTTTAACAAGTGGTCCATCTAATGGTACGGTAACAGAGACTTCAGACGGAGTATTTGTATACACGCCAAACGCTGACTTTAACGGAACTGATTCATTCACATATACAATCACAGATGCTGATGGAGATACTGATACAGCTACTGTAGTAATTACTGTAAACTCAGTAGATGATGTACCAACTGCTACAGATGATACGGCTACAGTAAATGAGGATGCTTCTACAACGATTACCGTAAGCACTAATGATGATATTGGTGGAGATGGCGGAGACGGAGAAGACTACAGTTTAACTAGTGGTCCATCTAATGGTACGGTAACAGAGACTTCAGACGGAGTATTTGTATACTCGCCAAATGCTGACTTTAACGGAACAGACAGTTTCACATATACGATCACAGATGCAGACGGAGACACAGATACAGCTACAGTAGTAATTACAGTAAATTCAGTAGACGATGTACCAACTGCTACAGATGATACAGCTACAGTAAATGAGGATGCAAGTACGACTATTACCGTAAGCACTAATGATGATATTGGTGGAGACGGCGGAGATGGAGAAGACTACAGTTTAACAAGTGGTCCATCTAATGGTACGGTAACAGAGACTTCAGACGGAGTATTTGTATACTCGCCAAATGCTGACTTTAACGGAACAGATTCATTCACATATACCATCACAGATGCAGACGGAGACACAGATACTGCTACAGTAGTAATTACTGTAAACTCAGTAGATGATGTACCAACTGCTACAGATGATACGGCTACAGTAAATGAGGATGCAAGTACGACTATTACCGTAAGCACTAATGATGATATTGGTGGCGATGGTGGAGACGGAGAAGACTACAGTTTAACAAGTGGTCCATCTAATGGTACAGTAACAGAGACTTCAGACGGAGTATTTGTATACACGCCAAATGCTGACTTTAACGGAACAGATTCATTCACATATACGATCACAGATGCAGATGGAGATACTGATACAGCTACAGTTGTAATTACAGTGGCAAGCGTAGACGACGCTCCAGATGCAGTAGATGATACGGCTACAGTAAATGAGGATGCAAGTACGACTATTACCGTAAGCACTAATGATGATATTGGTGGAGATGGCGGAGACGGAGAAGACTACAGTTTAACAAGTGGTCCATCAAATGGTACAGTAACAGAGACTTCAGACGGAGTATTTGTATACACACCAAACGCTGACTTTAATGGAACTGATTCATTCACATATACGATCACAGATGCAGATGGAGATACTGATACAGCAACTGTTGTCATTACAGTAAACTCAGTAGATGACGCTCCAGATGCAGTAGATGATACAGCTACAGTAAATGAGGATGCAAGTACGACTATTACCGTAAGCACTAATGATGATATTGGTGGCGATGGTGGAGACGGAGAAGACTACAGTTTAACTAGTGGTCCATCTAATGGTACAGTAACAGAGACTTCAGACGGAGTATTTGTATATTCGCCAAATGCTGACTTTAACGGAACTGATTCATTCACATATACCATCACAGATGCAGACGGAGATACAGATACAGCAACTGTTGTCATTACTGTAAACTCAGTAGATGATGTACCAACTGCTACAGATGATACAGCAACTGTAAATGAGGATGCAAGTACGACTATTACCGTAAGCACTAATGATGATATTGGTGGAGATGGCGGAGACGGAGAAGACTACAGTTTAACAAGTGGTCCATCTAATGGTACGGTAACAGAGACTTCAGACGGAGTATTTGTATACACGCCAAACGCTGACTTTAACGGAACAGATTCATTCACATATACAATCACAGATGCAGATGGAGATACTGATACAGCTACTGTAGTAATTACTGTAAACTCAGTAGATGATGTACCAACTGCTACAGATGATACGGCTACAGTAAATGAGGATGCTTCTACAACGATTACCGTAAGCACTAATGATGATATTGGTGGAGATGGCGGAGACGGAGAAGACTACAGTTTAACAAGTGGTCCATCTAATGGTACAGTAACAGAGACTTCAGACGGAGTATTTGTATACACGCCAAACGCTGACTTTAACGGAACAGATTCATTCACATATACGATCACAGATGCAGATGGAGATACAGATACAGCAACTGTTGTCATTACTGTAAACTCAGTAGATGATGTACCAACTGCTACAGATGATACAGCTACAGTAAATGAGGATGCAAGTACGACTATTACCGTAAGCACTAATGATGATATTGGTGGAGATGGTGGAGATGGAGAAGACTACAGTTTAACTAGTGGTCCATCTAATGGTACGGTAACAGAGACTTCAGACGGAGTATTTGTATACACGCCAAACGCTGACTTTAACGGAACAGATTCATTCACATATACCATCACAGATGCAGACGGAGACACAGATACAGCAACTGTTGTCATTACTGTAAACTCAGTAGATGACGCTCCAGATGCGATTGATGATACGGCTACAGTAAATGAGGATGCTTCTACAACGATTACCGTAAGCACTAATGATGATATTGGTGGAGATGGTGGAGACGGAGAAGACTACAGTTTAACAAGTGGTCCATCTAATGGTACGGTAACAGAGACTTCAGACGGAGTATTTGTATACACGCCAAACGCTGACTTTAACGGAACTGATAGTTTCACATATACAATCACAGATGCTGATGGAGATACAGATACAGCAACTGTTGTCATTACAGTAAACTCAGTAGATGACACTCCAGATGCAGTAGATGATACGGCTACAGTAAATGAGGATGCTTCTACAACAATTACCGTAAGCACTAATGATGATATTGGTGGTGACGGCGGAGACGGAGAAGACTACAGTTTAACAAGTGGTCCATCAAATGGTACAGTAACAGAGACTTCAGACGGAGTATTTGTATACACGCCAAACGCTGACTTTAACGGAACAGATTCATTCACATATACCATCACAGATGCAGACGGAGACACAGATACTGCTACAGTAGTAATTACTGTAACCCCTACACCAGATGCAGTTGATGATACGGCTACGGTTTCAGAGGATGATATGGTTGATATTGATATTACCGCTAATGATGGAGATGTTCCTAGTGATGGTACATTAGATGTTTCAGATCCAGCTAATGGTACAGTAACGATAGATGATGGCGGCACACCAGATGATCCGAGTGACGATATTGTAACTTATATTCCAGATGCTGATTTTAATGGCACAGATACATTCAATTATACAATTTGTGATAATGCAAGTCCAGCGAACTGTTCAACAGCTACAGTTACGATTACAGTAACCCCTACACCAGATGCAGTAGATGATACGGCTACGGTTTCTGAGGATGATATGGTTGATATTGATATTACCGCTAATGATGGAGATGTTCCTAGTGATGGTACATTAGATGTTTCAGATCCAGCTAATGGTACAGTAACGATAGATGATGGCGGCACACCAGATGATCCGAGTGACGATATTGTAACTTATATTCCAGATGCTGATTTTAATGGTACGGATACATTCAATTATACAATTTGTGATAATGCAAGTCCAGCGAACTGTTCAACAGCTACAGTAGTAATTACTGTAACCCCTACACCAGATGCAGTTGATGATACGGCTACGGTTTCAGAGGATGATATGGTTGATATTGATATCACATTAAATGATGGAGATGTTCCTAGTGATGGTACATTAGATGTTTCAGATCCAGCCAATGGTACAGTAACGATAGATGATGGCGGTACACCAGATGATCCGAGTGATGATATTGTGACGTATATACCAGATGTTGATTTTAATGGTACGGATACATTCAATTATACAATTTGTGATAATGCAAGTCCAGCGAACTGTTCAACAGGAACAGTTACGATTACAGTAACCCCTACACCAGATACAGTTGATGATACGGCTACGGTTTCAGAGGATGATATGGTTGATATTGATATTACCGCTAATGATGGAGATGTTCCTAGTGATGGTACATTAGATGTTTCAGATCCAGCCAATGGTACAGTAACGATAGATGATGGCGGTACCCCAGATGATCCGAGTGATGATATTGTGACGTATATTCCAGATGCTGATTTTAATGGCACAGATACATTCAATTATACAATTTGTGATAATGCAAGTCCAGCGAACTGTTCAACAGGAACAGTTACGATTACAGTAACACCTACACCAGATGCAGTTGATGATACGGCTACGGTTTCAGAAGATGATATGGTTGATATTGATATTACCGCTAATGATGGAGATGTTCCTAGTGATGGTACATTAGATGTTTCAGATCCAGCTAATGGTACAGTAACGATAGATGATGGCGGCACACCAGATGATCCGAGTGACGATATTGTAACTTATATTCCAGATGCTGATTTTAATGGCACAGATACATTCAATTATACAATTTGTGATAATGCAAGTCCAGCGAACTGTTCAACAGCTACAGTTACGATTACAGTAACACCTACACCAGATGCAGTTGATGATACGGCTACGGTTTCAGAGGATGATATGGTTGATATTGATATCACATTAAATGATGGAGATGTTCCTAGTGATGGTACATTAGATGTTTCAGATCCAGCTAATGGTACAGTAACAATAGATGACGGCGGTACCCCAGATGATCCGAGTGATGATATTGTGACGTATATTCCAGATGCTGATTTTAATGGTACGGATACATTCAATTATACAATTTGTGATAATGCAAGTCCAGCGAACTGTTCAACAGCTACAGTTACGATTACGGTAATACCAGTTGATGAAGCTCCAATAGCAGTTGATGATACAGCTACGGTTGCGGAAGATGATATGGTTGATATTGATATTTATGCAAATGACACCAATGTTCCTGATAATGGTACTTTAACGGTTACAAATCCAATTAATGGTACGGTAACGATAGATGATGGCGGTACCCCAGATGATCCGAGTGATGATATTGTGACCTATATTCCAGATGCCGATTTTAATGGAACAGATACCTTTACCTATACTGTTTGTGATAATGCGAGTCCAGCAAATTGTACTACAGCTACAGTTACGATTACAGTAATTCCAACACCGGATGCTGTTGACGATACCGCCACTACCAATGCAGGTGAAGATGTAAATATTGATGTTACAGATAATGATAATGATATTCCTGATGATGGAACTATTGATGTGACTGATCCAGGTGATGGTACTGTTGATGTAGATGATGGAGGAACACCGAATGATCCTAGTGATGATATTATTATCTACACACCGAATGATGGATTTAGTGGAACAGATACCTTTACCTATACTATTTGTGATAATTTAGTACCTCAAAATTGTACTACAGCTACGGTTACAGTTGTTGTACTACCGACAGAAACCTGTCTGTCACCATACAATTTAATGTCACCAGGAGATGGTAATACAGAGAATGAGTTCTTTTTTATACCTTGTATTGATAGTCCAGAGTATGCTAACAACACGGTTGAGATCTTTAACAGATGGGGTAATACGGTTTATAAGATCAGTGGTTATAGTAATACAGATTCCTCGAGAAGATTTGAAGGGATTTCTAATGGTAGAGCTACGATAAGTGTTGATGAGAAGTTACCAGTAGGAACGTATTACTATGTGATTGATCCAGGAAATGGAGAATCAGCACGAACAGGATGGTTATATATAAATAAGTAAGCATAAGAAACAAGAAACAACATAATAGGGATATGAATAGCATAGTAACATATAAATTTTTAATACTCATTATCTTATTTAAGGTTGGAGTATTATTCTCACAACAAGATCCTCAGTATACGCAGTATATGTATAACACGATGAGTGTTAACCCTGCTTACGCTGGATCGAATAATCATACGGTGATTACTGCCTTAGGCCGAACACAATGGGTTGGTTTAGATGGTGCACCAGATTCACAAACATTTAGTTACGATACTGCGATAGGTTATAGTGGAGTAGGATTAGGTATTAGTATTACTAATGATAGGATTGGTCCCTCGAGTGAGATTTATTTAGATGCCAATGTTTCTTATACAATTCGTACGAGTAATGATGGTAATTTAGCCTTTGGATTAAAGTTAGGAGGTCGTCATTTAGGAATTGATTGGAGTAAAGGAACGGCTCTTCAGCAAGAGCGTATTTTTGAGGGTAATATCAGTAAGTTCTTACCTACAATTGGAGCTGGGATTTATTTTTATAAATCAAATTGGTATCTTGGTGCCGCAATTCCGAACTTTCTACGGACAGATCATTACGATGATACAGTTGGTACGACGAGTTTTGGGAGCGGAGATTTAGCTGAGGAGCGCTTACACTTTTTTGGTATCGCGGGTTATGTATTTGACTTAAGCGAGACGTTAAAGTTCAAGCCAGCTACATTAGTTAAGGTGGTGAACGGGGCACCATTATCATTAGATGTTTCGGCTAACTTTTTATTTAATGAGAAGTTTGCTGCAGGATTAGCATGGAGGTGGGACGACTCCATCAGTGCTTTATTAGGGTTACAAGCAACAAAGAACTTAAACATAGGTTTTGCATATGATTTGACTACGTCAAATTATAGCAATTACAATTCGGGAACATATGAGCTTATGTTACGTTGGGATATATTCAGGGAACGCGTGTTTAAATCGCCAAGGTTCTTTTAAATTAATATTATGAGGAAACTATTACTAATTTATTTTTTAATAATTAGCTTTTCGTCTTTTTCACAAAGGCGTTATGCAGCAGATCGTTACTTCAAGGAGTTTGCGTATAAGAAATCTGCTGAGTTATATGAGGTTATTTATAACAAAGGAGATGAGTCAGAACTAGTCATTAGTAGGCTAGGAGATTCTCATTATTACAATACCAATACAAGTGAGGCAGAGAAGTGGTACCGTATTTTATTTGAGAAATACAAAGATCAGGTATCACCAGAATATATGTTCAGATATGCTCAAGCCTTAAAGAGTAATGGTAAGGTTGATGAATCAGATTCATGGCTTCGTAAGTTAAAAGAAGTAAAGGGAGAAGATTCAAGAGCCTTAGCTTTAGAAAAGAATGCAGATTACTTTGTGAAGTACTCTAATCGTAAGAAGACGTATGTTAGTATTCAGAACTTAGAGATCAATACGAAGTATTCAGATTTTGGAGGTTTTATCTACGGAGATAAGTTGTATTTCGCATCTACTAAACCAGAAGGTTCAAAGTTTGATAAGAAGTTATACAAGTGGAACGAGCAACCGTTTTTAAATATCTATACTGCCGATGCAGATTTGAGTAATGATATTGAAAAAGGACTTCAGGTAAGTGCTTCTGAGAAGTTACCATCTTTAAATACGCGTTATCATGAATCTAACGCTATTGTTACAGGAGATGGTAAAACGATGTATTTCACCAGAGATAATTACAATGACGATAAGTTAGAAGGAGATAAGAACCGAGTAACTCACTTAAAGATATACAAGGCTACCTTAAATAATGGGAATTGGGATGATGTTAGAGAATTACCATTTAACAGTAATGAATATTCATGCGGACATCCAGCATTAAGTGCAGATGAGAAGACACTATACTTTGTATCAGATATGTCAGGAGGACTAGGAGCTACCGATATCTATAAGGTTGCGATAGAAGATGATGGGAGTTACGGAGAAGTAAAGAATTTAGGCGCACCAATAAATACAGAAGCAAGAGAGATGTTTCCAAGTATTGATAGTGAAAATACCATGTACTTTGCATCTGATGGTCATTTAGGTTTAGGAGCTTTAGATGTGTTTGAAGCCAAATATGTAGATAATAAGTACACTGATCCTGTCAATCTAGGAAGCCCAATAAATGGTCCGAGAGACGATTTTAGTTTCGTGATCAGTGAAGATAAATCATACGGATACTTTTCTTCCAATAGAAAAGGAGGAAAGGGAGATGATGATATCTACAGTTTTGTGATCTATAGATGTAAGGAAGACATTGGAGGATATGTAACCGATGTAAACACAGGTAAACCGATCTCAGGAGCCACAGTTCGATTAATAGATGAGAGTGGAGCACCAGTTAGTGAGCAAGTAACACAGGCAGATGGAAAATATACTTTTAAAGATATCGACTGTGAGAACAATTTTACGGTAAGCGCTTCAAAAGATGATTACCGAAATGATCAAAAGGAAACAGCTACAGAGGACATTAACAAGAAGGAAATCAAAACAGATTTAGCTTTAGAATCGTTAATTGTAGAAAGTCCAGAGGCGGCACAGATTGTTATCAATCCGATATTCTTTGATTTTGATTTGTACAACATTAGAGAAGATGCGGAGTATGAGTTAGAGCATATTGTAACGGTAATGAACAATAATCCAGATATGGTGATTAAGATCGAATCTCATACTGATAGTCGAGGAACGAAAGCGTACAACAGAAACTTATCTGATAACAGAGCAAAATCAACAAGAGATTATATCATCTCAAGAGGTATTGCAGCCAGTCGAATACAAAGTGCGATTGGATATGGAGAAGATAGATTGTTAAACCACTGTGATGATGCGAATCAAAGCAAGTGTTCAAAGGAAGAACATCAGAAGAATAGAAGATCATATTTCTACATTGTAAAAGGCGGAAAAAACGTTTCTACCAGCAATCAATAACAAGAAATATCATAAAACAAAAAAACGCTTCTATTTTTAGAAGCGTTTTTGCTTTGTTAACCCTTACAATTACAATAAAATATGTAATTTCGCAAATTCACTATATAGAACGACAAAATGAGTAAGAATTTTACTGAATACAAAGGATTAGACCTACCAAAAGTAGCAGAAGAAATCTTAAACTATTGGGAGGAAAATAACATCTTTGAAAAAAGTGTTACTACACGAGAAGGAAATGAACCATTTGTGTTTTTCGAAGGTCCACCATCTGCAAATGGTTTACCAGGAATTCACCATGTTATGGCACGTTCTATTAAAGATATTTTTTGTCGTTATAAAACACAAAAAGGATATCAAGTTAAGCGTAAAGCAGGTTGGGATACTCACGGATTACCAGTTGAACTTGGTGTTGAAAAAGAATTAGGAATCACAAAAGAGGATATCGGTTCTAAAATTACTGTTGAAGAATACAACGAAGCTTGTAAAAAAGCAGTAATGCGTTATACAGATATTTGGAATAATTTGACGCATAAAATGGGATATTGGGTTGATATGAATGATCCATATATCACATACAAATCTAAATACATGGAATCTGTTTGGTGGTTATTGAAACAGATTTATGATAAAGATTTATTATACAAAGGATATACAATTCAGCCATATTCGCCAAAAGCAGGGACAGGTTTAAGTTCGCACGAATTAAATCAACCAGGAACGTATCAGGATGTAACAGATACTACAGTCGTTGCTCAGTTCAAAGCTTTAGAAGAAACATTACCAGATTTTCTACAAAATGAAGGTGATATTCACTTCTTAGCATGGACAACAACTCCTTGGACATTACCAAGTAACACAGCATTAACTGTTGGTCCTAAAATAGAATATGTTTTAGTTGAAACCTATAACCAATATACGTTTAAACCAATCAATGTAGTTTTAGCAAAAAACTTAGTTGGTAAGCAATTCGCAGGGAAAAAGTTCAATCAAGTAGAAGATAAGTCTGAGTTATTATCATATAAAGATGGTGACAAGGTAATACCATATTTCATCGTTAAAGAGTTTGTTGGTGCCGACTTAGTTGGAATCAAATACGAACAATTAATAGATTATGTACTACCATATGAAAACGCAGAAAATGCATTTAGAGTAATTTCTGGTGATTTCGTAACAACAGAGGATGGTACAGGAATCGTACATACAGCTCCAACATTTGGTGCAGATGATGCATTTGTGGCGAAGCAAGCTGTTCCTGAAATTCCACCGATGTTAGTGTTAGATGAAAATGGAAATCCTGTTCCTTTAGTTGACTTACAAGGTAAATTCAGACCAGAATTGAAAGAGTTCGCTGGTAAGTATGTAAAGAATGAATATTACACTGATGGTGAAGCTCCAGAAAAATCTGTTGATGTTGAATTAGCGATTAAATTAAAAACAGAAAATAAAGCATTTAAGGTTGAAAAGTATGTGCACAGTTATCCAAACTGTTGGCGTACAGACAAACCAATTTTATACTATCCATTAGATTCTTGGTTCATCAAAGTAACTGATGTTAAGGATAGAATGTTCGATTTAAATGAAACGATTAACTGGAAACCAAAATCAACTGGAGAAGGTCGTTTTGGAAATTGGTTAAAGAATGCTAATGATTGGAATTTATCACGTTCTCGTTTCTGGGGAATTCCATTACCAATTTGGAGAACAGAAGACGGAACTGAGCAAGTTTGTATCGGATCTTTAGAAGAGTTAAAAGGAGAAATAGCAAAAGCGGTTGAAGCTGGTGTTATGGGGGCTGATATTTTTGCTGATTTCGAAGTAGGAAACATGTCTGAAGAAAACTACGAAAAAGTAGATCTTCATAAGAATGTTGTAGATAAAATCATTTTAGTTTCTGCATCAGGAAAACCTATGCGTCGTGAAAGTGATTTAATTGATGTTTGGTTCGATTCAGGATCAATGCCATATGCACAATGGCACTATCCATTTGAAAACAAAGAATTAGTTGATAATAAAAAGAGTTACCCAGCAAACTTTATTGCAGAAGGAGTAGACCAAACTCGTGGATGGTTCTATACATTACATGCAATTGGTACTATGGTATTTGATTCTGTAGCATATAAAAATGTGGTATCTAATGGATTAGTGTTAGATAAAAACGGACAAAAAATGTCAAAGCGTTTAGGAAATGCAGTTGATCCGTTTACAACATTAGCAGAATATGGTCCTGATGCTACGCGTTGGTATATGATTTCTAATGCAAATCCTTGGGATAACTTAAAATTTGATATTGCAGGTATAGAAGAAGTAAAACGTAAGTTCTTCGGAACATTATATAATACGTATTCATTCTTCAGTTTATATGCAAACATTGATGGATTTAATTACAGTGAAGCAAATGTTCCATTAGCAGAACGTCCAGAGATTGATCGTTGGATTTTATCTGAATTAAATACATTGGTTGATAAGGTTGATAAATTCTATGCGGATTATGAACCTACAAGAGCTACAAGAGCAATTTCTGATTTTGTACAAGATCATTTAAGTAACTGGTATGTTCGTTTATGTAGAAGACGTTTCTGGAAAGGAGAATATGCTCAAGATAAAATTTCAGCATACCAAACATTATATACATGTATGGAAACTGTTGCAAAATTAGGAGCTCCTGTTGCACCATTCTTTATGGATCGTTTATATAAAGATTTAAATGCAGCTACTGGTAAGGAAACTTTTGAAAGTGTTCACTTAGCAGAATTTCCAAAATTTGATGCTTCGGTGGTGGATAAATCATTAGAGCGTAAAATGGAAAACGCACAAACTATTTCTTCATTAGTACTTTCATTAAGAGCTAAAGAAAAAATTAAAGTTCGTCAGCCATTACAGAAAATTATGATTCCTGTATTAGATGATGCTCAAAAAGAAGAGATTAATGCCGTTTCTTCTTTAATAAAATCGGAGGTTAACGTAAAGGAAATTGAGTTATTAGATGACGCTTCTGGTATATTAGTGAAACAAATCAAACCAAATTTCAAAGCACTAGGTCCAAAATTTGGAAAAGATATGAAATTGGTTTCTTCTGAAATTCAGTCTTTTACCCAAGAACAGATAAATACTGTAGAAAAAGAAGGTCAAATTTCTATCGAAATTAACGGAAAAAGTATTACATTAGGAACAGAAGATGTAGAAATTTCGTCAAAAGATATTGAAGGTTGGCTTGTAGCAAATGCAGATGGAATAACGGTTGCTTTAGATGTTACGATAACTGAAGATTTACGAAAAGAAGGAATCGCAAGAGAATTAGTAAATAGAATTCAAAATGCCCGTAAAGATTCTGGCTTTGAGGTAACAGATAAAATCAAACTTACTTTCCTGAACTTTGAAGAACTACAACAATCTGTTTTAGCTAACGAAAACTACATTAAGACGGAAACATTAACTAACGAGTTAGTTTTTGTGGAAGCATTAGAAAATGGTACAGAAATTGAATTCGATACCATTAAAAGTAGAATGTTAATCGAAAAAGCTTAGTAGTATGGCAGAAGATATTAAAGTAAGGTATTCAGACTCGGACTTACAAGAGTTTAAAGAGATTATTCAAAAGAAAATCGAAAGGGCTGAAGAAGATTTAGAATTATTAAAATCATCATATAAAAATGGTGCTGATAATGGTACAGATGATACTTCACCTACATTTAAATCTTTCGAAGACGGTACTGATACCATGGCTAAAGAAGCGAATATGCAATTAGCAATTCGTCAAGAGAAGTTTATTAGAGACCTTAAAAACGCATTAATCCGTATTGAAAATAAAACGTATGGTGTTTGTAGAGTTACAGGTAAACTTATTCAAAAAGAACGTTTGAAATTAGTTCCTCATGCAACACTTAGTATTGAGGCAAAAAGAAAACAATAAAGACAAAATAAAAGCTCCTTTTCAGGAGCTTTTTTATTTCTATCCTATTTTAGAGCATACCAAATACCTTGTTTATGTGAGTTTAAAATGTGAAAAACAGTTAAATATTCTAATAGTACTGTAACAGTTTGTAACTTTCGCCAACTTATTATCCATTAAAACTAAATAAGAAATGAACATGCATAAATTAACAGCCATTGCTGCTGGATTGTTGTTGGTAGGCTGTAACTCTACTAAATCTGTTACAAACGATTTTGCTACAAATTCTCCTATCGAAACAATAGTAGACCTAACAAAAGTTGAAAATGATAAAGTCCCAGTAACTATTAATCCTGGTCGCTTTAGAACTGAAAAAGTAGTGTATAGATTACCAAGAGTTGTTCAGGGTACTTATTCTGTAAGTGATTTTGGTAAATACATAGATACTTTTCAAGCGTTAGATTATGATGGAAATCCATTACAAGTAACTAAGGTAGATACAAATACTTGGGAAATTTCAAATGCTGTAAATTTAGATAAGGTAACCTACTTAGTAAACGATACATTCGATCAAGAAAAAGTTGGTGGAATTGGAACTGAGGAAGTTCCATTTTCTCCATCAGGAACAAATATTGAAGACACAAATTATGTGTTAAACCTTCATGGTTTTATCGGGTATTTTGATTCTTTAAAAAGCAATCAATATAAATTAGATGTTATAGCTCCGTCAAAGTTTTTAAGAACTTCAGCTTTAGAAGAAGTAGGCTCAAAAGCTAGTGAAGATGGTAAAACTATAACGTCTAGTTATTTCGCACCTCGTTATTTTGATATCACGGATAATCCAATGTTTTATGGTGAATTAGATGTTGAGGAATTCCAAGTTGGTGATATTAAAATTGTATTAAGTGTGTATTCACCAACAAAAAAACATTCTGCAAAGAAAATTAAAGCAGTAATGGAGAAAATGATGCAGGCGCAAAAGTCATATTTAGGAAGTATTAATAGTACTCCAAGATATGATATCTATTTATACTTAGCCGGAAATGGTGAAACAGCACCAAAAGGATTTGGAGCTTTAGAACATCACACTTCAACGGTGGTAGTTTTACCTGAATTTATGAAAGATGATCAATTAGCAGAATCGATGATTGATGTGGTTTCTCATGAGTTTTTTCATATTGTAACACCATTAAGTGTACATTCAGAAGATGTTCATTATTTCGATTATAATCAACCAACATTCTCTAAACATTTATGGATGTATGAAGGAGTAACAGAATATTTCGCTACGTTATTCCAAATCAATAAAGATTTAGTAAGTGAAGAAGAGTTTTTTGCAAAGTTAATTGATAAAATTACTCGTGCTGCTGGAATGGATGATGCTATGAGTTTCACTAAAATGAGTGAAAACATATTAGAGAAAAAATATCACGATCAGTACATCAACGTATATCAAAAAGGAGCATTAATTGGAATGTGTATTGATATTTTAATGCGTGAAGAAAGTAATGGTCAAAGAGGAATTTTATCTTTAATGAAAGAATTATCTAATAAATATGGAAAGGACAAACCGTTTTCGGATGACACTTTAATAGAAGAAATTATAAAAATGACGTATCCTTCTGTTGGAGAATTCTTAAATACACATGTTGTAGGTGGAACTCCAATTGATTATACTAAATTCTTTGAAAAAGTTGGAATTGACTTTGCTAATGGAAAAGTAAAAACTAATTACATTCAAGGAAAAGGAGTGTTTATTGTAAGTCCTGATTTAGCTACTGGAAACATTATTTTTAATGATGTAGTTGCTGAGAATAGTTATTGGACAGAGCAAGGTGTTAAACCAAATGATATCATTAAAGAAATTAATGGAGTGAAGTTATCTCCACAAAATGCAAATACTGTATTTCAAGGAGTATTTAGATGGCAACCAGGAGAGAAGATAGAAGTAAAGTTAGAAAGAGATGGTAAGGAAGTTGTTATTAAAGGAGCACTTACTCAAGCGTATACTTCTGGAAAATCGTTATTAAGAAAAGAAGATGCTTCACAAAAACAAAAAGACTTATTAAATGCTTGGTTAAAAGGATAAACTTTTAGTTCGGTAAAATATAAAGCATCAAAAAAATGAGACTAAGAAATTAGTCTCATTTTTTATTAAAGTGAACTACTATTAAAACATTAAGATGTTTTTAATTGATAATTACGAATGCTATACACAATTGCACCAAGCATAAGAATACAGATTGATAATTTAACAGGTAAAAAGCTGTTTTGACTTAAGGCTCCGAAATAGTCTGTAAAAGGAATTTTATTGATATTAGTATACGTAATCATAAAAAATACAACTTCAAATAACTTTTTTCCTTTTGTTACTATTCCAAAGACTGCTGCTAAGAAAACTATAAAAATCCCTCCAAGAATTACTGCGCTTAATGCTATAAAATTAGCGGCAAGAATTAATCTTACCAATAAAGGAAGAGCTAAGAATAGAAGTAATAGAATACTCGCTAAGAGTTGAGAAATTAATAATCTTTGTAACGGTTTAAAAGAAGCAAAAGCAAAATAGTGTACTTTGTTTGTAAATTCTTTTGTAGTTAATCCTGAGATTCTACTTACTTGGAAAAACCAAAGAATTGGCAATACAAACTGATGTGCGATTTCTAAAGGAACTAATGCCAAGAGTAACATTCCTATACCATTTATAAACCACAGCCATTTTTTTCCTTTTCTAATAAGTAATAATAATTCGGTTCTAAGTAGTGGAAGAATAGAGAAATTCGTAGTTAGTTTAGATAATCCTGATATTTGAATTTCCTTATTTGTTATTTCTGTTTGAATCGCAACTTTTGGTGCTTTTTGAGTAGAAGATTCCTTTAGCGAAAACCTATGAAAGAAACCGGTAGTAAGAAAAACAAGTAATGCTCCTAAAGCAATCCAAAATATTCTGCTAATTATAAATGAGTATGGAAATTCCATTCCATTAAAATGAAATTTTTTCGCAGCATTTTTATTCCCAATTACGTATCCAATAGACAATTCTTTAATACGATCTCCTTGTGTTAATTCTCGAACCTGGTTTTCCATTTTATTCATTACAATTTGAGTACCTAACATATCAGATGAAAAATTATCTTCATGTGTTCTTGATGACAACATTAAGAAAGAGAATAAGAAGAAAAAACCAATATTTTGAAGTATGGTGTACTTTCTAAAAAAGACTTCAAAAACAACGGCTAATACGGCAATTAAAAATAATGCTGGAATAGTAATTAAGAAATAAGGTTTAATGAACTGAAAAATTTCAAAAGGAAAATTCTCATTGTACAAATGAAATAATGCGATACTCATAATAAGTACTATTCCGAGAATAGTCAATAATATCAAAAACCCACTTATAACTTTTGAAAATAAATACGTGGCATTTGTGACTTTTGTAGTAGCAATAATTTGTCCGACTTTAGTTTGTACATCGGTTTTAATTCCACCATTAATCAGATAAAAACC
This sequence comes from Tenacibaculum sp. 190524A05c, assembly GCF_964036595.1. Lineage (NCBI taxonomy): Bacteria > Pseudomonadati > Bacteroidota > Flavobacteriia > Flavobacteriales > Flavobacteriaceae > Tenacibaculum > Tenacibaculum platacis. The sequence goes on along the minus strand of NZ_OZ038523.1, from coordinate 2,277,918 downwards.
AACAAGCGATAAAAATAAACTACTCATAATCGCTGTAACATATCCAAACCAAGCAGAATTATAATCTCCAACATAATCTGCAATTCTTATTGTTGAATAATTAGCATCTGGTGCTGGTACAAATGTATATGCAACAGCTAAACTTGCGCAAAGTGTAATTAAGAAATTATAATTCCTTACGCGTTGTAAATAGCTATATTTTATTAAAGGAAAAATATTCATAATGATAAGATTTAATGTGCATTATATACTCCAAAGTGAATGGTGTCTGAAGAAATAATTAAAGCTGTTAATAAGGAAATCGCAATGATTAAAAAAAGTATGATTTGTAGAGTTTTCTTGTTCGATGTTTTCATGATTAAGATGTTTTAGTGGTGTATAAATAAGCGTCTTCTAAAGTTGGTTGTTTTGCTAAAGCTCCATTTATTTCTTGTGAACTAATAAATCTAACGATAGCTGAATTTCCTTTTAGTAAAGAATGAACTACTAAATGATTTTGCTTAAACTCGTGTAAAGTATTTTTATCAATTGTAGTTTCAAATACTTTTCCTTTTACCTTATCAATCAATTCTTCTTGATCTCCATAGGCGAGTAAATTTCCATTTTTCATAATAGCAACTTTATCAGCTACAGTATCTATATCTGAAACAATATGTGAAGACAATATCACAATGGCATCATTGGCTAATTGATGAATAAGATCTCTAAACCTCATACGCTCTTCTGGATCTAAACCAACAGTTGGTTCATCGAAAATCAACACTTTTGGATCGTTTAATAGAGCTTGAGCAATTCCTACACGTTGTTTCATACCTCCAGAATAACTTCCAATAGGTTTATGAGCAGCATCCATTAAGTTCAAACCTTCTAAAAGTTGAGTTATTTTAGAGTTTAAAAGCTTTCCACCAACACCTTTCATGGCGGCCATATATTTTAAAAATTCAAAAGCGTTTAAGTTAGGATACACTCCAAAATCCTGAGGTAAAAAGCCAATTTGTTTACGCATGTAATTAGGATCTTTTACAACGTTGTTTTTGTTTAAAATAATTTGGCCGTCACTTGGTTTGCTTACAGTAGCAATCATTTTTAATAAAGTAGATTTACCAGCTCCATTTGGTCCTAACAATCCTAATATTCCTTTGTCAATACCAATTGAAAAGTTTTTTAATCCGTATTTGGTTGCACTGTACTTTTTAGATACGTTTTGTATATCGAGTCTCATAGTTATTTATTTTAATTGTGTTGAATTATCTTTTAGATTTTTGAAAGAAATATTGTTGTCCTTATTTTCTATGTTTTTATCAAATGCTACAGTTGAAGTCACTGCTTTTTGAATAGTAGAATTATGTTGTTGTTCTTGCTTTGTTTCCGAATTATAGATAACACTCATTGCATACAAAAACATTGTAAAGAATATTTTAAATAGTTGCATAATGAATTGATTTTTAGAATTAACACTTCAAAAGTCAATTAAAATCTCGGGTTTTAAAAAGAAGAATGATGAACGTAGTCGCAAAAATGATTTTATGGAATTTGAACGATTATCATTGTAATGAGTACATTCAGATAGAAAAGAATATCTTTCATCATTAAAAAGTGTCCTTTTTACAGGTAATAATTAAGTTTGTAGTAACTATTTTAAATATATGGGAATGTCTAAATTAGATACTTTGATAGATAATAAACTGGTACAAAATATCTTTGTATGGTTTATTCTGTTTATCATTTTAATCGGTGGAATTCAATCTGAAAATAGAATTCAAACAGCTCTTTATGCAATTCTATTTTTACTACCTACTATTTACATTACTAATTATTTTGTTCTTCCATATTTTCAAAAAAGGAAAACTATATTTTTTATTCTTTTTATTTTAAGTGGAACGCTTTTTACTTTATTGCCGGTTTATGTTATCAGTAAAGCCATAAATCAACCTTTAGATGTAAAGATGTTTTTAAACCTGTTTGGGTTTATTTTATTAGCAATGATTTTTGGTATGACTATTCGTATAGCAAGAGATAGTTTTAAACGCAGACAAGAGGTAAAGGAAGCTGAATTGAAATTATTAAAAGGGCAACTAAATCCTCATTTTCTATTTAATACATTGAATAATTTGTATGGTTTATCTGTGGTAAAGTCGGATAAACTACCAAATCTGATGTTAAAATTATCAGATTTATTACGCTACAGTTTGTATGAAACAAGAGAGTCTTTTGTTTCTTTACAAAAGGAAATGAGTTATTTAGAAAATTATATTTCTCTTGAAAAATTGAGATTGGAAGAACAAGCAGATATTTCCTTTTCAATTTCTGGAATACTAAACGATAAGAAATTAGCTCCAATGTTATTAATTGTGTTTGTTGAAAATGCATTTAAACATTTAGCGCCAACTGAAGGAGAAAAAAGCACAGTAAATATTGATATTCATATTTCCGAAACTGAATTAGTGTTCAAATGTGAAAATTCTTTTGATATACATAGTGATAAAGGAGAGAACCTAGAAAAAGGAAAAAGTGGAATTGGATTGGTCAATGTCAAAAAAAGACTAGATTTAATTTATCCTGAAGCACATAGTTTAAAAATTGGAAAAACCAATGGTGTTTTTTCTGTTGATTTAAAACTTTCGATATAATATGGAAAAGATTAGATGTTTAATAGCAGACGACGAGCCAATTGCACGTCAAATAATAGAGAATTATATTAAAGATATTCCGTATTTAGAGTTAGTAACTACCTGCAAGAATGCTTTTGAAGTCATGGAAGTATTACAAAAAGAGCAAATAGATTTACTATTCTTAGATATTAACATGCCTAAGTTCTCGGGAATAAGCTTATTGAAATCATTATCTAAAAAACCAGAGGTTATTATCACAACAGCTTATCCGGAATATGCTATAGAAGGTTTTGAACTTGCCGTGACTGATTACTTATTAAAACCATTTTCATTAGAACGATTTTTACAAGCAATAGTTAAAGTTCAACAGAAACTCAAAACAACTCCAGTTAGTAATACGCAACCAATAATCGTAAATAAAGAAAACGAAGCTAATTCGTTGTTCGTTAAAAGCGATAAGAAAATCATCAAGTTGAATTTTGATGAAATTTACTATGTTGAGGCTTATGGTAACTATATAAAAATTTATACAGATACCATGATTTTGACACCTCAAACGTTAACCGAGTTTCTTACAAAACTTCCAAATAACTTTTTAAGAGTACATAAATCTTTTGCTATTAACTTTAATCATCTAAAACTTATAGATGGTAATCAAGTTCGATTAGGTAACGATAAAATAGTGCCAGTTGGAAAATCGTATCGTAAAGAATTAATCAAACAAATAGAGGAATAGCGTTATTTTACGTTATTTTGTATTTATGCTAATGGTCCAGGATTGCCAGGTGTAGATTTATCTTTTGGTGCAACTTCGGCAACTGGTGTGCAATGAATTCCGTTTCCTGAAATATCTGTATCTGTATAGGCTCCATTTCCGTTTGAATTAATACAATAATAAATGTTTCCTTTACCAGTAATGCTATTTAAACTTTGCTTATTTAACACAGTTACTCCTTCAAGATTCTTAATGTTTTTGAACATTTTCTTATGTTTTTATAGGTTTAAAATGAAACTAAGAATTAATAAAGAAGGAAAATCAAATAACTTGCTTAGTCAAACAATATTCTTTCCGAATGATAGTTTTACAACAGTAATTCCAAAGCATTTCTAATTCAATAGAATATTCTTATTTTTGTCGCTATTAAATCTAAAAAATGTCAAAGAAAACCATTGCAATTCTTACTGTTATACTAGCAATTTTAATTGATCAAATCAGTAAAATATATATAAAAACTCATTTTTATTTAGGTGAGGAAATAAGAGTGTTAGGAATGGATTGGTTTCGTATTCATTTCACTGAGAACAATGGAATGGCATGGGGATTTGAATTTGGAGGAAAATCAGGGAAACTATTTTTAACCTTATTTAGAATTGTTGCAGTTGGTGGAATTATCTATTGGTTAAGAGAAACCATTAAAAGCAAAATGCATAACGGAGTTGTGGTAGCTATTTCTTTAATTTTAGCTGGTGCAATTGGTAATATTATCGACTCGGTTTTCTATGGTGTAATTTTTAATACTCCTTCAGGAAGACAAGTGGCAACACTTTTCTCAGATGAACCATACGGTGAATTATTCTTTGGTAAAGTAGTAGATATGCTATACTTTCCAATGTATCAAGGTGAAAGCTTTACCTTTTTCAATGCGATTTTCAACGGAGCAGATAGTTGGATTAGTATTGGAGTAGTACTATTGTTTATTTTCCATAAACAGGCATTTCCAAAGAAAGAAGAAGCCTAATACTTTTTTCAATTTCTTTTTTTAGTACCTTTCAGACAAAAAGATCATGCGCTTTTTAAAATATCTTGCTGTTTTTTTGTTAGGGTTTTTAATTGCCAAATTCTGGTATGATAGGCAAAAGCCAGTGTACCAAACTGAAGAAGTGAAGGTAATGGTAAATGAAATTAAAAATTTAAGTAAACTTGTTGTGTCTCAAGGGAATTATTCAGAAATGTATAGTTTTTCAGATACAAAAAAGTACTTTTTTGATTATTTACAGTTTCAGAAAAAGGCAATCGTATCAGTAAATGCGAAAGTAGAAGTGGGTTATGATTTATCTCAATTAGATATTCAAATTGATAGTTTAAATCGAGAAATTGTAATCAATAAAATTCCGAAAGAAGAAGTCATAATTTCGCCGGATGTAAAGTATTTTGATTTAAAACAAAGTCAATTCAATACATTTTCAAAGCAAGAACTCAATACGGTTAACACTAAAGCTATTGATAGAATAAAAGAAACCATTGAGTTGACGAATCAGAAAAAAGAAGCTAAAATCCGCTTATTTGAAGAATTGTCTAAGATTTATCAATTGTCTAAAATCTATCAATGGAAAGTAGTTGATAATACCAATTCAATCGATCTGGATAAAATAATGCTGATTAAAGATTAAAAGAGAAAGATAAAGTGAATATCAAGGTAATTACTCCAAGCAGTAAGCTACTTCAAAAGCATATTTATTTCTATTATATTTTAGAAGAAACCCAAAAAGACAAGGTAACGTCTTATCTTACGTTTCCAAACCAGTATAATATGGTTTCTTTTAGTTCTGGAGTAGAAATCGACTATCAACAAGCTAAAATAAGTGTTACTCCTTCGAAAAGTCAAGAAATTATAGGTGATGTTATTTTCAGATATAAAAATCCTATTCTAATTAATTATGATGGAATTTGTAAAGAAATCACTATCGCTTTTAAACCATTAGGTGTTTATTCCTTTTTCGACAATTTCTCTACGATTGATAAGAATGGAGTTTCTTATAAGTTGATAGACTTTGACAAAAATCTTATGTCTTCTATTCTTAAAGAGGAAAATTACGAAAGTATTACGAGTCGATTAGAGTCTTATTTGTTGTCTATAAACAAAGATTTTAAGCATCCATTTTTGCATCAATTTGCTAGCGACGTTCTCAATGGAGTTGAATATTCAAATAGTCACTATACAGATATGTTTGGAATAAGCTCTAAAACTTTTATCAAACACTGTAAACAGTATTTAAAAAGAACTCCAAATGAGTTTAAAAAAGTAGCGAGATTTAAAAGAACTTTGGATGAATTTGGATCGAATCAAAAAGGGTTATATTCCTTAACAGACCTTTGTTATTCTAATAGTTTTTTTGATCAGGCACATATGATTAAAGATTTCAAATCACTCACAGGCTATACTCCAAAAGATTTTTTTAAAAAATTAAGCCTTGATAATAAGGGAATTAATTGGGTGTATTTATAAGGGTAATTTTTTTACAATTTCTAAAATACAATTCGGAATAGTTTTGTGAAAACTAAATGAAAAAAACAATGAAAAATAGAATTTTAATTACATTAATTAGCTTGGTTTTCTTGGGGTGCAAAGGAGAAAAAAAAGAGCAAATTATTTTTACAGAAGATGTTGAGAATTATTGGAATGCATTTGATAAGATAATTACAACTAAAGACTCTGTACTTCAACTAAAATATTTGAAAGAAGAATTTATAGATAAAGCTTCAATTGGTCAACAAACGATGTTTCAAGTTAGAAACTATTCACCTGAAGAGTATATCCATAATATTAATACATATCCTAAGTTTTGGAAATCAGTTAGAGAAAATACAATAAAATGTAAATCCTATAAAGGTAAAATTAGTGATGCTTTACGTAAATTAAAGAGTATTTATCATACTCCAAAACCAGCCAAAGTGTACTATACGATGGGAGGATTTAGAACCAACGGAACTGTTATTGATAGTTTAGTTTTATATGGTTCGGAAATGTTGTTTTTAGATGAAAATATTAATACTTCAGAGTTTAAAACAAACCACGTTAAAAATTATGCAAGTACAAATCCAATAGATGATATTGAATTTACTGCAGTTCATGAATTTGTTCATACTCAGCAAGAATCATTTATAGGTTCAAACTTATTATCGGCTTGTGTATACGAAGGAGTGGCTGAATTTACAGCAAAGGTTAGCACGGGAATTGAAAGCCCAAATGCATGTATCAGCTATGGAATGAATAATGAGGAAATTATAAAAGATAGATTTCAAAACGAAATGTTTGGCAAAGAATATTCATTTTGGTTATGGAATAGTATGGAGAATATGTTCGATAACCAAAGAGATTTAGGATACTTTGTTGGATATGCCATAGCTAAAAAGTTTTATGAGAACTATGAAGGAGGTAAGAAAGATGCTATTAAGGAATTGATAGAGTTACAATATTCAAACGATAATGAAATAATAAAATTCGTAGATAGGGTAAAATTCTTTGATAAACCAATGAAAGAATTACAAAAGGCATACGAGGAAAATAGACCAAGAATTATTAATATATCCTCATTTGAAAATTTAAGTACTTCTGTTAAACCCGGAAAACATTTAGTAAAGCTTGAGTTTTCGGAAGAAATGGATACAAGGTTTAGAGGATTTGATTATGGCCCATTAGGTGAAAATCATGTATTGTATATTACCAAATTTATTGGGTTTTCTGAAGATAGTAAATCTGTTTCATTTGAAGTAGATTTAAAGCCCAATAAGAGATATCAAATGGAGGTGAAGAGATTTAGAAGTAAAAGAGGAGGGGAATTTTTACCTTTTTTAATAGATATTACAACTAAATAAGTCCAACCAGATTTTAATAAATTAAGCCAGTTTTGTCTGGCTTTTTTTAATTGGGCAATTTAGTACTTAATACACCATAGATTAGAGCTCCTAATAAAGCTCCCAAAAGAACAATCAAAATAGAGAAAACACCATTACCTATTAAAACAAAGATTGGAGCGGGACAACATCCTGCTAAAGCCCAGCCTAAACCAAAAATTGTTCCTCCTAATAATGTTCTTATGAAACCTTTTCTTTTTTTCTTTGGGATGATCTCATTTCCAAGATAATCTTTAATGTATTTACGTTTAAACAGAAACATCAGTAGCATCGAACTGAAAACTGCAGTACCAATGATTCCGTACATATGGAAAGATTGAAACTTGAACATTTCATATATTCTATACCAAGAGATTGCTTCTGATTTAGATAATATAATTCCAAATAAAATTCCAATAAGTAAAAATCTCAAATATTTCATCTTAGCCAAAAATTAAAGGGAATATGAACCAAACCATTGTTAAACCACCTATAAAAAAACCAATTACAGCAATTAAAGAAGGCAGTTGTAAGCTACTCAAACCTGTAATAGCATGTCCTGATGTACAACCTCCAGCATAACGAGTTCCAAAACCAATTAAAATACCTGCGATTAATAAGATAGCAAATCCTTTTATACTCAGAATAGCATCTGAACTAAAAAGCTCTTTTGGAACGTATGAATTCGCTTGAACTGAAAAACCTAATTGTTGTAAATCGTCAATAGTTTCTGGATTAATTGTATCCAAACCATGTGGAGTCAAAAATAATTGACTAATTGCTCCACCAATAACTAAGCCTAGTAAAAATACTAGAGACCAATCACGAGATTTCCAGTCAGTTTTAAAATAATCAGAGATTTTATTCACACCAGCTATAGTGCATATAGTTTCCAAATTACTAGAAACACCGAAGTTTTTTCCAAAATAAAAAAACAGAAAGAGTACTAATGATATTAAAGGACCGGATACAAACCAAGGCCAAGGTTGAAAAAGTATGTCCATCATTGTAGTTGTTGTTTTATGTATTCCAGAATAGTAGGAGTTGCGCCAATATTATTACTAATATATTTTTTGCAGTTTTCTCCCATAGCTATTCTTAATGTTATGTCTTTTTTCAGGCTGACTAAAATACTGTTTAAATCTTTTTGATTGATAATAGTTTTACTTCCTCCTAATTCTAGAAGTTCGATAGCCTCATTAAATTTTTGATACTTGTTCCCTCCGAAAATTACAGGAACACCAAAAGTAGCAGGTTCCAAAATATTATGTAAACCCGTTGCCAAACCACCTCCAACATATGCGGCGTTGGCATAAGCGTAAATTTTAGTCAATAAACCGATGGTATCAACAATAAAGACTTGATAATCTTTTAGATCAACGTTATTTCGTTCAGAATATAATATTGTTTTTTTGAGTATTGATTTCCTAAGAGATTCAATACTTTCTGAGTTTATTTTATGAGGAGCAATGATAAACTTTTCTTCATCTGTGGCAACTTCATTGATATAATTTACTAGCAAATCTTCATCTTCTTTCCATGTACTTCCTGCAATAACCGTATAAGTATTGCTTTTAAAGTCTTCAATGAAATCTATGGTGTTATCTTGATTTAAAATTTTATGAACTCTATCAAAACGTGTATCACCAGAAACAGTAACGTTGTTGAAGTTAACTTGATGAAGTAATTCTTTTGAGCTCTTATTCTGAACAAAGAAGTGATTGAAGGCAGACAAGAAATTGCGCATCCACTTTCCGTAAGATTTAAAAAACAATTGATCTTTTCTAAATATTCCAGAAACTAAAATGGTTTTAGTCTTAGTTTTACGAAGTTCATTTAATAGATTCGGCCAAAACTCATACTTGACTATAATTGCTAAATCAGGATGTACTTGCTTAATAAAACGTTTTACATTTTTTGATGTATCAAAAGGTAGATAACACACAACATCAGCTAAATCATAGTTTTTACGAATTTCATATCCAGAAGGAGAGAAGAAGGTAACTACAATTTTATAGTCGGAATAGAGACTTTTTAGTTGTTCAATAATTGGTCGTGCTTGTTCAAATTCGCCTAAAGAGGCAGCATGAATCCAAAATACTTTATCATTTGTTTTAATGCTTTCTAAGGCACGAAACGTTTCTTTTCTACCATCTACAAATAATTTGAGCTTAGCGTTAAATAGGGCTATTATTTTGATGAAAAAATAAACGATATGAATTATTAAATTATAAATAAAAAGCATGTGACGAAATTACCAAATAAAAAATCAGTGACCACGTGGTCACTGATTTTTAACTATATGTACTAAGAATTTATTTTATCTCGAAGTCTTCCATAAATTTTGTAGTGTAATTACCAGCTACATAATCAGGATGATCCATTAATTGTCTATGGAAAGGAATTGTTGTTTTAATTCCTTCAATGATATACTCATCTAAAGCACGCTTCATTTTATTAATTGCTTCTTCACGTGTTTGTGCAGTAACAATTAATTTAGCGATCATTGAATCATAGTTTGGTGGAATTGTATATCCAGCATAAGAATGCGTATCAATACGAACTCCATGACCACCTGGCTCATGGTAAGAAGTAATCTTACCTGGAGAAGGTCTAAAGTTCTTATGTGGATCTTCCGCGTTAATTCTACATTCAATTGAGTGTAATTGAGGAGTATAGTTTTTACCAGAAATTGGCACTCCAGCAGCTACTAATATTTGCTCACGGATTAAGTCATAGTCAACTACTTCTTCAGTAATTGGGTGCTCTACCTGGATACGAGTGTTCATTTCCATGAAGTAGAAGTTACGGTGTTTATCAACTAAAAATTCTACCGTTCCAGCACCTTCGTACTTAATATATTCCGCAGCTTTTACTGCAGCTTCTCCCATTGCATGTCTTAATTCATCAGTCATGAATGGAGAAGGAGTTTCTTCTGTTAATTTTTGGTGACGACGCTGAACAGAACAATCTCTTTCAGATAAGTGACACGCCTTACCAAATGAATCACCAACAATTTGAATTTCAATGTGTCTTGGCTCTTCAATTAATTTTTCCATGTACATTCCGTCGTTTCCAAAAGAAGCTTTTGCTTCCATACGAGCAGAATCCCAAGCTGGCTTTAAATCTTCTTTATTCCAAACGGCACGCATCCCTTTACCACCACCACCGGCAGTTGCTTTAAGCATTACAGGGAATCCCATATCTACAGCGATTTTTTCAGCTTCTTCGTAAGAGTCTAAAATCCCTTCAGATCCAGGAATACATGGTACACCTGCAGCAATCATTGTTGCTTTTGCAGTTGCTTTATCTCCCATTTTAGAGATCATTTCTTCACTCGCCCCGATAAATTTAATATCGTGCTCCTCACATAATTTAGAAAATTTTGCATTTTCAGAAAGGAAACCATATCCAGGGTGAATAGCATCAGCATTTGTGATTTCAGCAGCAGCAATAATTCTGTCCATTTTTAAGTAAGACTCATTACTTGGAGCAGGACCAATACATACAGCTTCATCAGCAAACCTTACGTGTAAACTCTCAGCATCTGCTTTAGAGTATACCGCTACGGTTTTGATGCCCATTTCTTTACAGGTACGAATTACACGTAGTGCAATCTCACCTCTATTGGCAATTAATATCTTTTTAAACATAATTGATAAGTTTTTTAAACTCAATCGATTGAGTTATAAGACTTAAATTAAGATGGATCAACTAAGAATAAAGGTTGATCAAATTCAACAGGTGATGAATCATCTACTAAAACTTTAACGATCTTTCCAGAAACCTCAGATTCAATTTCGTTAAATAGTTTCATTGCTTCAATAATACAAACTGTATCTCCTGCTTTAATTTCAGAACCAACTTCTACAAATACAGGTTTGTCTGGAGAAGGTTTACGGTATAATGTTCCGATAATTGGAGACTTGATAGTTAAATATTTTGATTCGTCTTCAGTAGCTTTTGGAGCCGCAGGAGCTGCAGGTTCACTTGCAACTGGTTGTGGAGCAGCAGCAACTGGAGCAGCCATCATTTGTGGAGCAGCTGGCATTGCAGCTTGAATGATTTTTGTTTCTGGAGCGTCAGATCCAGTTTTAATCGTAATCTTTACATCATCCATCTCTAACTTCACCTCACTGGCACCAGACTTAGCTACGAACTTAATAAGATTTTGGATTTCTTTAATGTCCATTGTTTATAATTTTAGTTGATTGTCTATTTATTATATGCCCATTTTAAGTAGATAGATCCCCAAGTGAATCCACCTCCAAAGGCCGCAAAAATTAAATTATCTCCTTTTTTCAGTTCTTTTTCATAGTCTGCTAATAAAAGAGGTAAAGTTGCTGATGTTGTATTACCATATTTACTGATATTCATCATCACCTTACTATCATCTAAACCAATACGATTAGCTGTAGCTTCAATAATTCTTTTATTTGCTTGATGTGGAACTAACCAATTTACAGTTTCTTTGGTTAGATTATTTCTTTCTAAGATTTTTTCAGACACATCTGCCATGTTAGAAACAGCAAACTTAAATACTGTTCTTCCTTCTTGATGCACAAAATGCTGTCTGCTTTTGATTGTATCAGCAGATGGAGGTAAAATAGATCCTCCCGCTTCGATTTTTAAGAAATCTCTACCAACACCATCACTACGTAAGTATTCATCTTGGAATCCATAACCATCAGTGTTAGGCTCAAATAATGTAGCACCAGCTCCATCTCCAAAAATTATACAAGTAGCTCTATCGGTGTAATCTATAATTGATGACATTTTATCTGCACCAATTAATAGTACTTTCTTATATCTTCCAGATTCAATATAGCTAGAGGCTACAGACATACCATATAAAAAACTTGAACAAGCTGCTTGTAAATCAAATGCGAATGCATTCACAGCTCCAATTTTTGTAGCAGTGTAAACTGCGGTAGAAGCAACTAACATATCTGGTGTTGCAGTAGCAACAATAACCAAGTCAATTTCCTTAGGATCAATATTGTTTCTTTCAATAAGATCTTCAGCAGCCTTAATGGCTAAGAACGAAGTACCCTTCCCTTCTTCTTTTAAAATTCTTCTTTCTTTAATACCAGTTCGAGTGGTGATCCATTCATCATTGGTATCTACCATTGTTTCTAACTCTTTATTCGTTAGAACATAATCAGGGACGTACTTTCCTACTGCTGTAATTGCTGCAGTTGTTTTATTCATATCTATTACGGATAGTAAATTCAGTTTCCAAAAGTAGTGATTTTTTTTTCACTTTGTAACTAAAAAAACGCCAAAAACATTCGTTTTTGACGTTAAATTATTCATACCCAGTATAAAAAGGGTTAATATCTTAAGCTTCTGCTTCAGTAGTATCAATAACTACTTGACCACGGTAATATAATTTACCTTCGTGCCAGTGTGCTCTATGGTATAAATGAGCTTCACCAGTAGTAGGATCAACAGCTATCTGAGGCATAGTAGCTTTATAGTGAGTTCTTCTTTTATCTCTTCTAGTTTTTGATATTTTTCTCTTAGGATGTGCCATTTTACTCGTTTTTTCCTGTTAGTAAATCTTTTAATTTATCCCATCTAGGGTCAGTTGATTCTTCTTCAACTGTTTTTTCTTTATTTATTTCTAATTCTTTTAGTTTCTCTAAAGCTTCAGATTTCATTGTGCCGTTAAGTACATCCGGATGTGTTCTTTTGGACGGAGCAGAAAGAACTACTAATTCATAAATGTATTGAGCAACATTAATTTGATATTCCTCATGAGGAAGAATTAATATCTCGTCATTATCATCGTTGAATTCTGGACCAAATTTTACTACTAGAGAAAAATCACCTGAAATTTCTTGATCAAATAATTCACTTGTCATATCACAAGGAACGTTAATCGTACCATTAATGGTGAAAAATAACTCTAAAAGTGTACTTTTTTTAATGAAATCAATCTTCGCACTAATGTTAACTTCATTAAATTCGGTATACTGAAATTCTTCAAAGAACCTGTTGTCAATCTCATACTGAAATTCATGGCTTCCTTCTTTTAAACCTACAAAAGAAATGTTATATTCTTTTAATCCTTTCATTTACAATATCAAATTGAGCGCGCAAATATAATAAAATGTTTTGTAATACGGAATAAATAAATACTATTTTGATTGTAATCTATTCGACTCTAACTCAATGTATTCTTTTCTATTTCTAAAAATCTTTAAAGAAGAGAACAATGCTTCTTCAAAAGATGTCGTATTTGCCTTGTTTTTTCCTGCAATATCAAAACCAGTTCCATGATCAGGAGAGGTTCTAATTTTATTTAATCCAGCAGTGAAATTTACACCATTTCCAAAAGACAATGCTTTAAAAGGTGCCAATCCTTGATCGTGATACATTGCTAAAACACCATCAAACTGCTTATAGGTTTTTGAACCAAAGAATCCATCAGCTGCATATGGACCAAAAACTAACTTCCCAGTTTCTTTTATTTTTTGAACAGTTGGTCTTATAATTTCATCATCTTCTTTACCTATAACCCCTTTATCACCACAATGTGGATTTAATCCTAGAACTGCGATTTTAGGTTTACTAATATTAAAGTCTTGTTTTAAAGATTGCTCCATAATATTCACTTTTTCAGTAATTAACTCTGGAGTAATACTTGCAGAAATATTAGCAACAGGAATGTGTCCTGTGATTAAACCTATTCTTAACTCATCAGTCATTAAAATCATTAAGCTCTTTCCATCAAGGTTTTCTTCAAGATATTCTGTATGTCCAGGAAAATGAAATTCTTTTGATTGAATATTGTCTTTGTTGATAGGAGCAGTAAGTAAAACATCAATTTCATTCTTCTTTAGCGCTTCTAAAGCAGATGATAAAGATTTTAAAGCGAACTTTCCACCTTCAGCTGTTGCTTTACCTAAATCAATTTTAAATTCATCTTTACCAATACTTATAAGATTTAGCTTTCCGTGTACAACTTTATCTAAAGATTGAATACCATGAACACTATTGTTTAGGTTTAATGCTTTTTTGTGGAATGAAACTACTTTATTGGAACCAAATAAAACAGGCGTACAAAAATCAAACATTCTTTTATCTTGAAATGTTTTTAAAATAATTTCTATACCTATTCCATTAGCATCACCTAATGAAATTCCAACAATAATTTTATCTGATTTTTCCATATTAGACTTTTGATGTCGTATTTTTGATGCAAACAAAAGTAACTAAATTTATATTAATGTTTACAGGTATTATTGAAACTCTTGGAGTAGTTTCTAACATAGAAAAAGATTTAGAAAACATCCATTTTACGATAAAAAGTAATATTACAAATGAGTTAAAAATAGATCAGAGTGTTGCTCATAATGGTGTATGTTTAACTGTAATTGAAATTAATGGAGATGAATATGTAGTTACAGCTATCAAAGAAACCATTGATAAAACAAATATCGGAGATCTTTCTGTAGGTACTCAAGTGAATATAGAAAGAGCAATGAAGCTTGGAGATCGTTTAGACGGACATATTGTACAGGGGCATGTTGATGAGACAGGAGTTTGTAAAGGAATCAAGGATGAAGAAGGAAGTACCGTTTTTACTTTTGAATATAATTCTAAGAATAATAATGTTACCATTGAAAAAGGTTCTATTACTGTAAATGGTGTTAGTTTAACCGTTGTAAATTCAAAAGAGAGCGAGTTTAGTGTTGCAATTATTCCTTATACATTAGAGCATACAGTTTTCAAGAATTTTGAAGTTGGAACAAAAGTGAATCTTGAATTTGACGTCATTGGAAAGTATGTTGCACGTTTACAAGGATTACACAAATAAATAATAATAAAAAAAAGAGCCTCATTTTTTGAGGCTCTTTTTTTTGATAGTAAATTGAATAAGCAGGAATAGATAATTATTTTATATTTACGCTAACTAAATAATTAACTATGAAAAGCTTATATAAAAGAATCTCGGCTGAGGTTCCGACTGACTACACAAAACCTACACAATCTTTCAAAAAACATGTTTGGCTTTCAATCTTTGGTTTGCTTTCCTTTATTGGTTTATATCTTCTATTAACATTTTGGTTTGGAAGATTAGCTTACGATTTAGCTCTTGATGCTTATAATTTTGATGGTCATTTTTTTAATTATCTACTTGCCTTTGGATTTGGATTCTTATCCTTATTTATGGCAAAGTCTCTATTTTTCTTAACAAAGAAACAAGAAAACCCAATTCATAAATATCTTACAGAAAAAGAGGAACCGGTATTATTTGATTATTTACATCAATTAGCAGATGAAGCTGGAGCACCTAGACCAAATAAAGTTTTCCTAACCGACAGAGTAAATGCTAGTGTTTCTTATGACATTTCATTAATTAATTTAATTTTTCCGTCGAAGAAAAACCTGGAAATAGGGTTGGGAGTTGTAAACGTTTTAAGCCTTGGAGAATTAAAAGCAGTTTTAGCACATGAGTTTGGTCATTTTGCCCAACGATCTATGCTTTTAGGAAGATATGTTTATGTTGTACAGCAAATAGCGGCAAGAATTGTGGGTAAACGAGATGCATTCGATTCGTTTTTAGCTGGATTATCTGGATTTGATATTCGTATTGCTTGGATCGGATGGATTCTTTCAATTTTAGTTTGGTCAGTAAGATCTTTTATAGAAATCTGTTTTACTGTTGTTGTTGCTGCGGAAAGAGCATTGTCTCGTGAAATGGAATTTCAAGCAGATTTAGTTGCAGTGTCTTTAACAGGAAGTGATGCATTAATTCATGCATTATATAAATTACAAGTTGCAGACGAAGCTCATGATAATGCATTAGATTGTGTGAATGCATTACTAGGTGAGAAAAAAGCTGTAAAAGATATGTATACCTTACAAAGTAACTATATTGAAAAAATGGCTGTTATTTTAAATGATGAGAACTATGGGAAGTCACCTGTAATTCCGTCAGAATCTCCAGAAACTAATAGAATTTTTGCTAATAAAAAGTATAACCCACCAAAAATGTGGGCAACGCACCCAGCAGATATTGATCGAGAGAATAATGCGAAGAAGAACTATATCTTAGAAGAAATTGATAACAGATCGTCTTGGGAACTATTTTCAGATCCTAAAGGATTTAGAGAAGAATTAACGAAAAGAGTTATCAGTACAGCGAAAGTTGAAACTACGGAAGAGAGTGAAGAAGAAGCTTTAAAGTATCAGAACAAAACGTGTTTTGATTGGACATTCCTAGAACCAAGGTATAATTCCAACTTTTTAAATAGATATGCTTTCCAGAATTTCGATTCTCATGAAGATTTATTATCAAGCGATATTAAAGAACGTGATATTTCCGAAGTACTGAATAGTTTATATCCAAAAAGTATTAGTCAAAATATCCAAGAACTTCAAGAGCTTCAGGAAGAGGAAGTAGCATTAGAAGTGAGTAAAGATGAATCTTTAACCTTAGAGAAAAGAAGAATTTGGCATCGCGGAAATCAGATTAAGAGAAAGGAGATTCCTCAAATTTTAAATGATTTAAAAGGTGAGATTTCTTCAGTAAGAGAAAAATTAAAAGATCATGATAAGTTATGTCGTTCAGTATTTCAAAGAATGGCACAGTCCGTTGATAAAAGTTGGGCAAATTATCATGAAAGGTTAGTTAAACTCGTGCACTACAGTGAGCATGCTTTAGCTAATTTGAAAGATGTTTCTAGAAAGTATAATAATGTAATGAGTATTGCATTAGCAGATGGAAATGTTTCATCTGAAGAATTAGCAGATATATTATCAATAGGAACTACTTATCATGCCGTTCTTCGTCGAGTTTATAAACACTCGGAAGAATTATCTCTCGATAATACGCTGTTGAAAAATATGAATATTGAAAGTTATAGTTCGTTATACGAGGAATTTAAATTACCGCCACCTTACAAAGAGAACATTAACGATTGGGTAAACGTAGTTGGAAGTTGGGCTTCGTTAGCTTTAGAGAATTTAACCAAATTAAGAAATGAATCTTTAGAACTGTTATTGGAAACAGAGAAGTATATTAAGGAAGCATATCAAAATAAATTGTCAGAAGGAACTACTTCCGTAATAAAAGGGTTTCCTGATAGTTATGACGTGCTTACTCCTGGTAAAGAAAGAAAACTACAAACTAAATTAGGTGTTTGGGATCGTTTTGTAACTGGAGATGGAATTATTCCTTCGATTGCAAAGTTTGGAATTTCTGGAGGAATTGTGTTTGCAGCAATTTTCTTTGGTAATAGATCTCAAAAGTTACCTTTTCACATTTATAATGGGTTACAAACTGTAGTAAATGTCACTGTTGGTGAAGAAGAGTTTGAACTTGATCCTAACTATAACGAAGAAATTCAACTGAGTTATGGACAAGAATATGTGATTAAGTCAAGAAATAAAGAAGGAGAATTAATTGACAGTTTGAATTTTACTGTAAATGAACATTCTGCGCATGTTTATAATATTGCAAACGCTGCGGTAATGGTAAAGTATCCTATTTTTTATAGCACATTTGCTGCAGGACGAAACAATAATAATAATGAAAGTGAAATACTAGAAAAGGATAAGGTCTTCCCTGTAAAAGCGGACTATCTTTTTGTTGAGCCACCGGAAGAAATTTCAATGTCATCATCAACAACTATAGAAAGAAGAGATGTTGTTAAAGCATATAGTAAGGAAGATCCACAAAGTCTTATTTCAATTTTAACGGAGGATAAAAATGTTGCAGAAATAGTAAAGAATCACGTGAAATGGGATGATGGTGATAGTGAACAAATTGTAAATTGGTTATATGCTTTGCAAGGAATGGAAAATGGAGTAGATGTTTTAAAAGCAAGATTAAAAGATAGACCAAATGAATTTATCAGTATGAGAGTGCTTCAGGATATTTCAGATGAGTCAACAAAGAATGAGATTTGTAATAATCACTCAAAATTAGCTCAAAACGAACCAAATAATCCTGACTTTTATTATTTGTCTATTCGATGTATGGAGGACGGTGAAGAACAAGATCAGAAATTTTTGGAAGGATTTAAAAAATGGAAAGATCATAATTGGTTAGCCTATGCCTCTGGTTATATCTATTCCAAAGAGAATAAATTAAAAGATGCGTATGCGGCCTATAAAATTGCAGCTAGAAGAAATCCGACAATACGTAATATTATAGCTTTAGATGCAGAGCGTATTAAGAGAGTTTTAAATTTAGAACCAGGAACCAAATTAAGATCAATAGTTGATAACTCAGATGTCGAATTGTATAGGAAGATTGAAAGCGGAGATATTGATGGTGGAAGTGATAACCCAGATTATATCTATTACTTATTGGGGCAAGGAAAGTTAGAAGAGGCGTATAACTTAGCTAAAAAATACGAAAGTAATGTAGATTATGTTGGAGCAATGGTTGCTGCTTCTAAAGGAATTACCAAAGAGTTTAGTGATAGAATTATGAACAACCTAGAGGAAGAATCTTTGAACTTTAATACGGTTTGGCCAATGCTTGGGTTATATGTGAAAAAAGGGAAAGATTATAGCAATATGATTCCTTTATTAGAGCCTTTAAAAATGGATAAGGCTTATGTTGATAAGCTAGTATCTCTAATTAAAAGGAGACAATTCTCAAATGTAGAAAAACAGATTTCTGAGTTAACTACAAAATGGAAAGCTCATGTGTATGTATTATCAAATATCATTTTAGATGGAAAAATTCCAACGAATTGGGAGAATAATATTAGAGGTGGACTTTTTGTAACTGAAAAGCCATATTTAAACTTATAACAGGGTGGATAAAAAAATAGAATAGCCGTCCAAATTGGACGGCTATTTTTTTATAAGATAATTTCTCTTTATCTAGGTTCTAAACCTCGTAAACAATAATGGGTTTCCATAGATCCTAAACAACATCCATTAGGAAGCGGACCTCCACCACAGGCAAGACATCTTTCTGCTGGATAAGTTGGACAGTTGAATCCTCCATTGATTTGTTTTTGTTCAACTTTATTAAGAGATTTTCCTAAGTTTAAAATTGATTTTTTCATAATTGAAAAGATTTAAATTGATTAAATCCTTGATCATTTAAAGACACTCAAGGTGTATGTCTATTCTTCGCGATATACTTTTAATTTTAAGTACAATATGGAGCTAAAATAGCATTGCTTGTGTCGATACAAAAACCTGCACTACAGCAGTCGTATCTTCCCGAACATTGACCAGAATTATAGCAGCGATGCCAACCTCCATTGATTTGTTTTTGTTCTTGTTTATTTAGGTTTTTACCTAAGTTTAAAATTGATTTTTTCATAATTGAAAAGATTTAAATTGATTAAACCCTTGATTACTTAAAGACACCCAAGGTTTGTGTCTATTCTTCGCGATATATTTTTTAGTTTTAATATTAAAAACCACAAGCTGGATGTGTTATTAAAACACACATGTAGTTACAGCAAACATGGTTTGGTACTCCACAGGAAAAGCTAAACCTTTCTTTACAAACACCATATTCATCATCGAAAAAACTCCCGTTAATGTTTCTTTGTTCAGACTTCTTTAATACTTTACCTAATTTTGATATTGACTTTTTCATTCTAAAAAATTTAAGTTAGATTTATAAACATGGTCCTAAAAACAAAGTGTAAAGACCCTGCGGTCCTCTACAATAACCTAGAAGTTGTCCGCCAATACAAGCAACTAATGCTCTCCCTCCTTCGTTACAATAAGCAACTGTTATACCTCCGTTAATTTGTTTTTGTTCTGCTTTTTCTAAAGCTTTTCCAAAGTTTAAGATTGATTTTTTCATAGTTGAAAAGATTTAAATTGATTAAATCCTTGATCATTTAAAGACACTCAAGGTGTATGTCTATTCTTCGCGATAATTCTTCATAAAGAGCATAAATGCCCAACGCACTGCTTCAACCAATTCAGTGAAAAGGTGATACAATACAAACCATTATGATATTAATCTTATATGCAGATTAACTCACATTTAAAATTTTCTAATAAGTTTTGATGTTTACAGGATTAGCAGATTGGTTGGGTGCCATCGTCACATGTACTGTTGCAAGAAACAGAATACGTTCCAAAAGGACCAAAACATAATCCAGTAGAGCTACCGCCACCATTACCGCCACTTAAACATGGATGATTTGGTGGAACTTTACATGGGCATCCTGGAGGAGCGATGTCGCATCCGCCGAATTCACCATTTACTTTTTGTTGTTCTGTTTTACTCAGAACTTTCCCTAGGTTTAAGATTGATTTTTTCATGGGAGAATTGATTTAAAATTAATTAAACCCTTGATCATTTAAAGACATCCAAGGTATCTGTCTATTCTTCGCGATATATTTATTTTAGAACATTTTTAAGCTGATAAAAGAAGCGTTCTATTAATCTTAAATCTTCTGTTACAATATCAGCTGTTCCTGTCATTTCTTGTTTGAACTCAATATTTTTGTCGTAGGTTGTTTTAAGTTCCTTTTGTAAAGCAACATCTACTAGGTAATTTCCTTCTTGGTCAGCAATAGGAGAAATGTATTTAACAGTTCCATTTAACTTACCAAATTCTTCAGCAGGATAGTTGAGTAATTTTATTTGAACTTTTTGACCAGTTTTAATCTTACCAGAATTGGCTACAGGAGCCTTTATTTTTCCAATGAAGTTTTCATTAGCTTCTGGTATAATTGTGAATATTAAATCACCAGTATTTACATTCTGGTTCTTATTCCAAAACGATAGGAAAGATACTTTTCCGTCCATAGAAGAAGTTAAAGCGTAAAGCTTTTCCCAATCTTTAATTGCCTTTTTTAAGTAAAAGAAAGATTGAAGAGCTTTTTTTCTTAAACGAATATCATTTTGAGTTTTTTTGATAGATGTTCCTTCTAAGTTTTTGTTGGAGTTATTGATCAATTCTCTCAATTGAGAAATTGTTGTTTCATTATTTTGGTTGTTTCTTTCTGATTGTAAAAAGGCAACCTCTCGTTGTTCTTTTTCTTTAGCAGAAATAACACCTTGTTCAAACATTTTTCTACTCCTCTCAAGGTCTGATTTTTTAATTTCTAATTCTTTTTCGCTTAAACTTCTTTGTGATAGTGCAATTTGTAATCTTCGTTTAACTTCAATTACTGACATTTTATTTGCAAATGATTCAGATTTAAATGGAGTAAGTTTTTTGTTTAAAATATATTCTGAATAATCATTTTCAAATTGTGAAAAACTAGATATGATATCTCCTAAAATTAATGGAGGTAAATCATCAATTGGAAATGAAAAGTCTTTTTCATAATTCTGTATTGTGTCTACAATACTTTTAAGTAATAAAACATCTTTATAAGAGGCGGTGTTTTCAATTACAGCTAATACGTCGTTTGCCTTTACATCTGCGCCTTCAGTAGTTAAAAACACTTCAAATTGCCCCGTTGATTTAGCATATAGTTTTTCGGGTGGAGTAGAAGTAGTTACCATAACTTGAGTGGTAATTACATCTGGATATTTAATAAACCATGAAATAAATAACAGCATGAGAATCAATACAAAAATTAATGTATTTCCATATCGAATCATCCAATTAGGTACTTTAGTTAGTATTTCTTGTACCTCTTCACTCCTAATTTCTATGTCTTGAATATCTTGCGGCATTATGCTAAAAAGTATAAAAGAGAGAGATATAATTATCTCTCTCTTGAAAAGTTATATAAAAATTTAATATTAGTTTTTGAAAATCTTGTAAAACAATTATCTATCAAGTCTTTGGTAGTTGTTACCAATAATCGATTAGTAGTTTTTGTACAACTACAATTTGAGATATGATAGTTATTGATTCGTGTTATATTCATTTCAAATTCTAAAATTAGTATTCATTAAATTGAAGGATTATCCTAATCCACCAAATGTTGGGTCATCACATTCACATCTTCCTGTGCTGTAGTTACATACGGCATCTAGCTCACATGAATCACTAGTTGGAGAACAATGAATTTGAGATTGAACCGCTTGATTACAGTCTCCGTCCGAAATTCCAACACTCCTTAATCCACCACTAATTAACTTTTGTTCTGTTTTGTTTAAAACAGTTCCTATTTTTAAAATTGATTGTTTCATAATTAAAATTCGTTTCTGTTATTACATACATCACTTGTACAAGTGTAATAAGGATCACTTCCTAGAAAAGGGTATTGACTAATCCAAAATCCTTGAGTTCGAGTACAACAAAATTGATAAAGAGTGGGAATAAAACCACCCTTCAATGATTGTTGTTGTTCCTTCGTTAAACTTTTTCCAATGTTTAATATTAATTGTTTCATTTTTTTAACTTTAATATCTAACAAGGTGCAATGTGGGGCGAAAGAGGTCCACAATAACAAGAATTATACCAGTTACAACCTCTTGTTTTTCCACATGTACGCGAATTAGTTATTTGAAAACAATTATCATGAGGTGTCCAAGGAGCTATATCAAAGCTTCCTTTAATTTCTTTTTGTTCTGCTTTGTTTAGAATCGTTCCTAAGCTTAAAATTGATTTTTTCATTTGTAATAATGTGTTAAAGAAAGTTTATTACTTTCTGAATTAAACTTTAACTTCTAAACTGGATCAACTGGTCCGCCTCCACCACCAGGAGGATTATTATTTCCACCACCAGATCCACCGCTATTACAGCTGCAGTATAAAGGTTTCCAATACATTTGTTGTAGGTATGGATCAGCACACCATTCGAAGCAAGGTCCTCTAAAAACTTGTCCTCCTTTTATATTTCTTTGGTCGGCTTTATTTAAAGCTTTACCGATATTTAAAATTGATTTTTTCATATTTATTTGATGTTTTATGGAAAGCATTTACTTTCCTTAAATTTTAATTTAAAATTTGATATTAAACCCAATCTGTTGGTCCATCATTGCCACCTCCTGGAGGATTTCCTCCACCTCCGCCACTGGTGTTACAGCTACAGAATAAAGGTTTCCAGTATAATTCTTGAATGTACGGATCAGCGCACCATTCAAAACAAGGCCCGTTAAATACTTGACCCCCTTGAATGTTTTTTTGTTCTGCTTTGTTTAAAGCATTACCTAGATTTAAGATTGATTTTTTCATAATTTTTAAATTAAAAAGGTTGTTGGTAACATCTACATTGTATGATAATGTAGTTATCTAATCCAGAACACCATGGAAGTACTCTACATTCCCTGGTTCCTCCGTTAATCTTATTTTGATCTGCTTTACTTAAAGCTTTCCCAAAATTTAAAATTGACTTTTTCAAAACGATTAGGTTTAGAAACAAGCACAATTAGCTGAAGTTCCATATCCTACTGAACCTGGACGCCAAATTCCTCCAGTTTCTCCACATTCAGAAGGGGTACAACATCTTGGATCTCCGTAATTAACGATACATCTAAATTTGATAGGTCTTAACATACCTCCACTAATTTCCTTTTGATCAGCTTTGTTCAAAGCTTTTCCAAGGTTTAAAATCGATTTTTTCATAATCTTAAAGATTTAAATGATTAAATCCCTGAACATTTAAAGACACTCAAGGTATGTGTCTGTCCTCGCGAAAGAATATTTTTAACTACCTAGTTCTAATTGATTTTTAACTAGGTTATAATAGTTTCCTTTTAATTTGATTAATTCTTGATGATTTCCTTTTTCCACAATTTTACCTTTGTCTAAAACAACAATTTGATGTGCGTTTTTTACCGTGCTTAAACGATGGGCAATAACTACAGCTGTCTTATCAGAAAAGAAAGTGTTTAGTTTTTCCATAATCACTTTCTCATTGTTTGCATCTAAAGCAGAAGTAGCTTCATCAAAGAATAAAAACTTAGGATTTTTATAAACAGAACGCGCAATAAGCATTCTTTGTTTTTGTCCTGTACTTAATCCGCTTCCTTCACTACCAATTTTAGTATTGAATCCGAGTGGAAGGGCATCTATATAGTCTGAAATATTTGCTACATCAATGGCGTGTGCCAATTTCTTTTTATCTACAAAGTCTTCGCCAACAGCAATGTTTTTAGCAATAGTATCATTGAAAATATATCCTTCTTGCATAACCACACCACAGTTTCTTCTCCACTCTTTTTGAGATAAACTTTTAAAGTTAAAGTTTCCTACTTTTATTTCTCCTTCATCCACTTGGTAAAAACCAAGTAAAAGTTTCATTAAAGTTGTTTTTCCACTACCACTAACACCAACAATTGCTGTTGTTTTATTAGCAGGGATCTCTAATGTTAAATCTTTAATTACAGGTTCTAATCCACCAGTATATCTAAATGAGATGTTGTTTAATTCAATTGAATTGTCGGTAGGAATATTGGTTACTTTTTCATCATTAGGACTTTCTTCATCTTCCATGTTGTGAATTTCACCTAATCGATCCAAGGAGATTTGTGCGTCCTGTAAATCTCTCATGAAGTTGATTAACTGAGTGATAGGTCCGTTTAACTGACCAACGATATAACTTATAGCCATCATCATACCTAAAGTAATATCTCCATCAATTACAAGTTTAGCGGACAAAATAGTAATGAACATGTTCTTTAGCTCATTAATAAGATTTGAACCTACACTTTGTGTTTGTTCTAAAGCCAAACTTTTTGTTGCTACCTTAAATAAACGTGCTTGAACATATTCCCAGTTCCAACGCATTCTTCGTTCTGCATTATGCAATTTAATTTCTTGCATTCCATTGATAAGCTCAATAACTTTACTTTGTTCCTGACTTACTTCAGAGAATCGTTTATAATCAAGTTCCTTTCTCTTTTTAAAGAAAAATAGTACCCAAGAAAAGTATAAAACACTACCAAGTACAAAAACACCAAATATTTGAAAACTATAAAAGCTTAATACAAGACTGAAAATAATAAGGTTAACGAATGAAAACAAAACCGTTAGGGAAGAAGTAGTAAGTATTCTTTCAATTCGTTTATGATCATTAATTCTTTGTAATAAATCTCCAGTCATTCTCACATCAAAGTAGGAGATAGGTAGTTTCATTAATTTGATAAAGAAATCAGAGATAAGGGAAATGTTGATCCGTGTACTCAAATGAAGCAATATCCAACTACGAATAATTTCAAGAGATGCTTTACCAAAGAATAAAAAAAGTTGGGCAAATAGTATTAGGTAAACAAAATTTAAGTCTTGATTTTCAATACCTACATCAACAACACTTTGTGTTAAAAATGGTAATATCAGTTGTAAAACACTTCCAGCCAGAAGCCCAATAATTAACTGAACAATAAACTTCTTGTATTTGAAGACGTATTTAAATATGAATGAGAAACCAAACTTTTCATCTTCTTCAAATTCTTCAGAGTAGAACTTTGGAGTTGGTTCAATTAATAATGCAATTCCTTCTTCAGTTGATTCATCTGCATTATTTCCAATCCAATGTTTAATGAATTCCTTTTTAGTAAATGTTATCAATCCATGTGCTGGATCAGATACATAAACAGTATCTTTTTTGATTTTATAAACTACTACGTAATGATTTTTGTTCCAGTGCACAATACATGGAAGAGGAGCCTCGATAAATTTTTCAAAGGCTAGTTTTATTCCTAGTGATTTAAATCCAATAGATTCAACAGCTTCACTTAAACCTAATAAACTACTTCCTTCTCTTGTGGTTTCACTTAAATTTCTTAATTGCTGAGTGTTTATGGTTTTTCCATAATGTTTTGCAATTATTTTTATACAAGTAGGGCCACAATCTTTGGCTTCTGTTTGTTTGTAATGTGGAAATTTTCTCAAAGAATTTATGATTGATTAAATTAACTGGAAAATTAAAATTTCCCAGTTAAAACTTATTGTTTTTTAAAATGTTGCCATGTTATTTAAAAGTTAATACAGACACCATCAACACAAGATCCCCCTGTTTTAAAGCAATCTTCAGTGCAGTATTCAGATAAAAATAAATCTGAACCTTTAATTGATTTCAACTCTTCTTTGTGTAATGGCTTTCCTAGGTTTTGGATTGTTGTTTTCATAATTAAAATTTTAAAACTACATTTGCGGCGAACATTTTAAAACACTCACCGAGTGTGTCTATTCTTCGCGAGAGAATATTGTTCAAAAGAGCAAAGTCGTTAATTCGACTTTGCTTATCTTTTTTATAGTTCAGAATGTTGGGGAATGTTACTATAGTTTTCTTCTAAGTCTTCAATGAAAAAGCTTAAATCTGTTCTGCTATACTCTTTTGGGAAAGATTTTCCGTTAATTAGAATTTCAGGAGTGAAATTAATAGCATTTGTGGTACACCAGTCTTTTTCACTTTTTAATATTTCCTGATAATTATCAAAATTAGTACTCGGTTTCCAGGTACTTATCCAAGTTTCATAATCTACATCACCATAGATTTCGCTCATTGCTTGCATACATTCTTTTTCACCTTTTTCGTTGTATAACTCAATTAATCTATTGGCAACTACAACTCCATTTACATCTGGATTTTCAACCGGAACATTAAATCGGATGACAACTTTTACGATATTACCATAACGTTCAAGTATTTGATCGATTAGTTTATGTACTGGTCTACAATGTCCGCAAAACGGGTTAGTGATAACTGTAATTTCTAATGATGAATTTTTATTTCCTAAAACTATTTCTCCAGGTTTATTTAAAGCTGTGTTCAGTTTTGGAGATTTTTGTAGCAAGTTGTTAAATAGGTTAAAGTTTCTTTTAAACTTTACTGCTTCAATTTTTTCTTTTCTTAATTCAATAACGTTTTTCACTAGAGGTTTTAGATATCTCCAAGCAGTGTAAGTTCCAATGAAACTTAATGCGGTAACAAGAATATCTGATACTTCAAGATTGAATAAAGAGGTTATATCTGTAGTTTTAAGTGCAATTAATCCTGCTTGCAACCAAAGAATAGCAACAATTGATAGACATAAAGTACACCAAGATTTTACAACGCTGTATTGGTAATAAATAGAATAAAGAGTAATAGGTAGCGCTAATGCACTAATAATAAAAACAGGGTTGAAATTGCTTAAACTCAATGAGGCAATGGTTAAGCCAACAAAGTAGATGATGCTTAAATCACTTAGTTTGTGATTTTTTATTATTTCTGCTCCTTTTGAACTTAATACAGCATCACAATCTTTTTTCTCATTATTTCCAGAACAAAAAGCTTCACCAATTATGGTGCTTTCTCCTAATTCTTGATTCAGAATACTATAACTGGCAACGATTCCAAATACAGATAATAATAAATGAGCAATATTAATTGCTCCGATTTTATCATATACTAAGAACCCAGTAATACCAAGTAATGCAATTAAAAGAGCATAATTAACTAAAGGATTAGCTTCTTTTCCTGCGTTTTCATTTTCAGATTTTTCTACAGCAACAATAATTCCAGTGAACTTTTGAATAAATTCAGATTCGGTAAGTCTAGAATCTTTACTAGAACTCGAAAAAATAGAATATTCTGATTTGTTTTTAACTTTGGAAACGGTTACAAGATCACTTCCTTCATCAGTATTTATTTGAGCAATAAAACTGTCGGGTAGTTGTTGTAGTGTTTGACTGTCAGTTGGTACTTCAGCTGCAACATTTTCTATATTAAAATGATCTAATACACCTGTAATAGCGTGTAAACTTGGATAAGAAGGGTGACTTTTTATTTGAAAGGCAAGTTCTTTCTTATCATGTGCAATTTTATTCTTAGATAGCAGCCTCTGCACTATCATAAATAGTGGATTTTTCATCGGAGGACAATTATTTGGTTGATTTCGATTACTCCAAATATAACTTTTTTGGTTATACTTTTAAAGTAAAACTTTATAATTTACATATTAAAAACTATAATCAGTTGTATTTATTTCATTTTTTAACATAATATGTAAGGATGTATTAACTAACAGGAGAAGTCAGCTATAAATATTAAAAATAAATATTATTGGTATTACTTAAATTGATGTAATTGATACTGAAAAATGTTTATTCTTTGGCTTTGTAGGTTTGAAATAGATATTAAAATTAGGATACACGTTTAAATCTATAAAGTATTTAGACTTTATTTCGCTGAAATCAATTTCTACTGGATCGTCGATTACTGGATCTTCAAAATTTCCAAAACTAATTGTTGGGTCTTTTGAAGGGTGTTTTTCTTCTTTATCTAATAGCGATGATAATTTATGTATTACTTCTTGCCATTGCTTTATTTCCTGGGTGTTTGAGTTGCCAATAATATATTTGTTTTTAATATTTGCAATGGCTCGTGTAATCCTTATTTTCGGATCATTGGCGTTTATTTGGATTTGAGTGTTCATGATTTGGAAGCAATTTATTTCCAATTATTATTGTCTTCAAAATCACCATAAATTAACCAATGTGGTAGGTAGTCTGAAGTGGTTTCAATAATTAAAGGGTTGTTTTTATCGCTAAATTCTCTTTCTCTAACCGCAGTGCAACAAGCGGCAATATAAGGTAGAGCAAACCAACTGTCAGAAATTAAATCAATACTTTTATTATATTCATGGCCATTATAATAGTCCTTGAACATAATCAACGAATCTTTTAAGTTGTCTTGAAATTGAGTGTCATGCTCTTGAGATATTGTAATGTGAATGTATAAACGAATTTCATTGTATTTTATAAGCCTTGCGTAGTTTGATTTGTCAATGAATAATTCGTCATAGGCTTCTATGGTGTTATTTTCAAGAGCAATATTCCCGGATTCTCCTATTGTATCAATTTTTGAAATTGAAGATTTTAATGCGTTTGTTATTCTTTTATCAAGCTCAAATTTAGATTCGTTCCTAATAGTTTTATACCACTCACTTAAGAAGTCTTTTACAATGTAGTCTGACTTATAAAAGGAGTTATTTGGATCAAAAAACATTAATTCTTCATTTGAAATGCATTCACATAACCAATAAATCAAATCAAAGTCTTTAAGGATTACCGCTAGGTATAAGGTTTTTTGCCAAGTTCGTACATCGCAATTGGTTACAAATCCTGAATCTTTTAAGCCTTCCATTTCAAATTCTCCATCACGAAACTTAGCCCGTAAACCATCTTCATCTGAATCGAATTTACCAGTCAATAAAGTAAGACTTCCTAAATCTTTTGCATAATGTAAATACTCTAAAATTTCTTGTTTATTTTTCCTTTCTATTATTGCTGCCAATGATCTCTGTAGAGCATATTGGAATTCGATACCAGGACTTGTGCCCCCTGATTTTTTATATATATCACCAATATTTTGTGTTAGTTCGTTTTTATAATATTCAAAATTGCAATTAACAAACTCTTCTAATGATATTTTTATTATCTCCTTGTTTATTCTATGTCTTTCTTTATAGTTTAATTCCATCATACCCGTGTAAAATTAGTAAATTTTAAACTCTTTTATTTCAATATTACCCAATTTGTCTTTGTTTAATTTTTGTTTAATACCAAAGTATCTTACTTGTTTTTTGTCTAAAGCTTTAATAATGTCTTCGGCTAGTGCTTTGGTTATGCTATATCTTAAAAGTACCTCATTTAGTTCGACTAAGTATTGTCTTGTTCCTTGTTGTACCCTTAAACCAATTAAGTCTTCTTGGAATTTAATAATTCGGCTGTTATATGTGGAAGTACCACCTTTTGCCTCAACAATTATGTAATTATTACCTTTTTTAAATACTAAGTCAAACTGATCTCGTTTACCACCATGTGGTGCTATATTAGCTACTGGTTTATAGCCAGGAAAATATTTTTCAATAATTTTAATGGCAGATTTTTCTCCAAGTATTTCAGTAAATTGAATAACGAGGTGGTTTTGAGCTATATATTCTTTTGATTTTTTAGGGAATAAATCTCTTTCTTTTCTTGCTTTCTCTCTTTTCTTGAGATCTTTCATCAAATGATCTTTTAATTCTTTATCAGGTTTCAGATTGTTTTTTGATTGGGTTTGGTAATAAATATCTATACTTTTGTCTTTTGGAATAAAATGCCCCGTTTCTTTTTTTAGAACTTTTTTGCTGTTTTGAACGAGATCTTTTATTTCATCAATAGTTTTATTTGAATTAGGAACATTGTTTAAAAACCAAATTGCATCTTCAGCCTCTTTGGGTTTTAACTCTTTCTTTTCTAACCATTTTTTAATTTGATTTATTTTCTCTTTTGTATTTGGTAAACGCCAACTATTGATTTTAGAATCATAAATCTGGTTTTTGTTAAATCTAGAAATAACTTGATTGATTTTTAGCTTACCTGTTGGCGAGTCAAAAATGTACTTAAGAATTTTATTCCTTAATGCAGGTTTGATATTAGAGTATTTATTTAACTCTTGTAATCGTTTAATCTGTTCTCCTGTTAAAGCACTTTGTCCTTTAGTTAATTTTATACGTTCAAATTCTAAGATATAGTCAAATAACTTTTGGTTATCCCCCGCAAAACCTTTAAGAGAAACTGCTAGGTTGGTTAAGTCTTCTAAAAACTTGCCTGATGCAGTATTCATTAGTCCTCCTAGCTCTTTTTTAAACGAATCAACTGTTTTGTCTGTTTTTCCTCTTAAAACATTTTGTAACGTTTTTCTTGCATCATCTGATGTTTCTGTAAAATTTAAAGCATAAGTAGTTGCTTTAAACGAGTTTTGAGATGAGATCCCCTCCATAGCGTAAATAAGACCGTATTCAGGAGTTCTTCTAGGGAATAGCTCACCAAGGGCTCTTTTCGCTTTTTCTAGCCATCTTAAATATTCTTCTGGTACAGCTATTTCAGCTGCCACTAAATTGTTGAAAAGATTTTTAGAATTATTTATAATGTCATCAGCTTTTGCTAATGAGGTAAATAGCATTGCAAAATCACCAATGGTGTCAACTGTGGTCCATGTTGTGTATAACGTTTTATGTTCTCTTTGTAACCAGCTTGTTAACCCTTCATGTTGTATAGCTTTACTACTGATTTCTTTAGCAATTACCGCACCTGCTAATGCTTTGGCTCCTAGAGATAATGTTTTAGATATTAATACTCTACCTGCACCATAAACGCTTAAAACACTTATAATATCAGTAACAACGTTAAATGTATCCCAATTGGCTTTAGATTCTGCTTTATGATATAGCATAAACATTGGGATTTTGACAATGCTTTCAGGTTTTCCATTCACCATGGTTTGCATTTCAACTAAATCTAGTGGGTGATAATCCTGTTCTATATCACTTATGAATTCATTTGAACCATTCGGATTGAATAGTGGAATCCAAGCTTTTTGGTAGTAGTTTTTTAAATTTATTTTGCTTGTATGTTCACCCCAGTCAGAAACATCTAATTCTATTCGGTTGAATGCCCAATTTTCATTGCTAAACCAAACAGCAGTATAACCCTTTTGTTGCCCGAATTTGAGAATTAGTTCAATCATATAATCGCCAAAAGCTTCATAGGCTGTTCCGGTTGTAACCCAGTATTGATGAAGTTTTCTGAAGATTTTATATAATAAATTTGTGTTCTTTTGAAATAGATTATATGCATATTCAGGAGACATTGCTTTAACAATGTTTACCACAGCTAATTCTTCATTTGTACCGAATGTTTCATCAACTTCTCCACTAAGAATTACAATAAGATGATTTTTTAATTCTTGATCTTTTTCTTTTCTATTGATATTGTTTTCGCTTCTGTTGTAAAAAGCGTGAGGTAAGCTAGCATAAAGTTTATCTATTTTATCTTTATCGCTTCCAGCGTTTTTAAAATCTTTTTCAAACGTCTCAATTAGCTCGGCAATAGTATTTTCATCGGGGGTAAATTTGAATGTTCGAGTAAGGTGTTCAAAAGCATTATAATCAATTGTGTTAAATGAAAATAATAATTCACCATTTAAATCAAATATCTCTATATGGTATTTAAAATGGAAAGAGCCAGAGGAGAATCTGAAATTAAAGCTTTCAGGTTTTAAATTTGCAACCCTATCGAAAGCATTCTTGTTATATCTATAAACTTCATATTCATACTTGCCGATTTTTAGTTTTTTTCCCTCCTTTTCGAAAGTATCATCATCCGATGATATAACGGCGTTTCTAAAGGCAATTTCTTGTCCAATAAATTTGCTGATGAATTTAAGAATGTGCTCTGGTTTAACAATGAGATATCCATAATCATATTGGGACTCTACTTCAAAAGAAATGTTTAATTTATTGCTAGTGTCTTTTTTAGTAGCAGTAACTACTACTTCATCCAGAGTGTTCTTAAGCTTAAAAAGGATTTTATTATCTAAATAAACAGAGGCTTTAGAGCTTAAAAACTCCTCATATATAGGAGCTATTTTAGGATAAAGATTATGGTTTGAGAATTGTTTAATATCCAATAATAAATCCAAAACAAGGAATAACGAATTGTGCTTTTTTAAAGTTTCAAATACACTATCGTATTCATTCAGTGCACGAAGAGAATAGTAAACAACTCTGTATAAAGACATAATAACAGCTGTTCCTATTTTTGATGATGTAAAAGATAAATCCTCAATTAGTCTATTTAATTCTATTTTAAGTGTTTCTTTATATTCTTCAAGGTTAATGGGTTGAGTAGTTTTTTGAAGTCGTAGTAAGAAATCTTCGTATAAAAATAATTTTAAAGAATGATTGTTGGGGTCTATCAAAATAGATCCTACATCAGTTCTTGACGTGATAAGGTCTTCAATAATAGTAAGCCAATAGTTAACCTCATTACTATATAAATTATCATTGGTAAGAAACTTCTCTGTAATAGCTGATATTAATTGAGGTGTAGAAATGTCTTCTTCAAAGCGTTCTTTGGAATAGTTATAGGATTCTGAAAGAGCACTTATTAATAGTCGGTACTGTTCATTAAACTTGGATTCTAAATATTCTTTGTTCTCTGCAATATAGTTTTGAATTTCATGAAATTGAGGTAGACTAGCAATATCGTTTAGCGTTAAATGTTTTGGACCTATTTCTTTTTTTTGACTTAGTAGTTTTATTACTGCTTCCCAATAGCTTTTAGTATGTTTAGAATATGTTGGATTTCTAAGATATAGATCATTAATTGCTATAATTACATAATCTAAATTCTCAATTTTTATTTTATTAGTTGAAGAATTTGTTAAGTGTTGAGCGATATTATTATTTACTAAATAATTAATATATGTAGTCAGCCTACCATATAAAGATTCCAATCTTGACAACGAAATGTCATCATTATTAAGATAGATTTTAGTGATTAAATTTCCGTTATACCGCTTTAGAAATAGTTGAATTTCTTCGGCTTCATTTTGGGTGTTAATATTTTTGAAAAAGGCAATTAGATTGACCCATTGCATTTTTTCATAATCTTTTAACCCTTTTTCATTTAAAAATTTCTTGGCAATTATTTCAATAATGAATGCAGCAGTAATAATTGGTTTAGATTGCCTTGAGGTTGTTGTAAAAGCGATTGAATTTGATAGTTTTTCAATTTGTGACTCACTCCTTATTTTATTTATAATTTTAGATTGAGTTGCATTTACTGTTTGTAATAAGGTATTAGAAAAGTTCTGCTCATCAAGATCTGAAGTAGCTATATCAATAACAATATCTATAGGGTCTATTGTTTCAGATAAACCTCGTTTTTTATGTTGTTGATAATGTTCGTTACAGATTGAAACGAATTCTTCTTGCAATCGCATTAAAGAATTTTTCTCTGTGTTTGGTATAAATATTCTTTTTTCCTTACTACTCAAAGTATCGCTATTTTATCTGTAAATATCTTTAATTGTAAGGTGTTGTTTTATATTTTTTGGACTGTATATTCAATAGTTGCAGTAAAAAGGATTGGGATATGTAAAAACTAGAATTTAAAGTTGTAAGTTTGAGTAAAAATCTATTCTATGGATAATACTTTCGATCTAAATGAAAACCCTCAAATGCCTGATTTAAGTGGTGTAAAGGAAAACTTTTCTTCAGCACCTAAAGTGCAACAAATGAATTTTATAGGGAATGTTGTTATTCGAAATAAGGCAAAATTTACTAAAGAGGAGTTTCAGCAAATGTTTAAAGAATCGTTTAAAGGAATTAGTAATGATTCAAAATTATAACTGATAAATAAGATATTTTAATTAAAAAACCTCATGAATTTCATGAGGTTTTTTGTGGTCCCACATGGGCTCGAACCATGGACCCCCTGATTATGAGTCAGGTGCTCTAACCAACTGAGCTATAGGACCAGTAAAATGGATTGCAAAAATAAAAACTTTTTTGAAATTGAAAAGGCTTTTCTTATACTTTTCTCGTCATTAAGTTTTTTCCGAAAGCGATTAAACTTTCTTTTGCTGATTCTGAAATATTTAACCCTTTTAAATCTTCAAAAGATTTATTGGTATATTCTTGAATTAAGTTTTGAGTTAATGTTGGAATATCGTTTTGTTCGAAAATTCTCGTTACTTCAGATATTTTAATAGAGTTGTCTTCTAATTTCTGGTTGTAAAAGAATTGTAATTTTTCCTGATCTTCAGGATTAGCAATTTCTAAACACTTTAAATATAAAAAGGTCTTTTTATTCTCTATAATGTCTCCTCCAATCTGTTTACCGAAGGTATCAGGATTACCAAAAGTATCTAAAAAGTCGTCTTGTAATTGAAAAGCAATTCCTAAATTCACTCCGAAATTATATAATCCTTGCGCTTCTTCCTCACTAGCTTCACCTACAATCGCTCCCATTTTAAGAGCGGCTCCAACTAAAACAGAGGTTTTTAGCGTAATCATTTTTATATATTCCGAAATTGTTACATCGTTACGAGTTTCAAAATCAACATCTAATTGTTGACCATCACAAACTTCAAGAGCAGTTTTGCTAAATAATTTTGCTAATTTTTGAAATATAATTGGCTCGTAGTTTTCGAAATATTGATAAGCCAAAATAAGCATTGCATCACCAGACAAAATTCCAGTGTTGATATCCCATTTTTCATGAACAGTTTCCTTTCCTCTTCGCAAAGGAGCTTCATCCATAATGTCATCATGAACTAAAGTGAAGTTATGAAACGTTTCCACAGCCATTGCTGCTGGAAGTGCTTTTTCATGCGAGCCAGAAACTACATCACAAGCAATTAATGTTAATAATGGTCTTAATCTCTTTCCTCCTAATTGTAAGATATAGTCTACCGGAGTATATAAGTTTTTAGGTTCTCTGTTAAAATCCTGTGCTTCTAAATATGTAATAAAAGACTGAAAATATTTTGTTAAGTCCAAAGGCTAAAATTTTATGCAAAAATAAACCAATTCAAGGAACTAGATAATCTTAATGTTAAAAAATCATTAAAACTTAGGAAACTTTTTTTGTTTCTAAAGTTTCCTATTGTACATTTGCAAAGTATTATGGAAGATAAAATTATAAACAAAGCCGGAGAATTGTTTTTAAATCTTGGATTTAAGAGCGTTACTATGGACGATATTTCTAGTGAGTTAGGGATATCTAAAAAAACGCTCTATAAATACTTTTCTAATAAAGTTTCGTTAGTAAATGCATCTTGTTCGGCAATTCATGAGTCTATTGAACAAACTATAGATTTTATAAAGGAGAAAAATTACAACTCAATTGAAGAGGAATTTGCCATCAAAGCAATTTTTAAAGAAATGTTTAAAAATGCAAAAGACTCACCAATGCATCAGTTGAGAAAATATTATCCTGAAATCTACAATGATCTTATGGAACGAGAGGTATGCATTTTTAGAGATTGTAATCGAGATAATTTAGAGAAAGGTATTCAACAAGGTTTATATAGAGCGGATATAGATTTAAATATGATTACCAATTTCTATTTCACTTTGGTTTTTGGATTGTTTGAATCGGACATGTACAGTCATGACATGCAAGAATTAGTAAAAATTGAATATAAAATATTAGAATACCATATAAGGGCTATTGCTACAGAAAAAGGAATACTTGAGCTAGAAAAACAACTGGAAATAATTAATCAAAATTAGTAAACTAATGAAGAAATACATTTTAATTGTATTTGTATTATTTTTTACGAGCACTATTAATGCTCAACAAAAAGAGATGAGCTTGTCAATGAGTGAAGCTATTGGCTATGCTGTCAAAAACAACTACGACAACCGTACAGCTTTAAATGATATTGAAGCTGCTAAGAAGAGAAAGTGGGAAACTACAGCTACAGGTTTACCACAAATTAACGCAAGTGTTAACTATCAAAATAATTTAAAAAGACAATTCCCAGGAGTAGATTTCACTGGTGATGGAACTATTGATTTTAATGCACAACACAATATTACAGGAACAGTAACTTTAAGTCAGTTATTATTTGATGGATCGTATTTAGTAGGATTACAATCTGCTAAAACGTATTTAAAAATTTCTGAACAGGCTAAAGAGAAAACAGAAATGGCAACTAGAGAGGCAGTTATTAATGCTTATGGGAATGTTTTAGTTGCCGAAGAAAGTGTTAGAATTCTTGAGCGTAATAAAAAAGTAAATGATAGATTACTTAAAGGAGCTCGAGAAGGATTTAAAAACGGATTAGCTGAACAAGAAGATGTTGAGCGTTTCGAAATTTCTGAAGGAAACATTGTTAGTAATATTAGAAATGCCAAAAGAATGGTAGAGATTGCTTATGAGTATTTAAATGTTGCTTTAGGAAATCCAATCGATACGAAGCTAACACTAACTGAATCTTTAGAGGATTTAGTGTTAATGAATTCAGATTTACAATTATTATCACAAAGTTTTGATTTAGATAATCATATTGATTTCAGAATTGCGGCTAACAATAGAGAAAGTAATCGTTTACTTTTAAAATTAGAAAAGAGTAAAGCCTTACCAAGTGTTAATGCTTTTATCAACTATACTAGATTAGCCAATTCAGAAGATTTTACATTCTTTAATTCTTCTCAAAATTGGATTTCAACTTCTGTTTTTGGAGTAGGAATTAATGTTCCAATTTTTAGTAGCCTCGGTAGATCGGCTAAAACAAAACAAGCTGAAATAGCATTGGCATCTTCTGATATTAGATTAGAGGAAACAAAACAACGCTTAAATCTTCAAGTAAAACAAGCACGAAGTAAATATCAATTAAGCATTGAAAATTATGAAACGGCCAAAAAGAACCTTGGGTTAGCAGAACGTATTGAGAAAAAGCAAACGATAAAGTTTGACGAAGGGGTAACTAGTAGTTTTGAATTATTAGAAACTAGAAACCAATTATATACACAACAAAACAATTTCTTACAAGCTATGCTAGATATTATTGCTAGTAAAGCACAATTAGATAACGCATTAAATGTACCAGTTAAATAACCAACTAATGAGAAAGATATTAATACTAACAGTAACTTCAGTTTTTTTATTTTCTTGTGGAAATAAAGAACAAACAGTAGAAGCGGTCTTAGCTTCTAACGATTTGAAACAAATTAGAGCTAAAAAAGATGAATTAAGCTCTAAATCTCAAGATATTTTAGGTAAGCTTAAGCAATTAGATGCTGCGATATCTAAGTTAGATAAAAACAAAAAGATTCCTTTAATTACTACAATTAAAGCTGATGCAAAGGAGTTTATTCACTATTTAGAATTACAAGGTAGTGTGCAAACTAAAAAGAACGTTTTGGTGTATCCAGAAGTTCCAGGTCAGTTAGTGAGCGTTTTTGTAAAAGAAGGACAAAAAGTAGTAAAAGGTCAGGCTTTAGCTAGAATTGATGATGGAGGATTATCTAATCAATTAGCACAATTAGAAGCAAATGAAGCTTTAGCTAAAACGACTTATGAACGTCAAAAGCGTTTATGGGATCAAAGAATTGGATCAGAAATTCAATACTTACAAGCAAAAACAAATTACGAAGCACAAAAGAATGTTGTTGCGAACTTACGTAAGAACATGGCGAAGTATACTGTTAAATCTCCATTTACAGGAATTGTAGACGATGTAATTAAAGAGCAAGGAACAGTAGTTTCTCCTGGTCCAGGTGCAGAAATCTTCAGAGTAGTAAACTTAGGAGATATGTACATTGAGACGGATGTTCCTGAAAGCTATATTAGTTCTGTAATTAAAGGAAAAGAAGTTGAAATCGAATTTCCAATTTTAGGAAAAGAAGTACATTCAAAAGTTCGTCAGGCAGGAAACTTTATTAACCCAGCGAATAGAACATTTAAGGTGGAAATCGGTGTGCCAAATAAGGACAGATCTATCAAACCTAACTTAACGGCTAAGTTGAAAATTAACGACTATACAAATCCTAATGCGATTTTAATCCCACAAAGTATTATCTCAGAAAATGCAAAAGGAGAACAATACGTTTATATCGTGGAAAATTCAAAAGATAAATCAGTAGCTAAACAAGTAATTATTGAAACTGGTAAAACTCAAGGAGATATTGTTGAGGTTACAAAAGGTTTAGCAAGTGGAATGGAGATTGTTGACGAAGGAGCAAGAAGTGTTAAGGATAAACAAGAAGTTAAAATTTTAAAGTTAGCCAAGTAACAACTAAAAACTAAACTGATGACAGATCAACAAAAAAAAGTAGATAAAGAGTTTGGTTTATCTTCTTGGGCAATTAACAATAAAACTACCATTTATGTATTGATGGTAATTATATTGTTCTCTGGAATCTCTGCTTTCTTAAGCATGCCAAGAGAAAATTTCCCAGAAATAAAAGAGACTAAAATATATGTAAACTCTATTTTCCCAGGTAACACGGCGGAGGATATTGAGAAATTAATTACTGATCCTTTAGAAGAGAAATTAAAAACAGTTAGTAACGTAACTAAAATTAATTCAACTTCTCAAGAAAATGTATCAATGATTACTGTTGAATTTAGTGAAGCAGTAACAGTTGAAGAAGCAAAGCAATTAGTTAAAGATGAAATAGACGAAGAGGTTTCTGGTGAAGACTGGCCAACCTTTAATGGAGCTAAAGTAGAACCAAATGTTTTTGAATTAAATATTGCTGAGGAAACTCCAATTTTAAACATAAACATCTCTGGAGATTATACTGTTGAACAATTAAAAGAATTTGCGGAGTATCTTCAAGATGATATCGAAGATTTAAAGGAAATTAAAAAGGCAGATATTCGTGGAGCAGAGGAGAAGGAAGTTGAAGTTGCTGTAGACATTTATAAAATGATGGCGGCTCAAGTGAGCTTCAATGATGTAATGCAGGCTATTGGAAATGGAAATGCAACGGTTTCAGCAGGTAATATTATATCAAGTGGACAAAGAAGAACTATTAGAGTTTTAGGTGAAATTGAAAAGCCTAGTGAACTTGAAAACTTCGTAGTAAAGTCAGAAAGAGGAAATTCTATTTATCTAAAGGATATTGCTTCGGTAAGCTTCAAGGATAAGGACAAAACTACTTATGCACGTGAGAACGGAGAATCAGTGGTAATGCTAGATGTAAAGAAACGTTCTGGTGAAAATATGGTTGAAGCAACGGATAAAATTCGTGAAATTGTAAAAGTTGCTCAAGAATCGAAAGCTTTACCAACGAACTTAAAGATTACATTAGCTAATGATCAATCTTCAAAAACAGTTGGACAGGTTGATGATCTTGTAAATAATATCATTTTCGGAGTTATCCTTGTTGTAACCGTATTAATGTTCTTCTTAGGTTTAAAGAATGCACTTTTCGTAGGATTTGCAATTCCAATGTCAATGTTCATGTCTTTAATGATATTAAACATGATGGGATATACCATGAACACCATGATTCTGTTTGGATTGATTATGGGATTAGGAATGCTCGTGGATAATGGTATTGTGGTTGTGGAGAACGTATATCGTTTAATGGATGAAGAGGGAATGAGTCGTTTAGAAGCAGCTAAGAAAGGTATTGGAGAAATTGCATTACCTATTATTATTTCTACGGCAACAACAGTAGCTGCCTTTGTTCCATTAGGAATGTGGCCTGGAGTAATGGGGCAGTTCATGATTTATTTTCCAATTACATTATCAGTTGTATTAGGTTCTTCTCTTTTTGTGGCAATTTTCTTCAATTCTGTTTTAGTATCTCAGTTTATGAGTACGGAAGATAAGAACATGCCGTTAAAACGAATTATCAGATTAACCGTAGTTCTTGGAGTATTAGGAATATTATTATTACTATTTGGAGGAGCATTACGACCATTAGGAACATTATTGGTATTTGCGGCGGCAAACTTCTGGATCTACAGATTTGTAATGCGTCCGATGGCAAATAAATTCCAAAGTGACATTTTACCAAGATGGGAGCGTTTTTATGAAAGAGCAATTACTGCTGTATTAAAAGGTTGGAAACCTCAAATTATTACAGTATTAACTTTTATAGGATTAATTATTGCGTTTGTTGGATTTGGAGCTTCTGTAGGTTCTCAAAGAACAAAGGTTGAGTTCTTCCCAGATAATACACCAAACCAAGTTATTGTATATGTTGAATATCCACAAGGAACGGATATTGAGAAAACAAATGCAATTATGAGTGATTTAGAAGAAAGAGTTACAAAAATTATCAATTCTTCTGAATATTTAGATGGAGATTATAATTTCTTAGTAGAGAGTTCTATTACTCAAGTTGGTGCGGGTTCTGGAAATCCACAAACTGATGGTGGTTCTACTGCAGAAATGCCGCATAGAGGTAAGATTGTAGCTTCAATGCGTGAATATAAGTATCGTAAAGGAGCAGATAGTAAAGTGCTTAAAAAGGCAATTACTGATGATTTACAAGGAGTGTATCCAGGGTTGTCTATTTCTGTTGAAAAAGATCCTGTTGGTCCACCTGCGGGATATCCAATTAACATTGAATTAGAAGGAAAGGATTATGTTCAGTTGATTAACACGGCAGAGAAAATGCGTGATTTTATCAATACTAAGTCTATTCCTGGAATTGCAGAGTTAAAGATTGATGTGAATAAATCAAAACCAACAATGTTGGTTAATGTAGATAGAAAGAAAGCTGGTGAATTAGGAGTTTCTGCTTCGCAAGTTGGTCAACAATTACGTAATTCAATTTTTGGAACTAAAGCGGGTGTTTATAAAGAAGATGGTGAAGATTATGATATCTACGTTCGTTTTAATGAAGAGAATCGTTATAACACAAGTGCTATTTTCAATCAAACAATTACGTTCAGAGATATGGCAAGCGGACAAGTAAAATCAATACCTGTTTCTGCTGTAGCAAATCAAAAGAATACTTCTGGATTTAGTTCTATTAAGCATAAAAATGGTAAACGAGTTGTAACTGTGTATTCGGCTTTAGCACCTGGGTTTACAGATGCGGGAGCAATTGTTTCGAAAATTCAGGATGAAATGACAAGTTTTACAGAATTACCAGGTACTGTTAAAGTTGATTATACTGGGCAAATCGAGGAGCAAAATAAACAGATGGCTTTCTTAATGGGAGCATTCTTCTCAGGATTAGGATTAATTTTCTTGATTTTAATTTATCAATTCAATTCAATTTCAAAACCAGCAATTATTATGTTGGCAATTTTCTTAAGTTTAATTGGAGTATTTGGAGGAATTGTAATTTCTGGTTCATCTTTCGTAATTATGATGACAATGATGGGAATTATCTCATTGGCGGGAATTGTAGTAAATAACGGTGTGGTTCTCCTGGATTATACGCAACTGTTGATCGATAGGAGGAAAGTTGATTTAGGTTTAGAGGAAGACGATTATGTTTCAGTTGCGGATTTAAAAGAGAGTATTATTAAGGGAGGAAAAGCACGTTTACGTCCTGTATTATTAACTGCAATTACAACAATTTTAGGATTAATTCCGTTAGCAACAGGTTTAAATATAAATTTCTACACATTAGTTTCTGAGTTGAATCCACATATTTATGTAGGAGGAGATAATGTTATTTTCTGGGGTCCTTTAGCTTGGACAGTAATTTACGGATTAATTGTAGCAACCTTCTTAACACTTATAGTCGTTCCAATCTTATTCTATTTAATCACTAAGTTTAAAATGTGGATAAGAAATCAAAGTACTTCAGAAATAGATGAAGATACATTTGAAGATATTACTGGTGTAGCCAGTTAATTATTAAATAATTTGTTATTAGAAAAGGGTTAGAAGTTGTTTACTTCTAACTCTTTTTGTTTTTTTGAGGTATGAATAAGAAACCAGTTTACACTGTTGAGGAGATTAAACGTAAAATGGAGCGTTATTGCGTGTACCAAGATCGTTGTCATAAAGAGGTTGAAGATAAACTTAGAGAGTATAAATTAATTACTAAAGCAAGAGAAGCTATCTTACTTCATTTATTAGAGCATAATTTCTTAAACGAAGAACGTTTTGCCAAGAGTTTTGCAAGAGGAAAGTTTAGAATTAAGAAGTGGGGGAGAATACGTATTGTAAGAGAGCTTAAATTCAGACATATTTCTGAATACAATATTAAAACTGCTTTGAAAGAAATTGATGAGGAAACCTATATGAATAACTTATACGGTTTAGCAGAGAAAAAGAATAATTTGATAAAAGATACTAATACGTACGAAAGAAAGCGAAAACTATATGCTTACTTGAATTATAGAGGCTATGAAACAAATTTAATTCAAGAAGCTATTGAAACATATACCAAATAAAAAAACTCACGTGTAAACGTGAGTTTTATGTTTATAAAAAAGATAAGTTCTTATTGCAAAATAATTTTACGAGTAGCTGTCTTTCCATTAGAAACCATATTCATAATATAAATTCCTTTAGAA
Organism: Tenacibaculum sp. 190524A05c; assembly: GCF_964036595.1. Taxonomy (NCBI): domain Bacteria; kingdom Pseudomonadati; phylum Bacteroidota; class Flavobacteriia; order Flavobacteriales; family Flavobacteriaceae; genus Tenacibaculum; species Tenacibaculum platacis. The sequence continues at coordinate 2,235,079 of NZ_OZ038523.1, read as the reverse complement.
TGAGAGCTCATATCAACTTCAAAATTAGCCTCTGTAATATTCTTCTTGAAGAATACTTGTTTTCCAGTAATATCAAAAACTTTAACCGTGATTTCATCAGTATTAGTTCTATTAACCTTGAAAATACTTTGAGATGGATTAGGGTAAATAGAAATACCATCTAAGAATACCTGATCATCTGTTGATAATACACCAGAAGGAGTGATAGCTGAATAGTATACTCCACGACCAAAAGTAGCTGCATATAATCTAGATTCAGTTTCGTTGATTTCTAAATCTCTAACTTGAGTATTTGGTAGGTTAGTGTCAAAAGCTTGCCATTCAGTTAAATCATCATTTATGAAATAAACTCCTAAAGTAGTTCCTAAGTATAAAGAGTTTTTACTACTTCCTTTATGTAATACTAAAGCAGTTAAATCTTCAGAAGGAGTATTTGTTCCAATTGTAGTTTTTGTTGGGAATGAAGCTGAAATATTCGTAACTCTAACAACTTTAGTTTGTGTTACTACCCAAACTGCTTCTGCATCAGAAGGATCAGTTACAATTCCCCTAATTTGACCTTCAGAAAAGTTAATTTTCGTAAAGTTTTGAGCTCTATCTGTACTTCTGAATAAACTATTTCCTTGAGCAACATACATAATGTCACTGTTTTCAGAATTGATAACTAGTCTATCAATATCTCCTTGGAAATTATGATCAGAAATTTTAGTCCAAACATTACTATCTAGTTTATATACTTGGCTATATCCAGCATATAGTTCTCCTTCTTTATTGATGGTTAATGGTGTAATCCATTCACCTCCATCATCGTTTGTGCCAGTTTCAGCAGCAGGAGCTCCTAAGAAAGAAGCTCTAGTAATACCTCTGTCATTAGTAATGTTTAATCTTCCTCCATATTGAGAAAAACCATAAAAAGTATTTGAATTTAAAGGGTCAACAACACCTTCCATACCATCACCGAAGTGATAGTGTCTCCAAGTAGTTCCATCAAATCCAAATCCTCCATTATCTTGTAAACCACCCGCAATAACATCAAGGTCAGTTTGAGATACTGAAATTCTGTAGAATTGACCAATAGCTAAATTGTCATTTAAATCGGTAAAAGAGCTTGCTTCGTCTGTTGATACGTAAATACCACCATCTGTTCCAGCAAAGAATTTACCATCAATAAAACGTAGGAAGTGAATATCGGCATGTGTATATCGAGGAGAATCGATAATTCTCCAGTCGTTAATTCTGTTAAAAGTGTCAGCTCCATCTGTAGATTTCCATACATCTAAAACTCCTACATAAACAATGTCTGCATTCTTATCAGATACCGTTAACGCTAAATCAAACCAAGCTTGTGTACTTCCGAATATGTCATTGGTTTCGGCGGTTTTAGTAAACGTACTACCACTATCTGTAGATTTATATACACCATTAAAAGCCCATCCTCCTCCTGCGCTTACAACATAAACATAATCAGAGTTTGCAATAGTTACGTCCATTGTTAGTCTACGAGATCCTGTTAATCCAGGTATAGAAACAACATTAAAAGTGTCACCTCCATCTGTTGATTTATAAAAAGTATCGCTAGAAACCGCATACCAAATATTTGAGTCTCCAGGTTTCATCTTTATATCAATTATATCTCCAGCTAAAGTAGTAGTCCAAGATCTTCCTCCGTTAATAGTTTTTTGAACTCCGGTACTTGTCGCAACTAAAACAGTATTTACACTATTAGGATTAATGTAAATTTCTCCCATTTCATCAGGATTACCTGGAATAGCATCTGTATTATTCCAAGTTGTTCCTCCGTCAGTACTTTTCCATACACCAACAGCACTTGAATCGTCTGCGTCATCATCTCCTGTTGCGATGTAAATAACATTGGAATCATTTGGGTTTATGGCAATACCTGAAACTCCAATTTGAGGCAGATAATCCGTTAATGGAGTCCAATTTGCTCCAGCATCTGTAGATTTCCAAATTCCACCTGCAGGCGTTCCTGCATAATAAGTATTTGAATTGTTAGGATCAACCGCAACTGCGTTCACTCTACCTTGACCAATTTTCTTTGGTGGAGCATCAAACGAAATATTAGTATAAGGTCCAAGTGATTTCCAATCACTTGCATTTCTTTTTGCAGATGCTTCATGGAGTTGGTTTTTTTGACGCCAAGCATCCCATAACTTTTCTTTAGAGGCGAAAGTACCATCTGGATTTAAGTAAAAAGACCAGTTGTATTCCCATCTTTTAAATGGCTTTAAACCACTACCTTTTTTATTTCGGTCAATAGTATTAAAGTAATTCTCTGCATACTGAGCCACTTCTTTTAATGTTGGCTTAGTTCCCTTGCGTTGTGCTTCACTGTTATACCATGGAGCATTCTTTTTAAATTGTCCATGAGAAACTGAAAAAGCCAGTAACATTAGGACCATGTAAAAATGTTTCATACTTCTAAAATTTATCAAATAAGTTTAGCCTATATAACAGTTGGGATTGAGTTTACCCTAGGTTTGTAAATGTTAAAATAGAAGTTATGACAAAGATTTAACATTTTTAACAGAGACATTTTAAAGAAATTAAGTTAGCGTAGAAATGTTTCATGCCTATAAAAGAAAAAAACTCATGCGAAAAAGCATGAGTTTTTATGTTGCAATGTGTTTAGTTTCTTACTTTAAAATTAGCTTCTTCGTAGCCGTTCTTCCATTAGAAACCATATTCATTATATAAATTCCTTTTGCATGAGAACTCATGTCTATTTCAAAAGAAGTTTCAGTCGCGTTCTTTTTGTAAAATACTTGCTTTCCTGTAATATCAAATACTTTAACTGTTAATTCATCTGAAGTATTTCTATTAATGTTGAAGATACTTTGTGATGGATTAGGATAAACTGAAATTCCGCTTAAGAAAATTTCGTCTTCAGTAGATAATACTCCAGAAATAACTAAGTCATCAAGAATAACACCTTCTTCAACAACAGCTTGATCAGAGTTGAATCTAAATCTGAAAATAATACTTGTTTCACTAGCTAAAGCAGATAAATCATGACTGTACTCTCTAATTGTAGCATTAGTTAAACCATCACCACCATCTACATCTTCACCTTCTCCAGTCCATTGTTTACCTGGTAAACCATTTAAAGTAGAGCTGCTATTATACCAATTCGCATCTCCAGCATTACCTAAGATTTCCCAGTTTTTACCAGAGTCTGTTGTGTATTCAACTACTAAATAATCCCAATCTTGCTCAATATCAAATCCCATGTTAAACTTGAAAACAGGATTTGTAATTTGAGTTAAATCATAACAATTGGTATATAAATATCCAACTGTGTTTACTGGATAATCACCATCTGCAGTAGCATAGGCTCTACGTCCAGTAGGAATATTTAATAAAGTTTTACTAGAACCAATCGTTTTCCACATTTCACTACCACTTGAAGTCTCAACTAATAGTTCGTCCGTAGGACTAGCAAAACTATTTACAGTAGTAGGTTCTGAGTTACTTTTGTTTAAAGAAAATTGAGATGTTACAGAGTTATTTGAACTATAGGCATCATTTGTGAGTACTGTTTCTACATTAATTTCATGAGCTCCTAAAGTTGTTGAAACTTCAGGTAAAGTAATAGTAGCTTCAGCTTCAGAAGCAATGTTTCCAGTCCAGTTATAAACTTGGTTTGTTCCACCATCTAAATTATAGTTAACAGTTAAGCTGGTAATAGCTTGAGTTCCTTGATTCGCAACTTTTATTTCTGGTCTGTACTCTGTTGTTCCACATAAGATGCTATTATCTGTATTTTCAATAGCCAATAAACGTACGTCATTTTCAGGTAGTTCTCTTGGAATATCCGTATAGAAAACCCCTCTTCCGTATGTTGCAGCATACAATCGAGAATCTTCCTCGTTAATTTCTAAGTCTCTAATATGTACATTTGGTAAATTGGTATCAAAAGTTTGCCATCTAGTTAAATCATCATTGAAATAATAAACACCAAGATTGGTACCTATATATAATGTATTTTTACCACTTCTTTCATGTCTAATTAAGGCAGTTAAACCTTCTGTAGGAGTACTTAACCCAACAGTTTCACTTGTTGGAGAAGCATCAGTAATATTAGATAATTTGTGAACATTATTTGTGGTAGCAACCCAAATAGAATTAGGATCATTTGGATTTGTAGCAATACCTCTAACTGTACCTGAACTAAAATTAATTCTAGTAAACGATTGTCCTCTATCGGCTGTTCTAAAAATTGAAGCTCCGATTGTTGCATACATGATGTCACTATTAGTTGGATCAATAACTAAACGATCAAAATCTGCTCCAAAAAACTGATTAGAGACCTTTTCCCAACTAGCATCGTTAACTAATTTATAGATTTGGCTATATCCTGAATATAATTCTCCTTCTTTGTTAATAGCCATTGGAGTAATCCATTTACCACCTCCATCATTAGTTCCAGTCTCGGCAGTTGGTGCACCAATTCTTGTAGTTCTGGTTCTTCCAGCGTCGTTTGTGATACTTAAACCACCACCGTACTGAGAGAATCCATAAAATTTGTTAGCGTTCATAGGATTAACAATTCCTTCCATACCATCACCATCTTGGTAATGTCTCCAGTTAGTTCCATCAAATCCAAATCCACCGTTATCTTGTAATCCTCCAGCAATAACATTTAGTTTCTGCTGAGATATAGAAATTCTATAGAATTGGCTAATTGCGATGTTTTTTGTTAAATCTGTAAATACAGAACCTTCATTTGTAGAAACGTAAATACCTCCATCAGTTCCTGCGAAGAATTTACCATCAATGAATCTCATGAAGTGAATGTCGGCATGACTATATGATGGTTGATCCACTTGTCTCCAGTCGTTAATTTTAGCAAAGTTATCTCCTCCATTAGTAGATTTCCAGATATCTAAAACTCCAACATATACAATGTCCGCATTTTTATCTGAAACGGTTAAAGCTAAATCATACCACGCTTGAGTACTACCAAAAATATCGTCACTTTCAGCTGTCTTTACAAAACTAGCTCCGCTATTTGTAGACTTATAAATACCATTGAAAGCAAAACCAGAACCTGCGCTAACTAAGTATACGTAATTAGGATTAGCGATAGTAACATCCATTGTTAAACGTCTAGATCCAGTTAATCCAGTAATTGCAACAGAGGTGAAAGATTCCCCTCCATCTGTAGAGGTATAAAAAGTATCCGAAGAAACCGCATACCAAGTATTTGGATCACCTGGCTTCATCTTTAAGTCAATAATATCTCCAGATAATTTTGTTGTCCAAGTAGTCCCACCATTAGTAGTTTTTTGAACACCAGTTTCTGTAGCAACAAGAACAATGTTAGTATTCGTTGGATGAATGTAAATTTCATTCATAGAATTTGGATCCCCAGGAATACCTCCAGTATTATTCCATGTAGTACCTCCATCTGTACTTTTCCATACACCTACTGAGCTTGAATCAGAAGCATCATCATCTCCAGTTGCAATATAAATTACATTAGAATTCGTAGGGTCAATTGCAATACCAGAAACTCCAATTTGTGGAAGATAATCAGTTAAAGGTGTCCAGTTTAATCCAGCGTCTGTAGATTTCCAAATACCTCCTGCCGGAGCTCCAACATAATAAGTGTTAGAATCATTCGGGTCAACAGCAATTGCATTAACTCTACCTTGACCAATTCTTTTAGTCGAACTAAAAATTGTTGAACTATCATATGGTCCTAATGGTTTCCAATCACTAACATCTGTCATTTGAGCAACAGATCGTTGATGTAAAGCATTTTTTTGACGCCATGCATCCCATAATCTTTCTTTTGAGAAGAATGTACCGTCTTCATTTAAATAATGTGACCAGTGGTATTCCCATCTCTTAAATGGTTTTAAACCACTACCTTTTTTAAATTTATCAATACTATTAAAGTAATCTTCAGCATGCTTAGCTACCTCCTTCAATGTAGGTTTTGAACCTTTTCGTTGAACATCACTTATATCCCAAGGGGAATTGCTTTTAATTTGCCCCTGAGAAACAGTATATACAAATAAGAATAGAATAATGTATATGTGTTTCATATTTTAAAAAATTTTGTCAAAAATAATGAAAGTATAGCACTTTTTATAGTGTTAGGTTAACCTATTGAGGAGAAAAAATGTTAAAATTTGAGATAAACTCAAAAAATTAACAGTTTTAAGAATTAAAAGGAATTGATTTTATTGGTTTGTGTTAAAAAAATTATCCAAATCTATTTCTTCATCAAACTTCTTCTTACTATAAATGGTGTTTACTTTTTGAGTGTAGCTATTAAAAACCAGTAAGATTTTATCTACTTGGGCATTTACTTGGTCTGGTTGAATAGCAGGAATACGTGTCATATCCGTTAACCGTAACGCCTCATTTCTAAGGACATTAAAACGAGCGTTTAAAGAATTTGTTTTTAAATCTTCAATTTTTAAACTGTCCTTTAATATTTTAATGTACTCATTCAATTCAACAGCCATATTCAAAGCATCATTAGGACTTGTGTTATTGAATTGTTTCAAGTAAGAATTCAAATTTTCATATTCCATCCAATCGTTAACTTGTTTTCTTGATAAACTGGATAAAGTATCAATCCCTCTTCTTTTAACGGGAATTTGCATACCTGTTTTTTGAGGTTTAGTGGTGGTGTTTTGAACTGTTTTTTTACAGCTTACCAAAAGAAATGTACTTATAGAAAGAATAATAATATGTCGAATCATAAATTGTAAAATACGCTGCAAAAATACATCTTTTAACAGCTTACTTCCTAAATTTAAAGTTAAAGGTTGTAAATCAACTATTTGAATTGTGTTTTTGATAATAGTTAAAAAATAACAAAACAATTTTACGAATTCCGAAAATTATTAACTTTGCAATGGTCTGAAAATATAAATATAAAAATGGCAGATACTATTTTAATACTTGGAGCTTGTGGGCAAATAGGAACAGAATTAACTCAGAGTTTAAGAGAAATTCATGGAAGTGAGAATGTGATAGCTTCGGATATAAGATATGGAGATGATGAATTTGTAAAAGAAGGTCCATTTGAAATCATAGATGCAACAGACAGAGAAAAAATTCTTGAAGTAATTCAGAAATATAGTGTTTCTCAGGTTTACTTAATGGCTGCTATGCTTTCTGCTACAGCTGAAAAATATCCTCAAAAAGCTTGGGAGTTAAACATGAATTCTCTTTTGATTATTTTAGAATTGGCTAGAGAAAAGCATATTAAAACTGTGTATTGGCCTAGTTCTATTGCAGTTTTTGGTCCGTCTTCACCAAAAGTAAATACACCACAAGATACCATTATGAACCCAACAACAGTTTACGGAATGAGTAAATTGGCAGGTGAGCATTGGTGTAATTACTATCATGATAAATATGGAGTTGATGTTAGAAGCCTACGTTATCCAGGAATTATTAGTTGGAAAACAAAACCAGGAGGTGGAACTACGGATTATGCTGTAGATATTTATTTTAAAGCTATAGAAGAAGGTAAGTACGAATGTTTTTTGGATGAAAACACTATGCTTCCGATGATGTATATGAATGATGCTATTAAGGCTACAATTAAAATCATGGAAGCCGATTCTAAAGATATTCAAATTCGAACTTCTTATAATTTAGGAGCAATTAGTTTTACTCCTGAAGAAATAACAAATGAAATCAAGAAGCATCTTTCAGATTTTGAAATAAGCTACAATCCAGATTTCAGACAAGATATTGCAAATAGTTGGCCTCAGATTATTGATGATTCGAAAGCAAGACAAGATTGGAGTTGGTCTCACGATTTTGATTTGGCTTCTATGACGGAAGAAATGCTTAAGAATATTCAATCTAAAATAATTAGTGCATAAATGTACTTGTAAGTTGTTATTATTCTTTTCGTCTTAATTGCTGTGAAACATAAAGAAGACATGAAAAAAGTAATAGAGAATAGTTTAGAAAAAGGAATCTCATATGATCAATATAGAGATTTAGTTAGTGACTTATTAAAAGATCAAAAATCTACAGGACCTAAACAGTCTGAAGCATTATACAATTACAGTTTATTGAATGATAGAAGAATGAAGCGTTTAGATAAAACATCTAAACTAACTGAATCTACTGTCGAAAATGTAAAAAAAATTAATCAACCTCAAACATGGTTAGTTTTAACAGAAGGTTGGTGTGGTGATGCTGCTCAAAATTTACCAGTTTTAAGTAAAATGGCTAATGAAAATGATAATGTTGATTTGAAATTAGTTCTTAGAGATGAAAATTTAGAATTAATGGATGAGTTCTTAACGAATGGAGGAAGGTCAATTCCAAAACTTATTGCACTAGACGAAGAAAAGAATGTTCTTTTTACTTGGGGACCAAGACCTTCAGTAGCTACAAAAATGATAGCGGATTATAAAGAAGCAAATGGAGTTGTAGACGCAAAAGTTAAGGAAGACCTACAAAGGTGGTATAATAAAGATAAAGGAGTTAATGTTCAGGAGGATATTATTTCTTTATTATCAAATTAAGTTAAAAGTAGAGGTTATTTTGTGAAAACCATCTAGTAATTTACTAGGTGGTTTTTCTTTATCTATATTTGCCGAATGGTAGTAGAGTTTGAAAAATTATCCGACGATGCAAAGGTTTGGATTTATCCGTCAAGTCGAAAGTTTTATCCACAAGAATTAGATCCTTTAAAAGAGAAAGTTTCTTCTTTTATTACTTCATGGGCAGAAACCATAGATGGTGAGATTTCATATCAGTTATTGTATAATAGATTTATCGTTTTTGGAGTTGAGGATGAAGTTAAATTAACAAACTCACAACTTGATGAGCAAGTAGCTTTTATATTGAAATTACAATTGGAATATGAAGTTGAACTATTGGATAAAATGAATGTTTGCTTTAAACAAGGAGAATTTGTTCAGTATAAGGATGTGAAAGAGTTTAAGAAGTTACTGAAGAATAAATCTGTAAATGCAAAAACAGTGGTTTTTGATAATTTGGTTCAAACAAAATACGATTTGGAGCATTTTTGGGAAGTGCCAATTACTGATAGTTGGTATAATCGATTCTTGTAAAAATTGATGTTTTCTTTACAGCATATTTTTAAAATTTAAGTTTGTTTTCAGAGTAAAAATTCTACTTTTAAGGAAATTTTTATTTATGAAAAAAACTATACTCCCATTATTTATTTTATTAACTACAGTATTCAGTTCGCATGCACAGGATGTACCGTTTACACAACGATTATCATCTGAACAGACTTCAGTAAGAGGTAATATTACGTTTGTTTCAAACAATATTGTGAACCGAAAAGACAATTCATTTTCACCAAATGATTCCTACGATGGAGATGGTGTTAATGGTCAACTCAATGTGCAGTACATTGATATTGACAATGATGACACAACGTTTTCATCTTCAAGTTCATCGTTAAATCTTCCAAGTTGTTCTAAGGTTGTTTACGCAGGTTTATATTGGTCTGCAGTTTATGCCTATGAAACTTGGGAAGGACAGGAAGCGAGATCAGGCGATTACCGAAACATTAAGTTCAAGTTACCTGGACAAGAATACCAAGATATTACAAGTGACGAAATCATTTATGATAATGGTATAGCAACACAGCGTCCTTATGTATGCTATAAGGATATGACTTCTTCTGTTGTTGAATTGGCCAATCCTAACGGAGATTATTTTGCGGCTAATATCCGAGGTACAGTAGGTCTTGATTCTAATAATGGATTAGGAGGAACAGCGGGTTGGATTTTAGTTGTGATTTATGAAAATTCAAATGAGAAAGAAAGGTACATCTCATTATTTGATGGGTTTTCAACTGTAGATGGAGCAAGTAATTCAGATGTTTTATTTTCTGGTATTCAAACTTCTCCTACAGGTCCTGTAAAAGTTAAAGCTATGGTTGCTGCTTTAGAAGGAGATCAATCAATTACTGGTGATCGCTTTCAGCTGAAAGATACCAATGGCGTATACAAGAATGTATTCAATCAAACTAACAGTCAGGATAACTTTTTTAACAGTTCTATTACACAATACGATACTAGTGTAGCTAGTAGAAATCCTGCTAGTACAAATACTTTAGGGTTTGATGTTGATTTATTCGATATTGATAACTCTCAGAATGATTTAATTGTAAATAATCAGTCTACAGTTGAAGCAAGATTTACCACAAGTGGAGATGTGTATTGGCCATTTTTAAGTGCAATTGCTATTGAGGTTGCTGATGCAAAATCTCTTGCAATTAATACCATTGATGTAACTTCTACGGGTAATGCTGCAAGTGGAAAAATTGTAGTTAGAGCAGAAGGAGGAATCGAAGGGTATACGTATAGTATTAATGATGGTGAATACCAAAGTTCTAATAGTTTCTTTGATTTAGAAGAAGGTTCATATAAAGTTACGGTTCAAGATGCAAATGGATGTATTTCGGATCCAACAACTGTTACAATAGATAAAATCGTAATTGATAATACTGTAACTCAGGTTTCTGATGTATTAGAAGCATCTTATAAGAGCGCGAATTCATATCAGTGGATTGATGTTGATATGAATGAAGCAATTTCTGGAGCAACTCAAGCTACGTATCAACCAACTAAATCTGGAAGATATCAAGTAGAAATGGTTATCAATCAAACTTCAACTGAAGTGGTAAATAAAACTACAGTAAACAAAAGTTCTACACAAACAGTTTTATCTCCTGTAATCGAATTTAATTCTGGAGTTTTAGGTGTGGATGATGTTAACGAGAAGATGTTAAAGGTATATCCAAATCCTGCATCTAACGTTTTAATATTACCTATTGAATTACTAAATAAAGAATATAAGATATATTCAATTTTAGGTAAAGAAGTTCAATCTAGTAAAATTTCAACTGAAGAAATTAAAGTTCACCAATTAGCAAAAGGAGTATATATTCTTAAGGTAAAAGGATATCAATCTTTGCGTTTTGTGAAAAAATAAAGTAGCAATAAAAAATTAATAGAAAAGGTGTGTTTAAATAGTTAAGCACACCTTTTTATGTTTTAATAAAATGAGAAACCAATGCCTAGAGAAACACTATCTAAGTTTCCATTTTCAAATTGAGCTATTTTCTTTCTGTGAAAATCTAATCGAACCAAACCATTCCATCTGCTTGAACTAAAACTCATAATTCCTAGTCCTAATTTATAATAGTCGCCATTACTAAAGCTTTTCGAAGGTCTCCAGGTTCTGCCGTAACTTGCATCTATAAAGTATGCAGAGCTATTTCTACTGATGAAATTATAGCGAATAGTTCCGAATTGTGGAATAGAGTTAATACTATATCTAAAGTGATGATCGTAACCAATACTAATACTTCCAGACCATCTTTTATCTAATTGATAACCAACTTCAGCTCGAAGTAAAATAGATTTAGGAGTAATAAAAGGTCCGTTACCTTCTTCTGAAAGTTTGAACTGTTGATTAATACCAAATGTAGTTCCAATATTACCAATAAAGAAAGGTTGCTTTTCTTTTATCTGAGCTTGAGTAATTTGACTGATTGCAACGAAAAGAATAAGTAGTAGTTTTTTCATGTTAATTTTTTTAAGTTTTCTTCTAAATATCAATAACTGTTCCATGAAAGCGGTGTAACAAAAAATATTTTATCCGTCTTATAATAAAAAAAGCTATGGGAGGATATGGAAGTATACAACCTATTCTAAAGAATAACAAACAGTTATTACGTAAGAAAAGTTTATTCAAGGACAAAAAGAAAATAGTAAAGTCTGAGAAAGGAGAATTAGAGTTTAGAGAATATTCAGAAGAGGAATTTTATTGCTTAAAGAAAAATTAAAAAAGAAGGCTAAAAGAAGAAAATTTATAAACTATGTTATTGCAGTGTTAGCAGTCGTTATAATAAGTTTTATAACAGTTTTTATTATAAGTGCTAATAATGCTTACAGAAAAAAGATTCAAGAGAATAATCTAAAGATTAAAGAAGAGCAAATTGCTGTTTATATGGAAAAGGGTGATACGTTTTATCATTCATACCATTACAAAAATGCTTTGTTTTTTTACCACAAGGCTAAGGAATTATCTCTGGAGAACTCCTTAATAAAAATGAAAATAAACAACTGTTATCGCAATCGTTGTGAAACAGAGGGTTTGGATTGCGAAAAAATTAAGAAGTTAAACTCTGAATAAATCCATCAATGCTTTGTGCGTTATCAACTGAGAATTCACCAATTTTAGTACGACGTAAAACAGATAAATGAGCTCCTGAATTTAAGGCAACACCAAAATCGTTTGCTAAAGATCTAATGTAAGTTCCTTTGCTACAAACAACTCTAAATTCAACATTTGGGAAATTGATATTGGTAATCTCGAATTCTCGAATTTCAATTTCTCTGGATTTGATTTCAGTAGTTTTTCCTTGTCGTGCTAATTCGTACAAGCGTTTCCCGTCTTTCTTAATTGCCGAAAAGATTGGTGGTTTCTGCTGAATTTTCCCAACGAATTGTTCGGTAGTTTTATGAATTAAATCATCAGTGATATGATCTGTAGGAAACGTTTCGTTAATTTCAGTTTCTAAATCATAGCTAGGTGTTGTAGATCCCAAAACAATAGTTCCTGTGTATTCTTTAATTTGCCCTTGATAGGTTTCAATACTTTTAGTTTGTTTCCCTGTACAAATAATTAACAAACCAGTAGCAAGAGGATCTAAAGTTCCGGCATGACCAACTTTTATCTTTTTTATATCAAATTGCTTACGAATATGCCAACGAAGCTTATTTACTACCTGAAAAGACGTCCATTCAAGAGGTTTATCGATAAGTAAAACCTTACCGTCTTTAAAATCTTCAACAGTATTCATAATTAATTAAGTAAAGAATATACGATAGCAATAATACCTACAACGGCACAGTAAATCGAAAAGTAAGAAAGCTTACTTCTTTTCACTAAAGCAATCATCCATTGACAAGCTAATAATCCCGCAACAAAAGCTGAAACAAAACCTGCTGACATTGGAATGATTTCAGAAGATTGAAAATTAATATCTCCTCCTAATATATCTTTAGCTATTTTTCCAAAAATTAATGGAACAACCATTAAGAAAGAAAATTTAGCTGCTTTAGTTCTATCAATCCCAAGTAAAACCGAAGTAGAAATAGTAGCACCAGATCTTGAAATTCCTGGAAGCATAGCAATGGCTTGTGAAATACCAATAACTAATGAATTTGAAAAAGAAACACTTTTGTCTGTATTTTTAGCTCTATCTGCAAGTAATAATAAAACTGCAGTTACTAACAACATAAAGCCTACAAATAGTATTTTTCCTCCAAATAAAGATTCAAGTTGTTCTTCAAAAAATAAACCAACAATTACCGCTGGAATCATAGAGATTACAATTTTTAATGAAAATTGAAATTCTTCATTCCATTTAAATTGAAATAATCCTTTAAATATTTCAGCAACTTCTTTTCTAAAAATAACTAGTGTACTTAATGCAGTTGCAAAGTGTAAAACTACAGTAAAGGTTAAACTTTCTTCAGGAACAGAAGTGTCTCCTAAAATGGCTTTTGCTAATTCTAAATGCCCGCTTGATGATACTGGTAAAAACTCGGTAAGTCCTTGAATAATTCCAAGGATAATAGCTTCAATAATGTTCATTGTTATTTTTTAGGATTGGCTAAAATAGCATAGATTTCGATTCCTAATCCAATAATAACTAGGGTAGGAGCTAAACGAATTCTTCTCCAACTATAAATTTCAGGATTAAAAACATTAGGATCTTTACTTCCTCCGCCTGCCATTAAGATAAATCCTAAAGCAATAACCGCTAATCCAATAAGCATTAGCATATAATTTCTTTTACCGAATAAAAATTCTGGTTGATTTGAATTTTTATTTTTACTCATAGTCTAATAGTATAATTCGTTCGTTTGTAAATTCAAAAATCTTTGAGTAGCGAAATATGTACTAACCCAAGTAATAATTAATGAACTAATTAAAATGCCAGAGGCCAAATATAGTAAAGACAAATAATCTTTCGTTAATTCTAATGAAGGTATGTACTTGTCAATATAGTAAATCACAAAAGCTAAAATTACTAAAGCAATTAATGCTCCAATTAATCCTAAACGAATGCTTTGCCAAATAAATGGTTTACGAATAAAGTTCTTAGTCGCTCCCACCATTTGCATTGTTTTAATATTAAATCGCTTTGAGTAAATTGATAATCGAATAGAACTATTAATTAATATAATAGAAACTACAGCAAAAAATCCACTTAAAACTAAAAGCCAAAAACTTATGCGCTGAATATTTTTAGTTAACTGTTCAACCAAAGGTTTGTCGTAAGAAACGTCAATTATATAAGCGTTTTTCAAGAATTTTTGTTCCAATTCTTGCATCTGTTCAGGAGTAACATAATCAGCATTTAAATGCAAATCAATTCCGTTTTTTAAAGGATTACTTCCTAAGAAATCTAAAAAATCTTCTCCTAAATCTTTACTATATGTTTTTGCTGCTTCTTCCTTAGAAATAAAGTACAATTCTTTAGTGAACGATTCTTTAACAAGAGATTCTCTAAAACTATTAATTTGATCTTTGGTGACTTCGTCTTTTAAGAATAAAGACATCACTACTTCTTCTTTAAAGTGGTTGGCAACTTTGGTCGACTTTAATAAAATCAATCCTAAAATACCAATCATAAACAGTACAATAGCAATACTTATAATAACCGAAGCATACGATGAACGTAATCGTCTTTTCTGGAAAGAATCATAAGAATTCGTCATTTACTCTAGTTTTGTTTGGCAATTTACAAATTATTGCTAGAAACTGATAATTATTAAAAATGAAAAAAAGAGAAGTGAGCAAGAATACTTCTCTTTTTAGAGGTGAAAAATAAATCAAAAAAATGTTTAACACTAATAAAACAATTCACTTTTGAAATACCCTACCTTCTAACTTTTAATATCTTGGCAAAGTTCAATAAGAACTCCGTTAGTTGTTTTCGGATGTAAAAACGCTACTAGTTTATTATCAGCTCCTTTTTTAGGAACTTCATTTAAAACAGTAAACCCTTCGTTTTGTAATCGTTTAATTTCACTTTCAATATCATCTACAGCAAAAGCAATATGGTGAATTCCTTCACCTTTTTTCTCAATAAACTTCGCAATAGGACTGTCAGGTTTTGTAGCTTCTAAAAGCTCAATTTTATTCGGTCCTGTTTTAAAGAAAGAAGTTTTTACGCCTTCACTAGCTACTTCTTCAATTTTATAATGTTCCTCTCCAAATAGAGAAGCGAATAAAGCGTTCGATTTTTCAATGCTTTTTACAGCAATACCAATGTGTTCAATTTTGTTCATGATGTAAAAATAAAAAATCTTAGTATGATGTTTTATAGATTTTCTATTTCAATTTCTTTGGCCAATACAAGTAACACATCAGTTTTGTTGATTAATGAAAGAATTTGCACAGTAAGTGCTTTTAGCTGATCATGAGCAGCACAAAAATCCCAAATTTGATGAATGAATAAAGTAAAATCTTCATTGGTATCGTACTTAAATTGTTTGGTTTGATAAATAATTTGGAGCAATTGATGAATCAGTTGCGTCGCGTTTTCTAATTTCTCAGTGTGCTTTTTGTACACATCCCATAAATCCGATTGCGCATTGGTTAATAGGTTAGCTGAGAAAAAATAGAGTTCCTTTCTTTTATTTCTCGAATCCTTTGGTAAAAAAGTAGTCAATTCTCCTCTTTTTACGGCAAACATAGAAGCTTCTGGAATACTCAATTGTTGAAGCATGTCTTCTGTTTCTGTTAACCAATCCTTTAATTTTTTAGAACTAGTACTACTCTTTTTTTCAAGTAGGTTGACGATGGTTGAAATTTGTGCAAGTTGTGCCTCAATATCGCGAACAATTTTGGTCGTTGACTTTCTCATGGCTATTCTGGTAATAATTTAGAATTCACATTTCCATTATCATCCTCAGAAGTATGCCATTCCATACCTTCTTCGTTTAATGTCATTTTAATCTGAATAATATTCTCAGGTTTTATTTCTTGAAGTTTATGACTTTCAACAATTACTTTTGGTTCTTGTTTGGCAGGTTGTTTAGGTTTTATTTGGGATGCTAAACTTTGAGATATTCTTTTGGTTAAAACCGGAAATTCAATTTTCTCTCTTGAAATTGCTAAAAATTGTTCAGCAATTCTCTCAGAGTAGGCTTGTAAAGATTTTGATTCATCATTTGTTGCCTTAATTTTCTTTTCTAATAATTCAACTTCATTATTGATAACTGATTTCAGTTGGATCGATGTTTTTCTATCAAAAGATGATTTTTGAGCAACGTCCTTCAAAATAGTGTAGGTCTGAGAACTAAATTCGATATTGTCAATTGGCTGATAGTCTTTTTCGTATTGTGTTTCTAATTCTCCTATAGCTACAGGAATCGTAAGTTCAATGTTTTGAGCTCTAAATCTTGGAATAGAAAAATGTTTTAGCAAGTCGTGCTGTGCAAATTTCTCTGCGATTTCTAAAGATTTTAAATCAGAAATCATTCTTGCTTCAGTTAAACTTGTTGTAATACTTCCGATATATTCATTTAAGTTGATCATAATTGAAAATTTTAAATTAAGTGATGAAAATTGAATGGTTTAAAAGGTCATTCAAAATAAGAATGACCTTTTGAATTAAAACTAAGCTACTGCTGCGATGCTATCTTCTAGCATATCTAAAATTCTACTTAATCCTTCAGGTAATTCGTCATTTACCGCTTTAACTTTTACACCTAAGTTGTAAGTTTTATCAACTTTTACACCTTGTGAAGTGTTTCTTTTGTAAGAAGCTGAAGCTTTAAAGTTTACGATTTTGTAATTGATTCCTAATTCTGCACTAGCTGCAAATTCAGAAGAAACATTACTTGTTTCTGTAGAACTTAAACGAGCATTAAAGTCAATGTTTACTTCATCAATTCGAATTGATGGAATTGTTAACATAGTTAAAAATGGAACTTTAATCTCGATTTCACTATCTATAAAGTTAGCAGCGGTATCTGTATTTGCAGGTAATCCTTCATCAGATAATTCTTGAGCAGTTTTTCCTTTATGCGGATTCGGAACAGATTTCTTGTATTGGAAATCTACATAACGCAATGCGTCTGGTTTTGTAGGATCTGCATCTTTTTCAAAACCTACTTCTTTGATAAAGTTAACTGTAGCCATAGAAGCTGCAGTTTGAGCTTGAATAGCTGCCTGTAATGGTCCCCCAACGTATACATTAAAATCTAAGCTGTTTAACTCAGGTACTAAATTTGGCATGATTTATAATTTTAAAATGTTACCTACTCTTTTTCAAATTTGGCTTTTCGGTTTCCGCCATTATATCTGTATTTCGAAATAGCGAGGGCAAAGATTTATAAAAGAAAGAGGTTGAAGCGCAGTATTAAAACTGGAAATACAAAAGTTGATTTCAGTTACTTTTTTAGGTGTTTTTCTTCTTGGTAATAAGTGAAATTAGGTTGTGATATTTATATGGGGTTTTTAAGTAGTTATCAATCTTTTCAAGAAAAATTTTTTTATAATCCTGATTTTTCCCCCATTAAACACTTAAATAGATATAGGAAAGCCACCGATAGCTAAAAGGGGTTTTTCCTATTTTTTATTCCTAAAATGTTGAGTTAATTAGAGATTCGAATAATGGGGAGTTTAGGTAAAGAAAATAGAATGTATTTTTGGATCAAACTAAACTTATACAATCATGAAAAAATTATTTAGATTCATTTGCAAGATTTTTTGCTCTGGGAATGTTGGGCCAGATCCAAGCAAACCAAAACGTTTATTAACCTATAAACAAATTGCTACAATGCTCCATGAGTATGATAGAACAAGATTTGAATTATTAGTTAATGGACTTGGTTTTGAAGATACAAGAATAAATACTTTTGATTTTTATGAACTTAAAAATTATATGGAGTATATGGAGATTGAAGCTAAGAAAAGAAACATATCGCTTAAAGGAATTAGTTTTATTAAAGGTGTGTATAATGAAGAAAATGCACCAAAAGATATTGCGAAAGGGTATGAAAACCTTTTATACATCCCAACTACAATGGTAAATGGGAAAGAAGTAGAAATTGATGTTCTAAAATCATCAAAGGGCAGTGTAGTTACACTTAAAGAGATACTTGAAAACTATAATTACGATTGGCGCTATGATAATAAAGAGAATTATAAAAATAAATCAAGTATAACAGAGGATAAGGACATTCACAAATCTGTTGCTATGAGAGGAGATGGACTTTCAGGAGAAGAGGAAAGTAGTGCAGGTAATTTTGGAGGAATTAGACCACCTTACCATTAATTTTGCGTTTTAAATGATATCATTTTTAGTAGTTTTATTTTGCTTTGAATTCGTTGCTTTATTGATGACGGTAAAAAACTATAAGAAGTACTCCAATAATTACATGAGTTACTTATTAGCTTTATTGCTCGCAACAGTTGTAACTGAAGGATTAAGTTTATATTTTCTTATGACTGATGTTATTGGATTTAATGTTCACTATTATTACTCTCTGATATTATTTAATTGCATTTATTTGACTTATTCAAAACTAATTAATAGTAAAAAGGTTTTATTATTTATGGTTGTTTTGAATGTTCTGTTTTCTTTATTCTGGTTTTCAAGTCTTTTTGTTGAAGTATCAATAAATTATATATTAATATTTGGTTCTCTGAATACTAGTATTTATTGTTTTCTTTACTTGAGAGAATTGCTTGTTTCTGATAAAATTATAAATTATAAAAAAGTGTTTCCTTTTTGGTTAACTGTTTCTTTTATAATTTTTTATATGAGTTCAATTCCGTTTTTTCTAATTTTAAAGTATATGAATGATAGATCATTCTATTATATACTTTATATCTTAGGGATTATTATGTATTCAGGAATTATTTACGGTTTAATATGGAGCAGCAAGGAGCAGAGGTACTTATAATCTCAACAATTTTAATAGTTTTAATTGTTGTATTTTTAATAGTTCTTTTTACAATATTTCAAAGAAGAAAGAACCATTTATTACGCGAAAAAGCAGAGGAAAAAGAGCGTTTCGAGAAAGAAATTGCAGAAACGCAGATAGAAATTCGAGAAGAAACGTTAAGAAATATAAGTTGGGAGTTGCACGATAATATCGGGCAACTCCTGACTTTAGCTAAAATTCAACTACAAAATGCTTCACCGGAAAATCTAAACGATATTTCAGAAACCATTACCAAAAGTTTGAATGAAATTCGTTCTTTATCAAAACTTATTAATCCAGAGTTTATTAAAAATGTAAAACTAAAAGAAGCTCTAGAGTTAGAAATTGAGAGATTCAATCGTTTGCAATTTATAGATGCTAGTTTAACCGTTAAGGGAGAAGAACAGGAAATAGATCAGAAGCACGGAATTATAATGTTTAGGATTCTTCAAGAGTTTTTTTCAAATACAATAAAACATGCTCGAGGCTCAAAATTAGAAGTGTTTTTAAACTTTAAAGAGGATGTTTTAGAAATAACTGCAAAAGATAACGGAGTTGGTTTTAATATCGATGAGGTGAACAAAAAAGGTATTGGATTACAAAATATTAAAACAAGAGTTAAATTAATAAATGCGGAAGCCAATTTAAAATCTATACCTAATAAGGGTACAACTTTAAATATTTATTATTACATTTATAGAGTATAATCTCCTACATATACAGTAAAAAAAAAATTTAGTAACCAACTTTTACCTAACGTACATGAAATATTCAGTTGTCGTAGTGGACGACCATACGCTATTGTCTCAGGCTATAGAAGGTATGGTTAATACTTTTGATAAATTCAAAGTATTATACACGTGTAAAAATGGAGGAGAAGTTCAAGAAAAATTCACTGCTTCCCCCCGAAACATTCCTGACATCGTCCTAGTAGATGTCAACATGCCTGTAATGAATGGTATTGAAACAACAGAATGGGTTGTTACCAACTATCCTAATGTTAATGTCCTAGCATTATCTGTGGAAGATGCTGATGGAACTATCCTTAAAATGTTAAAAGCAGGAGCCATTGGTTATTTGCTAAAAGACACTAAAAAAGAGGTCTTAGAAAGAGCATTATTAGAAATAATGGATAATGGTTTCTATCACACTAAAAGTGTAACCAACCTGTTGTTAGATTCTGTTTCAGGAAAGAAAAGTAGAGATCAAGTTAATTTCAAAGAAAACGAAATTAAGTTTATGCGTTTAGCTTGCTCAGAGTTAACGTATAAAGAGATCGCAGAGAAAATGTTTTTAAGTCCAAAAACAATAGACGGCTATAGAGATAGCTTGTTTACGAAATTAGACATTAGAAACAGAGTAGGATTGGTAATGTATGCAATTAAACATAAAATTTATATGCCATAACTTTACAATTTTACAGGAGCATAAAGTCGCCGTATTATAGCGCTATTTCAAATAGAGTTATAAAAGGCGACTTTTTATTTTTACATATTTGAATCTAAATCAATGAATCATCACAAATTCAATATTTATCGGTAAATTTGCAGCATGGAAGAAACGAACAGGCAACGAAAAATAGCAGCATTATTACAAAAAGATTTAGTTGATGTACTTCAACGTGCTGCTCAAAACGGAATGAAAGGAGTAATTATCTCAGTATCTAAGGTTTCAGTAACTGCAGATCTTGGGGTAGCTAAAGTGTATCTTAGTGTTTTTCCTTCGGATAAAAGAGATGAAATTGTTGAAGGTGTAAAATCTAATACACCATTAATTCGTCATGAATTAGCACAACGTACAAGAAATCAATTAAGAAGAATGCCAGATTTATTATTCTTCGGAGATGATAGTTTAGACTATATCGAAGAGATTGATAAGTCATTGAATGGAGAGGATGATAATCCAATAAAAAATCCTGAAATTTTACCACGCAGACAAAAACGTTAAGTCGAGATTATAATTACTAAATTGCTATTCATTTAAACACGAATTGAATTTTCCTTTTTACATAGCCAAACGATATTTAAGATCAAAGAGCAGTACTAATGCGATTAATATCATTACTATAATTGCTATGTTTGGAGTAATCGTTGGGACCTTAGCTTTATTTATAATTCTATCTGGTTTTTCAGGATTACGAACGTTTAGTTATTCTTTACTAAATGCATCAGATCCCGATATTAAAATTTCGCCAGTAAAAAGTAAAACTTTTGAGTACTCTAAAATTGTTGATGATGAGTTAATCTCAAATACAAATATTGAATCTTTTTCTAAGGTAGCGGAAGAACGAGTATTCTTAAAATATAAAGATAAGAGTCATATTGCCTATATAAAAGGAGTAGATAATAATTACACTGATGTTGTTGCTGTAGATTCGTCTTTGGTTGTTGGAAACTGGATTGATCCTGAGTTCAGAAACACAGCAGTTATCGGAAATGGAATTTCTTACAAACTTTCGCTTAGAATTTTTAATCTTTCAGATCCTTTAAAGATTTTTGTTCCTAAACCTGGTAAAGGTTTACTAAATGCAAACAATGCTTTTAGATCTACAAATGTGCAAATAATTGGAGTATATTCTGGTTCAGAAGAGTATCAGAATAAATATGTTTTCACTGAATTGGAAGTGGCTCAACAATTATTGAATTATGATTCAAAACAAATAACAGGAGTAGAGATTAAATTAAGAGATCCAAATCGTGTTGATGAGGAGGCAGAATTACTACAGAAGAATTTAGGAGAGAATTATAATGTTCAAACTAGAGCAGAATTAAATGCTTTGATCTATAAAGTAATCAATACAGAGAATTTTGTTTCCTATCTAATATTCACGCTAATTGTAATTATTGCGTTGTTCAATGTTATTGGTGCAATTATTATGATGATAATCGATAAGAGAAAGAATTTAAAAACTTTATTAGATCTTGGTACTACGCTTCAAGATATTAAGCGAATATTTGTTCTTCAAGGATTTCTTTTATGCCTTGTAGGAATGGCAGTTGGTTTAATTCTAGGCGTGATTTTGGTAATTGTACAACAGCGTTTCGAATTGTTTATGATTACTCAAAACATTCCATATCCTGTAGAGTTCAGATGGACAAATTTACTTGTAGTGATGTTTACTATTGCTACTCTTGGTTTTCTAGCTGCAAAAATTGCAAGTTCTAGAATATCGCATAGTTTTATCGGAAAATAAGAATCTAAGTTATTAGAAAAAAGAAACCCTAACTAACCCGCTAGGGTTTTATATTGTTTTGATTGATACATGTTTCTTTTTAGTGATCTCTATACGGGAAGGCGAGATTTACTTTATGTTTCATTTATCAACTCAAAATTTAATTAATTCTATAACTTGGGATTATTACAACTAATTAACACTTGCAAGATACAACCGAAATCCTTTTCGTCAGTCGAAAATTAGATAGTTAAAAGCTTGTTTTTCGGTGAATTGAATGTTTTCTTCGATAAATGGAAAAACTACCCTATTTCTGGAATTCTTGCATCTCCAAATTTACTTTCAATCTCATTAAAAGCATTGAAAACATCATTAGGATCATCAGAAGTTACTAACTTCAATCGATATTCTTTAAAATGAGGAATTCCTTTAAAGTAATTCGTGTAATGTCTTCTTGTTTCTACAACTCCTAAATGTTCACCTTTCCAGTCAATTGACATTTGTAAATGACGACGAGCAACTTCTACTCGTTCAGCAATTGTAGGTTTCTGTAAATGTTCTCCAGTTTTGAAGAAGTGTTTTACTTCATTAAAGAACCATGGGTAGCCGATAGATGCTCTTCCAATCATTGCACCATCTAGCCCGTATTTGTCACGCATTTCCATAGCTTTTTCTGGTGAATCAACATCACCATTTCCAAATACAGGAATATGCATTCTAGGATTGTTTTTTACGTCAGCAATTGGTTTCCAGTCTGCACTACCTTTATACATTTGTGCTCTAGTTCTACCATGAATCGAAATGGCTTTAATTCCCACATCTTGTAAACGTTCCGCAACTTCAACAATTCGGATAGAATCATGATCCCAACCTAAACGAGTTTTAACTGTAACTGGTAAATCTGTATGCTTTACCATGGCCTCAGTTAATTTCACCATTAAATCAATATCCTTTAAAATTCCAGCTCCAGCTCCTTTCGAAACTACTTTTTTAACTGGGCATCCAAAGTTGATATCAATAATGTCTGGTTTTGTTTTCTCTACGATTTCAATAGAGCGTAGCATAGAATCCATATTGGCTCCAAAAATTTGAATTCCAACAGGTCGCTCCTTCTCATAAATATCTAATTTTATAACGCTTTTGGCAGCATCACGAATTAATCCTTCAGAAGAAATAAATTCTGTATATACTACATCTGCACCGTTTTCCTTACATAAAGCTCTGAAAGGAGGATCACTAACATCTTCCATTGGCGCTAGTAGCAATGGAAAATCTGGAAGTTCTATGTTGTCTATCTTTACCATAATTCAAAATCGCTGCAAAATTACAGATTTTTTAAAAAACGATTTTATATGTTTGGTAATAACTTCAAATTAAATCGTTTTGGACATTCCTTTTGAACCTATTGTTTTTGGTTTTAAGATCAATATTCATTTAATTTTAGAGTACTTGGCTTTCTTCTTGGGGTATCGATATTACGCGTATTTGAAAAAGAATAGTGAAGATGTAATTCCTTCGTCAAATCGATTATATATCATTTTAGGAGCGGCAATTGGAGCATTATTAGGTTCTAGAATTATCGGGGTTTTAGAACATCCATTTGCGTTTACCAATCAGTCTTTTATTTATGCAATGAATTCAAAAACAATTATGGGTGGATTGTTTGGAGGATTATTGGGAGTTGAAATTGCTAAAAAAATTATTGGAGAACGACATTCATCTGGAGATTTATTCACGCTACCTATCGTGTTCGGAATCTTTATTGGAAGAATCGGTTGTTTTTTAACTGGAGTTAATGAATTCACTTATGGGAGAGAAACTAATTTTTTCTTAGGAATGGATTTAGGAGATGGCGTTATTCGTCATCCATTAGCATTATATGAATTAATCTTTTTAGTGTTTTTATTTCTATTCTTGAAAAGTCAACTCAAACGAAACTTGGAAAGCGGTGAAGTTTTTAAACTTTTTATGTTGTTTTATTTCGGATTTCGATTTATGATTGAGTTTTTAAAACCAAATGCGTTTTTTATTTTGGGTTTAAGTACAATTCAAATATTATGCATAACTTGTTGGTTATATTACTATAAGTTTATCCTAAAAGCTATGAAAAATGCCCGTTAGAAAATATACATATTACGATTTTACTTTGAGTTTATGTCCAGAATGTTTGAAACGTGTGGATGCTAAAATTGTATTTGAGAATGATAAGGTTTATATGCTCAAAAGATGTCCTGAGCACGGGAATTCAAAAGTTTTGATAGCTGATGATATTGAATATTATAAAAACATCAGAAACTATAATAAACCATCTGAAACACCATATACTTTTAATACGAAAACACATTATGGTTGTCCGTATGATTGTGGCTTATGTCCAGATCACGAACAACATTCTTGTTTAACGGTTTTAGAAGTAACAGATCGATGTAATTTGACTTGTCCAACTTGTTATGCAGGTTCTTCGCCAACATATGGTAGACATAGAACTTTAGATGAGATTAAAAAGATGTTGGATACTATTGTAAAGAACGAAAAAGAGCCAGATGTTGTTCAGATTAGTGGAGGAGAACCAACAATACATCCTGAGTTTTTTGAAATTCTAGATTATGCCAAATCACTTCCAATTAGGCATTTGATGTTAAATACCAATGGAATCAAAATTGCCAAGGACAAAGAGTTTGTAAAAAAGTTGAAATCATATACTCCTGATTTTGAAATTTATTTACAGTTTGATTCTTTTGAAGATGAGGTTCTAAAAACAATGAGAGGAGCTGAATTATCAGATATACGGAAACAAGCCATAGCAAACTTAAACGAGGTAAATTTATCTACAACTCTTGTAGTTACATTGCAAAAAGGGTTAAATGATCATGAAATAGGAAAGATTATTGATTATGCTTTACAACAAAAATGTGTTCGAGGAGTTACTTTGCAACCAACTCAAATTGCAGGTAGATTAGAGAATTTTGATCCAGAAACAGATCGATTAACACTTACGGAAGTTCGAAGAAAAATTTTAGAACAAGCTCCAATTTTTAATTCAGATGATTTGATTCCTGTTCCTTGTAATCCAGATGCATTGGTCATGGGATATGCATTAAAATTAGACGGAGAAGTATTTCCATTAACTCGATATGTAAATCCGGCTGATTTATTGGATAATAGTAAAAATACTATTGTTTATGAGCAAGATGAACAATTACATGGTAAAATGATAGAGTTGTTCAGTACAGGAAATTCAGTTGAAGTTGCAGAAGAGAATTTAAAATCAATAATGTGTTGTTTACCAAATATTGATGCTCCCAATTTAGGTTATGATAATTTGTTCAGAATTATAATTATGCAGTTTATTGATGCTTATAATTTTGATGTAAGAGCCATTAAAAAATCTTGCGTTCATATTGTTGATAAGGATTATAAGATTATTCCTTTTGAAACTATGAATTTGTTGTATCGAGACGGTAAAAAGAAACAATTAGAAACTTTAAAAACCTTGTAACTATGATTCCTTTAGAAGCTGATTATTCTGGTATTTTCATTATCATATTTGTAATTCTATTGGTTCCGCCTTTAGTTCTTGCAGCAATTGGTTTTTTGCTTCGAAAAAAATATAAAGAAGTTTCTGTTGTGTTTTACATTTTGGCAGTTCTGTATTTAATAGTTGGATTAGGACTTTGTTTCGGTGGTTTGTAATTAGTAAGCCTAGATTAACTAGTTTTTTTGAAGAATAAATTGTTGAATGTTTGCTGAATTAATATCAGTAACATGATTTGTTTTGCTGTACTTTTCACTTGAATTAAAATATTTTCCTTTTGAAGAAGTATAATTGGGCCATATTAGGTTGTGGTTGGATAGCAGAAATTTTTGCAAGCGATTTAAAAGTATTAGATAGCGCCGTTTTATATGCTGCAGCTTCACGAGATATATCTAAAGCGGAAAAGTTTGCAGATAAGTTTGGTTTTGAAAAAGCCTATGGAAGTTATCTTGAAATGTTAGAAGATGATAATGTTGATATCGTTTACATTGCAACACCTCATACATTGCACTGCGAGCATACATTATTATCTCTAAAACATAAAAAGGCGGTTTTATGCGAAAAAGCTTTTGCCATAAACGAAAAGGAAGTTCAGTTAATGATTAATGCTTCGAAAGAGTATAATACTTTTTTAATGGAAGCTTTTTGGACTCGTTTGGTTCCCACATTTAAGAAGGTTTTATCGATAATTGAGTCTAAAAAATTAGGAGCACTTAAAACTGTACAGTCTGATTTTATGTTTCATTCACCATATAATGAAAAAAGTAGATTATACAACTTGGACCTAGGTGGTGGAGCTTTACTCGATATTGGAATTTATCCGGTATTTACAGCACTTGAAACTTTAGGAGAACCTAAAAATATCATCTCTAATGCAATTAAAAGTCCAACAGGATCAGATGAACATATTGATATTATTTTTGAATATGAGAATAATCAAAAAGCATATTTAAGAGCAGGTTTTAAAAATGATACTCCGAATTTTTCAATTTTTCATTTTGAGAAAGGAACGGTTCAGATTTCAAGAGAAATGAATTGTCCGATTATTATAAAAACAGAAGATGGGATTCAGGAATTAAAAGAAGATGACGGACCAGGATATGGTTATTATTTTGAAGCTTCTCATGTGATGGAGTGTTTAGATCAAGGATTGATAGAAAGTCCAATTTTAACCAATGAATTCAGTTTGAGATTAATCAAAACTTTAGATAAAATAAGAGAAAAAGTAAATGTAGTTTACCCTAATCATGATTAATTAGAAGTAAACTACATTTTTTAGACAGGGATTAATCGCTAAAATACTCTTACGATATTAAATCCAAATGCTATATCGCCACCAGCATTACTAATGTATCCTGGTTCATTAGTAGATTGTGCATTCGTGAATAGTAATTGAAATACATGACCTCCAGTTTCTATATCAACTCCAAATGTATATGGGTTATAGAAAATTGAATTTTTGTGCCTGTTGAAATTATGTACATATTCTGCATTAAAACTTATTCTTTTACTAAGCTTTAAACGACCTCCAATTCCTAAAGCAAATTGGTTATGATTGGCTTCAAAAGTTTCATCTAAGATTTGTAAATTTTCTCTCACATATGTTGGAGCTAACTCTAAAGAGAAGTTTTTAGAAAATCTACGAGAAGCTAAAAATTGTAATGCATAGCTAAATCTATCTTCGTCCTTTAAAGTGTAATTGGTAAAACGACTATTACTTAATTCTGCATTAATATTCATTGTTCCATATGCAGTTAAATTTAAAGGGAAAGAATTGGATTGTCTTTTTAAACGGACTTTACTAGCAAAAGCGATCGTCTTTTCAAAAGATTCTCTACTAATGCTAAATTGAAGTCCGTCGAAAAAACTATATAACAACTCAATCTTTGTATTCGCTAGATCAAGACCTAGAAAAGTATCAAAACCATCTTTTAAAGGCCCGAATCTATGCGAAACAATTAAGAATAAATCCCCTTTATCGGCAACTTTTGTTGATTGCAAGTTGCCAATTTTGAGTGTTTTGAATGCTGGAAGTTCAAAATTAGTTTCACCTCCATCATTATTTTTTGTTGAATCTTTATCTTTTTTTACTAAATCATCTAGTTCGTTTAACAAATCTTCCTGAGCGAATGTCGAAAAGATGTTGAGTGAAAAAATAAAACAGAAAAGTATAGTTAGTCTTTTATAATACATTGGTTCAGTTTTAATTCGTTTAATAAATCATCGTAGCCAATAATAATTCCTTTGACTTTTACAGATTGATTTTGTTTTAATTGTTGCACTGTGTCAGGGTTTGTAAATTGACAGAAAACACTTTCATCAATTACAATTCCTTCATCATTTATTGTTGAAATTTTTCCTTCAATCAGTACAGCTTTACTTGTATATGTTGTTCCTTCATTGATCTTAGATATTAAATCCTTGGAAGATCCTGTAAAAACAACCTCTATATCTTCTGTTGTTTCAGTTTCTTGAAATACATAATTGTATGTAAAGAAGCCTGCTAAAACTATTATAGAGACGAGAATTAGTTTCTTATTTTTTTTCAGTGAATTCATAGTTTAAATCAATAGTTACCTCACGAGCGATTTTACGACGTATTAAACTTGGGATTTCAATGTTGAAATCACCAGGAAGAACTACTAATTTTGAAACCAATTTTACCTTATCACCAATTCTAGACAAGGTTCCTTTTGTTTCTATGTTCTTGTCGATTCCTTTTACAGTTAATACACCTTTTATTACAACTTCTTTAGAATCTTTTAATTCACTTAAGTTAACATCTTCAACTTTACCTCTAAATGTAGCTTTTGGAAATTCAGCAGAATCCATAAAGTTTTCATTAAAGTGTTCTTGCATTAATGCTAATCTAAATTTAAATGCACTAATAAATAATTGTGCTGCAATTTGTCCGTCATTAGTAATAATTGCACTTGTACTTTTATTAAGAGCTTGTACTGGTTCAAAAGCTTTTACAGAAGCTCTAAATCCAGTAGATCCAGTTCTTGTGAAATATTTTTGAGCAAAAACAGATTGGGAAATCAATAAAATAATTACGAGTAATCTCATGGGGTAGTTTCTTTTTATAGTTAATGTTTAGTTTTCAAGGAATCCGTCTGCCTTCCATTGATCAATAATACTTCTTGTTGAAGTTGGTAGTAATCCTGTTGGAGGCATTGGATTAGAACCACTGTTTATACGACCAATTAAATTTCCGTTTTCTGCTTGACTTCTTACTTGATTATAAGTGTTGAAAGCAATTCCAGCTGCAGGAGATGATCCTGTATGGCATCCACTAACAGCACAGCTGTTATTAATAATGTTTTTTACATCTTTTTCGTAAGTAACTTTAGTTGTAGGATCAATAACTACTGGATCTTCACTAGATACTTCAGAAGAAGAACAACTCATTATCGAAATTGATAAGGCTAAAAGTAATGTTAGGTTTAGTTTTTTCATGATATGATGTTTATGATTTAATAACGAAAAAAGCAAAAGCTTTATTCCATATAAATTCCATTTTAAAGCTTCCACGAAAGTATAGTGTATCCAGTGTTTTAAAAGGAATAAACTCACTTAACAGGAATTATTTTAGGTTAAAAGGGAAAAAAGAACGTTTAAAAGAAACTGTTTGTAAGAGAACTCAGCATAAGGTGTTAATTAATTAAATGAATTTAAAACTTTAATTATTAATACGTCCCCCTTTAACCTAGTTTTTAATCCAAAAGCATAAAACATATATGCTGAGTATAATCTGCCAATTCAAGAATCAGCGCTCTAACAACATTATCCAGATATTACTCTGAACAATCACAATGGGTATTTTAAATATGACTACATAAATTGTAAAACAAATCAAGTAGCCTTCTGTTCATTAATTCGTAGACGAAAGTATTTCAGAAGTTTTGTTTAATCCTTATAAAACATTGTTAAAAGGAACTTTTTTGGGTTAAAAGGGAAAAAATGGGGTTGAAAATTTCGTGAACAATCCATTTTAAGCCTCAGGTTTTATGCGGTTGTTCTGTTGAAATAGTTTATTCATGTGAAATCAGCTACTTGTAATTCGAATTAAATTCTATACCTAAACTTTTATTTGCCAGACACGGTACAATTAGCGTATCTTTGCAAGTCATTAAGAAGGAATAAAGAACGAATGAAAAACATTAGGAATTTTTGTATTATCGCCCATATTGATCATGGAAAAAGTACACTTGCTGATAGATTATTAGATTTTACTCAAACAGTAACTGAGCGAGAAAAACAAGATCAATTATTAGATAATATGGATTTGGAGAGAGAGCGTGGAATTACAATTAAATCACACGCAATTCAAATGGATTATGTTCACAATGGAGAACCATATATCTTGAATTTAATCGACACTCCAGGTCATGTAGATTTTTCTTACGAAGTTTCACGTTCTATTGCGGCTTGTGAAGGAGCTTTATTAATTGTTGATGCTGCTCAAAGTATTCAAGCGCAAACTATTTCTAACTTATACTTAGCTTTAGAAAACGACTTGGAGATTATTCCAGTATTAAATAAAGTTGATTTGCCTTCTGCGAATCCAGAAGAAGTTACTGATGATATTGTAGACTTATTAGGTTGTGATCCTGAAGATGTAATTCCTGCAAGTGGAAAAACAGGATTCGGAGTAGATAATATTTTAGAAGCAATTATTGATAGAATTCCTGCTCCGGAAGGAAATCCAGATGCACCTTTAAAAGCTTTAATTTTTGATAGTGTTTATAATTCATATAGAGGAATTGAAACCTACTTCAGAATTATCGATGGTTCAATTAAAAAGAACCAAAAGATTAAGTTCATGGCTACTGGAAATGATTATTTCGCAGATGAGGTTGGAACGTTAAAGTTAAATCAAGAGCCAAAGAAAGAAATTAAAACTGGTGATGTTGGATATTTAATTACAGGTATTAAAACAGCGAAGGAAGTAAAGGTAGGAGATACTATTACAGATTTTGCAAATCCAACAACTGATAATATTGAAGGTTTTGAGGATGTAAAGCCAATGGTATTCGCAGGTATTTATCCTGTAGATACTGAGGATTATGAAGAGTTAAGAGCTTCTATGGAGAAGTTACAATTGAATGATGCTTCTTTAGTATTTCAACCAGAGAGTTCTGCGGCTTTAGGTTTCGGTTTCCGTTGTGGATTCTTAGGAATGTTACACATGGAGATTATCCAAGAACGTTTAGAACGTGAGTTTAACATGACAGTTATTACTACGGTTCCTAACGTATCTTATCATGCATATACAAAGAAAGAACCAGACGAGATTATTATTGTAAATAATCCATCAGATTTACCGGATCCATCAAAATTAGATAGAGTAGAGGAGCCATTTATTAAAGCTTCGATTATCACGAAATCTGATTTCGTTGGACAAGTAATGAGTTTATGTATTGAGAAACGTGGACAAATCATTAATCAAACGTATTTAACTCCAGAACGAGTTGAATTGATTTTTGAAATGCCATTAGCAGAAATTGTATTCGATTTCTATGATAGATTAAAAACAGTTTCTAAAGGATATGCATCTTTTGATTATCACCCAATTGGAATGAAGAAATCAAAACTTGTTCGTGT
The DNA here is from genome assembly GCF_964036595.1 of Tenacibaculum sp. 190524A05c. NCBI lineage: Bacteria > Pseudomonadati > Bacteroidota > Flavobacteriia > Flavobacteriales > Flavobacteriaceae > Tenacibaculum > Tenacibaculum platacis. The sequence goes on along the minus strand of NZ_OZ038523.1, from coordinate 2,203,761 downwards.
AGATATGTTATTAAACGGACAATCGGTTGATGCACTTTCATCTTTATTACACGATAGTAATGCATATTCTATAGGGAAAAGGATTTGTGAGAAATTAAAGGAGTTAATTCCACGTCAGCAATTCGATATTCCTATTCAAGCTGCAATTGGAGCTAAGATTATTGCTCGTGAAACTGTAAAAGCTTTACGTAAAGATGTAACTGCTAAATGTTATGGAGGAGATATTTCTCGTAAACGTAAACTTTTAGAAAAGCAAAAGAAAGGTAAGAAACGTATGCGTCAGGTTGGAAACGTAGAAATTCCACAGCAAGCGTTTATGGCAGTATTGAAATTAAATGATTAAGATATATTTAACCCTAGCACAGCAGTTGTTAGGGTTTTTTATTTAAAAATTAATTCTATTTTTACAATTCAAAAATCAATTAAAAAAATTATATGGAAAATTCATTCAATCAATTTGACAATGATCGAGTATTGATTGCTCAATCAACAGAGGCGGAAAGAGTAGAGTTTTACAAGAAAACTTATGCTCACGTAGCTGGTGGTGTTTTACTATTTATCATTTTCGAATTTTTATTACTTCAAAGTGATGCACTTGTGAACTTTATGTTATCTATGACTCAAGGTTATAAGTGGTTATTATTACTTGGTGGTTTTATGTTAATTACGAATTATGCGGAGAGTACAGCTTTAAGAACTACTGATAAGAACTTACAGTACATGGCTTATGCGGGATATATTTTTGCTGAGGCAATTATTTTTGTTCCGTTAATTGCAATTGTAACTAAGTTTATGGGTAGAGAAGGAATGGCTCTTTTACAGCAAGCAGGAATTGTTACACTGACTTTATTCGCAGGATTATCATCAATTGTATTAATTACGAAGAAAGATTTCTCTTTTTTGAGATCAGCTATGACGATAGGATTCTTTATTGCAATTGGATTAATTGTAGCAGGAACATTATTCGGATTTAACTTAGGATTATGGTTTTCAGTTGGAATGTGTGCTTTAGCTGGAGGATCTATTTTATACCAAACGTCTAATCTAGTACATAAGTTTACTACAGAAGATTATATACCTGCAGCATTAGGTTTATTTGCATCACTAATGTTATTATTCTGGTACGTAATCCAGATCTTTTTAGATAGAGATTAAGAAGAAATTAAAAACGTTTATATATATCATAAAAGACTCGAATTTCGAGTCTTTTTTGTTTGCTTAATATTATTTATTGTTCTAACCATTTTCTAAATTCAGATGTTGTAGAAGAACTCGTCATTGGTTTTTCTTTACATCCCGTAATGGTTAATAACAATCTGTTTTTAAAATGACTTTCAATGGTAACAATATAATCGATGTTTATTATTTCACTTCGATTGATCTTAAAGAATTTATTCGGATTTAATTGTTTAGAAATACTACCTAAGTTCTGAGAAATAGTATGTCTTTTTCCATCTTTATCTGTTGCAATACAAAAATCACCAGAAGCTTCAATTAAAGAAATGTCACTTACATTTAAGAGTTGAATTCCTTTGCTCTTCTTTATAACAAATCGTTTTTTATATGTGGTATTTTCTTCTTTTAAAGCAGATTTTAGTTCAACAATTACATCTGTGTTTAGATTGCCATAATCTCCTTTGCTGAACAAAGATTGATATTTTTCTAAAGCACCATTAAACTCTTTTTTAGTATAAGGTTTTAAAATGTAAGCAATACCATTTGTATGGAATGCTTTGAATAAATATTCATCGTGAGCAGAACAAAAAATAATTGGAGTATTGAGTGAAACTTCATCAAATAAATCAAAAGATATACCATCTAATAATTGAATGTCTGATAGAATAACATCATAGGTGTTGTCATCTAAAAATTGCTTTCCATCTTTTATAGTTCGAGCCCAATCATGTTCTGGTTCACTTTTTAAATAGTCTGTTAAATAAGTGACAAGTTTTTGATAAGCTGGAATTTCATCCTCTAAAATCAGTATTTTCATAGCCTATTCAATTAAATTGATAATTGGGATTGATACTTTAAACTCATCTTCAGTATTAATTATTGAGATTACTTGATCAGATAATAATTGATAACGAGTTTTTAAGTTTTGTAAACCTGTTCCAAAAGATTCTTTTTTACTTTTTAACGTAGATTTTGAATTAATGATTTTCAATCTGTTTTTCTCAATTATAATCTTCGTTTTAATTGATGATGTATCAGGTTTATTGTGTTTTACAACATTTTCAAGGAGCGTTTGTAAAGCTCCAGTTGGTATGTATTTATCTTCTATGGTTTCGTTTTTCTCTATCTCAAATACATAATCATTTCCAAAACGAGTTTGGATAAGGAATATATAGTTTTCCGCTAGCTGTAACTCTTCAACCAATTCCATGACTTCAGAATCCTTTGTTTTTATAAGATATCGATAAATCAGCGATAAACGGTTGATGTATTCTTTCGCTTTTTCAGTGTCAGAATCAATTAAACTATCTAAAGTATTCAAGTTGTTAAATAAGAAATGAGGATCAATTTGTGAACGTAATAGTTTTAATTCGTTTTCTTTTTGTTGTTTCTCCATTTCTAAAAATTGAGATTGACCTTCATAGAACTTTTTCATTAACAAGATTCCTAACGGAAAACCTACCATGTCAGTAGCGTTATACAATCCGCTTTGAAGTAATAACCAAACGCTTTTTATACCCGATAAGTCTTTTCCAGCAGTAAACCGACCAATTAATTTATCTAAGGTTCCAAATACAGTTAATAATAAAACAGCAATGATAAAAAACTTTAAGTACTGTTTCTTTTTAGTAAGTAGTTTAGGAACCAATATTTGGATAAAGGCAAGTATTATAATTATAGATATAATTGTTGTACTAGGAAAATCTATAAGATATTCTATCAATTCATTTCCTTCTCTGTAGTAATCCACCCCATTTAGGAGAACAGTTACACCGAATATGATTGATAAAATTATCCAATCAGATTTGTTAAGCTTGGTATTCATTCAGTTGAATTTTTTCTGGAATATGTTTCCTAATGATATACATTCCAAATAATAAACAAGGTAATGTAAGGATAATTAGAAAAATAGCACCAGTAATATCAGTTTCACTTGCAATCGTTTTCTCAAAAGGAACACCAATACTATCTATTTTTGCAGCAAAATCAATTAAAGCATGAATTATAATTAAGGGATAAATACTTTTTGTCGCAATTAAAAGCGCTCCAAATAATACACCTATGAACGTGGCAAAGAATACTTGAGAGATTTCTCCATAAAGACCTTTGTCAAACTTAATAAGATGAAGCAAACCGAAAATTAATGATGATATAAAAATTGCTCGTGTGATTGATTTTTTAGTTCCACCACCATGTTTAATTAATAATGGTAATAATACTCCTCTAATGCTGAATTCTTCCGAAAATCCAATGCTCAAACAATATGTGGCCAGTACAATTAATTGTAACGGCGTAAATTCTGGAATATCTCCACCGAATACTAAATTGATCCCTACAAGAAATACTAAAGGGAAAAGTAGTAGATGTACTTTTTCAGCTTTGAACGTATGTAGTCCACTCAATTGTAATAATTCATTCTTTTTAATAAAGTATAAAGAAACTAAAGACAATATGATATTACTTCCTATTCCAATTAATAAGTGAATATTATAGTTGGTAATTTCTTCATCTATTAGAATGTTCTTTACAATTTGATTGGCAATTAGTAAGACCAAAAAGAATAGAAAGAATAATGCGATTTTTAATGGAATATTATCTTTTTTCATAGTAATTTTTAAAGTATTAAGATGTCGTTTTTGTTGGGTTTTTAATAAAAATTAGAGCATAACCTAATGCTGTTAATAGATAAACGTAAATGAGTTTAGAAGGAATAAAATTTCCAAAATATACAAGTAATGTAGCAAGTATAATTAAATAAACCCCAATTTTGTGTTCTTTGAGATAGTTAAGGGCTAACAATAGCAAACCTATATTCAGAAAATTAGGTCCAATTTTAATAAATGGTTTCCATATGACTGGAAATTGTGATAAATGGCCGGCAAATTCGTTTCGAATTTCTTGAGTAGATTGACTCCACCAAATGAAATCTAAAACACACATTCCTATAATACATACAATACCAATCATTAGAATTGGAACTCCAATAAAGGAAAAAATACTCTTAGGAAATTGACCTAACTGTGGAATTAATAAAGCCACTCCAATTAATAAACTCCAATGTGCAAAGTCTATAGGTCGTAATGCATATACAAATTCAATTCCTTGAGCTAGTAAAATTTGACCAAGGGCTTCAAAAAGAAGCCCAATTACAAATAAAGGTTTATAGTTTATTTGAGATACAGATTTAGTCATTGTCATCGATTCTGTTTTGTTCGTCATTAGAAGCGTTTCTCTTATTCTTTTTCTTACCGAATTTAGAACCAAAACTATAGGTGAATCTTAATTGAACATTTTGTCTAGATCCGTTACTTTCAATATTAGCATTAATATTATCATAGTTTACACGTCCTACAAATCCTCTGTCTAATACTTTGTTTATTCCAAGATTCACTTTTAATCGGTCGTCCATAAATTTCTTTCCGAAAGAAAAACTTAAGTTTCCAATCCATCCTACATTAATTTGACCTTCTAAGGCACCCGAACCAAAGTAGCTCGACATTTCTGCATTTACATCCCAAGGTAATTTGTAACTCGCTTGTGTGTACCAACCGTAATTCCATTTTTCTAATAATAAGTTAGGAACCAATTCTGTTGAAGCAAATTTGTTGTAATCAACAATAAAACCTGTGAAACCTTCTACACCTGGAATAAAATCTAATGGTCCGAATAATCTAAAGTTCCAGTTTTTACGATCTTCTAGGTTAATAGTTGTTCTAGAGATTTGTGCGGTTGCATCATCCTGTGCAATGAATAGAAATAAATTATCTCTAGTTTCACTATACGCCACTGTAAAGAAAGGTTGATTATCAAAAGTTAAATTGAATTGATAATTATTTGTGAAAGCAGGTTTTAAATTTGGGTTTCCAACTTCTGAAGTTAACGGATCATAAACAGTTACAAATGAATTTAAGCTATTATAATTTGGTCTTCTAATTCTATAACTGTAAGCTACATTAACACCTAATTGTTCTGTTAATTTTCTACTTACAGATGCACTTGGGAACAACTCAGAAATTATTCTTGTTCTTGTAGTATTTGTATTAGTAGAAGTTCCTTTAGTATCACTATTTTCATATCGTAATCCTCCAGAAAGAGACCAGTCTCCAAAAGAAGCATTTACTTTAGAGTATACTGCAAAGATATTTTCATCAATTAAAAATCGATTACTATCTGCAGCTTGGAAATCAAAACCTCCAGTATTATTTTGAGTAAATAGTTTCAAGTCGCTATCAGTATCTACATCTGAATATTTAGTTCCTACACTTAATTTAAATTCATCCGTAAATGATTTAACGTAATCAATTCTATAAGTGTTAATGGTGTATTTTCCATCTTGTAAATATCGTTGATTCGTAAAAGGAACTGTATTTCCAGTCACTGCATAAATATCATTGGTGTTCTCGTTTTTAAAGTCGATATAATTAAAATCAACAAGTAATTTGTCAGTCTCAGATTTGTATTCGTAGTATGGGTTAAAACTGAATGTATTTCTATCTCTATCAAAAGTATTCTCAGTTACAAAACGTTCTAATGTGGTAGGAGTTGTAATATCTGTATTACTCTTTGAAATTCTATCTGACGTTGTATTGTTATAACGAGTTCCAAGTCCGATTGTATTTTTGTCATTAATGTAATAATCGATACTTCCACCAATCCAGATACGCTTCGGGTCGTAAGGTTCAATTGTAGCCTGATCATATACAGTAGTTCCTACAGTTCTCTTTATGAATAAATCATCTCTCCACGTTGGAGCAGAATAGCCAGAATTTAACTGCCAGTTTAATTTGTTTTTATAACTTGCTATTGAGGCATTCGTTCCATATTCAATTCCTTCATCTTCACCAATCCATGCACCAACATTACCATGAGTTCCTAGTTTTACATTTTTCTTTAATATGATATTGATTATTGGTCCAGATCCTTCTGCGTCAAATTCTGCTCCGGGTTGTTCAATTAATTCCACCTTAGCAATATTATCAGCAGGTAAATCTTGTAACAACGTATCCATATCCATGTAATCAGTGGTTTTTCCATTGATTAATATTCTGATATCAGATCTTCCAGCGAAATTGATTCCGTTATTAGTAACAATAACACCAGGAACACGTTTTACAACATCTTGTAAACTGCTATTTAACATTTCAGAATTTTCTAAGTCTACAACCAATTTCTCGGCAGTCTGACGAATAACTGGTCGTTTACTTTGAATGACAACTTCATCTAAAGATTCATTTTCTTCTTTTAAAGTAAAATCTATGGTTTTGTTCGCTGTTAATTGAAATTTCTCAGAGGTTTTGGTTTTGAATCCTAGCATAGAAATTTCGATACTATATTTTCCTTCGGAAATATTTTCGAATCGGAAATTTCCATTATCATCAGATACGACACCTTTAGGAGTTGAGTTTTCTTTTTCGCTCAATAAAATAACATTCGCAAATGGTAAAGGTTGTTTTTGAGCATCAGTAATTTTTCCAGCAATAGAATGTTGCGCGGCTATTTGTCCTATTGATAATGTTAGTAAAAATAGTAGAAGCGACTTGGTAAAGTTTGTTTTCATATTGATTTTCATTTTTCTAAAGACAAGACAAATCTATATTTGTTACAGGCCTTAAAAAATAGAAAACCGACAAAACGGGTTAAATTTCGGTCGAACTGGTTTTTCCAAACTACATCTTATCTATTAGCTGTTTAGATTTTTTTGGTTGTTCTTCCTTTCTCTTAGGTTTTTTACCGGGAAAAACTAAAGATGTACTAGAAAATGTAGTTCCAAAATTAACTTTCGCGTAATACACCTGACTTACAGCGTCGAGAAGTTGATCCTCAGTTAACTCTTTTAAAGGATGAATGTAAACTGACCAAAGCACATTGTCTGAAATTGCATATTTAACATCTAGAGCTGTATGAAAGTTAGCCATAAGAGAGGCTGTTTTTAATTCTTCATTAAGTTTATTGCTATCTGCAATTGGAGACATAATTCTCATTCTATTGTGGGTTGAGTCGGCAATAGTAATAAAAGGAGTGTTTTTTATAATAAATCTCCATTGTGTTTTAGTACTGATAATGCTATCACTTATTGCTTCTAACATTTCTCCAAGTTTTGTCGGAGTCATTTGTTGGCTGTAACTATTGATAGTCGTAAAGGCAGTTAGAAGAAGAATAAAAGTCGCTTTTTTCATGGTGTAAATTTTACAGTTAGACGTAAGCTATTTTTAAAAATAACAAAGGCTTCCAAAAAAGGAAGCCTTTATTTAATTGTTATGTTAAAAATTTTAGTCTCTACTACCTAAAATTTGAAGAGCCCAATACGCTAACATTGCTAAGGAACCTAGAGCTGCAACTAAATATGTTCTTGCTGCCCATTTCAAAGCGTCTTTAGATCCAGCTAATTCTTCACGTGTAACCATGTTTTTATTTTCAAGCCAAGCTAAAGCTCTATTACTTGCATCATATTCAACAGGAAGCGTAACAAAACTGAATAACGTTCCTAAAGCCATAAAAATCAAACCAGCAATTGCTATATAAAATCCTATTCCTGTATTTCCAGAAGCTGCACCAAATGCAATTCCACCAAAAATCATCCATTGTGAAAATCTTGATGTAATACTTACCATTGGTACTAGTTTAGATCTCATTTGCAACCATTCGTAAGCTTGTGCGTGTTGAACAGCATGCCCAACTTCATGAGCTGCTACAGCAGCTGCAGCGGCGTTTCTTTGGTTATAAACACCTTCACTTAAATTCACAGTTTTATTTTGTGGATTATAATGATCAGTTAGCATTCCGGGTGTAGAAATAACTTTTACATCATAAATTCCATGATCTGCAAGCATTTTCTCAGCGATTTCAGCTCCGCTCATGCCATTTCTTAAATGAACTCTTGAGTATTTTTTGAATTTTCTTTTTAAGGTATTACTTACAGCTGAGCTTATTAAACTTATAATACCAATAAGAATATAAAATCCTATCATAATCGTTTCTAATTAATTTTCAAATATTGTTTTCTTTGATAAATTTACAACATAAATTATTCCATTTTAAAAAATAGAGGTTAAAGTTGACAAAATGGCAAACAAACCAAAGATATTACTAGTTTATACCGGAGGAACTATCGGTATGATCAAAGATTATAATACAGGAGCATTACGTGCTTTTGATTTCAATCAAATACAAAATAAGATTCCGGAATTACAACATTTGAATTGTGAGATTTCTACTATTTCTTTTGAAGAACCTATTGACTCTTCTAATATGAATAGGAAATACTATGTTAAAATAGCGGAAATCATTGAAGCCAATTATAATGATTATGACGGCTTTGTTGTGCTTACAGGTTCAGATACAATGTCATATACATCATCTGCGATTAGTTTTATGTTTGAAAACCTGCAAAAGCCTGTAATTTTCACGGGATCTCAATTACCAATTGGTGATTTACGAACGGATGCAAAAGAGAATTTAATTACTTCAATTGAAATTGCTTGTGCTAGAGAAAATAATGAACCTATCATAAAGGAAGTAGGTTTGTATTTTGAATACAAGTTGTATCGCGCGAATAGAACAACTAAAATCAATGCGGAACAATTTGAAGCCTTTGCTTCAATGAACTATCCACCGTTAGCTGAAAGTGGAGTGCATTTACACTTTAATAATCATTTACTTTTTAAAAATGAAAAGTCGGATGAGAAACTTATATTTAGAAAGAATCTTATAGACGATATTGTAGTTTTAAAATTGTTCCCAGGAATAACTCCAATAGTTGTTGAAACAATTTTGAATATCGAAAATTTAAAAGGAGTTGTGCTAGAAACATATGGATCAGGGAATGCACCAACAGAACCTTGGTTTATTGATTTATTAGAGGAAGTTATAGCAAAAGGAGTAAAGATTGTAAATGTTACTCAATGTACAGGAGGTAGTGTAATTTTAGGTCTTTATGAAACTAGTACAGATTTAAAACGAATAGGTATTATTGATGGTAAAGATATCACTACAGAAACGGCTGTTGCTAAAATGATGTACCTATTGGGAGAGGATTTATCAAAGGAAGATTTTAAATATTATTTTGAAAAACCACTACGTGGGGAAATAAGTTTGCAACCATAGTTGAGTTTTTTTAAATTTAAAGTAACAAAAAGGAAAAGTTTTTTAACAATTAGCGTTAATTTTTTTTAATGTACCAACATTTTTTTGTTACTTGGCTCTCTGAAAACTGGCGGGGTTACTCTATTTGTGCCAAATTTCACGAATAGGTTACTAGTAATCAGGCTGGTTAGCTATATAAAAATTTGTATTTTTAACACGTTAACTATTTTAAATTAATTATAACAAAATGAAAAAAGCAGTAAATGTCCTAACTCTTACAGGATTTATGTTCTTTGGGGCTATTCAATCAACTTTTGCACAAGAAGCGGAAAAAACTTTTCACCAAGAGTTAAAACAACGTTTTATTGAAGGAGATCCAAAGTTTATGGGTATTGTATTAGTTACCTTAATTTTAGGTTTAGCTATTGCAATTGAAAGAATTATCTACTTAAACATGGCAACTACAAATACTAAGAAATTAGTAGCAAGTGTTGATGATGCATTAAGTTCAGGTGGTGTTGAGGCAGCTAAAGAGGTTTGTAGAAATACTAAAGGACCTGTTGCTTCTATCTTTTACCAAGGGTTAGAAAGAGCTGACGAAGGTTTAGATGCAGCTGAGAAAGCAGTAGTAGGATATGGTGGAGTTCAAATGGGATTATTAGAGAAAAACATTTCTTGGTTATCTTTATTTATCGCTCTTGCACCAATGTTAGGATTCATGGGAACTGTAATTGGTATGATTGATGCCTTCGATAGAATTGCTGTAGCAAATGATATCTCTCCAGCGGTAGTAGCAGGTGGTATTAAGATTGCACTTTTAACAACAGTATTCGGTCTTGTTGTAGCGATTATCTTACAAATTTTCTATAACTACATCGTATCAAAAGTAGATAGTATCGTAAACAACATGGAAGATGCTTCTATTTCTTTAATCGATTTATTAGCTAAGTATAAAAAATAATACGACTAGCATGAATAAAAGATTTTTAACAATATTAATCGCCATTATTGGTGTTATAGGTTTCGCCCTATATATCAACATCATGATGGTTGATGGAGAAGACAAAGCAGGACAGGATGTCGCTGCGTCTCCGATGGTAACTTTCTCTATAGTGTTATTAATTGCTTCTATTGTAATTACAGTATTAGCTTCATTAATGGGGGTTCTTAAGAATCCAGCAGCTTTAAAGAAAGCGTTATTAGGAGTTCTTAGTTTAGGAGTAGTAATTTTGATTGCTTATTTAATCGCAGATTCTAATGCAGTAGTTGATGCTAATGCAAAAGAAATCGCAGCAGCAGGAAGTTCTGTTTCTAAAATGACAAGTACAGGTATATGGGGAAGTTTATTCTTATTAGTAGTAGGAGGAGCTTTCTTTATATTTGATTTATTAAAAGGATTAATTAAATAATTTACCATGGCAAGAAGAGAAAACCCAGAAATTAATGCAGGTTCGATGGCAGATATCGCCTTCTTGCTACTTATCTTTTTCCTTGTAACAACTACGATGGATGTTGATTCAGGTATTTCTATGAAGTTACCAGAAAAACCGCCAGCGAATTACGATCCACCAAAAATTAAAGAGAAGAATATCTTTGAGATTAGTATCAACAGAAATAACGACTTATTCGTAGATGGAGACGTTATGGAATTAAAAGATCTTAAAGAAGCTGCTAAGAAATTTATTGATAATGGTGGTGGTGTTGGAAACCCAATGCCAGGAGAAGAGAAGGGTAAAGAATGTGATTATTGTACAGGAGATAGAAATCCTGAATCGTCGGATCACCCAAATAAAGCAATTATTTCTATCGAGAGTGATAGAGCTTCAGATTACGAGGTTTACGTTAGTATTCAGAATGAGTTAAGAAGAGCTTATACTGAATTAAGAAACGGACTAGCAATGAAGAAATATAATATGTCTTTTGCGGAAATAGAGTCAGCTTATAAGAAGAGTGGAAATAAGGATAAAAATCTTGAGGCGAAAGTTAAAGAGATTAAGAATTCTTACCCACAAATTATTACTGATTTAGATCCTACTGAATCTGAATAAACTTAACTATAAAAACAATTAGATATGTCTAAATTTGGAAAGAAGAAAAAAGGTTCACCAGCCATTTCAACGGCGTCGTTACCTGATATTGTTTTTATGTTACTTTTCTTCTTCATGGTAACAACCGTGATGAGAGAAACAGACTTACAGATTAATAGCCCTAGTTTACCAAGTGCGTCGGAAGTAAAAAAACTTGAACAAAAGAGTTTAGTTACTACGATTTATGTTGGACAAGCAAAGGATGCTAAATATGGTAAGAAGTACAACAGTATTCAATTGAATGACAAGATTGCAACTGCTGATGATATTCCAGCGTTTATTATTAATGCTAGATTAAATATTAAAGAAGAGAATCATCCAAGAATGACTACTTCAATTAAGGCAGATAAGCAAATGAGTGTAGGTACCTTAACTGATATCAGACAAAGATTAAGAGATGTTAATGCTCTTAAATTAAGTTTGTCTACTCACAAAGCAGGTACTATTAGTGAATAAATTTCATTTTGATTTATTATATAGAAAAAGAGCAATTATACAATTGCTCTTTTTTATTTTTATAGGTATTAAAAATAAGATATGAATTTGCGGTTATTAATTTTGATGCTACTGGTTAGTTTAAATTTAGATTCCTTTGCACAAGCTGATTCTTTAAAATTAGGTGACAAGTATTGGGAAGATCAATTGTATATGAGTATTTCCTATGATATTATGAGAAGTCAACCTCAGGGAGCTGAAACATCTGGTTTTTCTTACAGTTTATCTGTAGGGTATATAAAGGATATTCCTTTTACAAAACAGGGAGACTTTTCTGCAGGAATAGGTCTAGGTTACGGATATAATTCTTTTAATCATGATCTACAACTTACGGATGAAAGTACCATTCAATTAGGATCGGATATATCAACCAATAAACTTAGATTACATAATATAGAATTTCCTATTCAATTACGTTGGAGAACATCTGATGCTGTTACTTATTCTTTTTGGAGAGTGTATGCGGGTGTGAAACTAAATTATAATTTAAGTAACAAATTCTCTTATCAGCTTAATAGTAATAATCAAACTATTGAGTTCTCTAACGTTCCAATTTTTAATAAGTTTCAGTCAGGTTTAGAGTTATCTGCAGGATACGGAGCGTTTAATTTCTATATGTACTACGGATTAAGTCCGGTATATAAAAACGCTACCATTAATGGAGAAACTGTATCTTCCAAGATTACAAAGTTTGGTTTAATCTTTTATTTACTATAAAATGTAGTACGTAAGTAATTGACATCCTAAACCTAAAATAAAGCCTAAATAAACCTCTTTAGGTGTGTGTGCCTTTAAATATAACCTTGAAGAAGCTAAAAGACCTGAAAGTAGTATTAAAATGACTAATAAGGGTAGTACAGAAATATTATAGATTAGTTGAAAAACGATAAAGAAACCAACAGCACTTCCCATAGAAAGTAAATGGATACTCGTTTTAATTCCACTAAAGAAAATTAGGTACATCGCAATTAAACCTAATAAGGTTCCATAAAACAAATATGCTAAGTCTTGTACATTTCTGAATAAACTAAAGTATTTGGCTAGTATTAAGAATATACACATCATAATAAATAGTGGTACTTTTCTTTCCTTTATGGACGGTAAATCCATTGAACTTACTTTATTCGATAGTCTTAAAAATATGAGAATAAGTAACGGGATTACGTATGTTGCCGAAAACGCCAAAGTCAAGAAATATAGCTGTTCTCTTAAACTAATCTGTATTGGGCACAAGAAGAAATACAAAAGTAAACCAATTGTAGGCATTACAATTGGATGCAAAATGGTTGATAAAAACTTGTGCCAGCGCATTATATTTCTTTTCTAAGTCTAGCAACAGGAATATCCAATTGCTCTCTATATTTCGCTACTGTTCTTCTCGCGATTGGGTAACCTTTCTCCTTTAAAATACCCGATAGTTTTTCATCAGTTAAAGGTTTTCTTTTATTCTCTTCGGCAATAACCGTTTCCAAGATCTTTTTTATTTCTTTAGTTGAAACATCCTCACCTTGATCATTTTTCATAGATTCTGAGAAGAAATCCTTAATCAATTTAGTTCCGTAAGGTGTAGAGACGTACTTGCTATTTGCAACTCTTGATACTGTTGATACATCCATATTGATAGTATCTGCAATATCTTTTAGAATCATAGGTTTTAGTTTACGCTCATCTCCAGTTAAGAAATAATCATATTGATAATGCATGATAGAATTCATTGTTACCAATAAGGTTTGTTGACGCTGTTTAATCGCATCAATAAACCATTTAGCCGCATCAAGTTTTTGCTTGATAAACATTACAGCATCCTTTTGAGACTTAGTTTTATCCTTAGAATCTTGGTAGCCTTTCAACATATTGTTGTATTCTTTAGATACGTGCAATTCTGGAGCGTTTCTTGAATTTAATGTTAGCTCCAATTTACCTTCAATAATCCTAATTGTAAAATCAGGAACTATCTGCTCAGCAATTTTATTATTACCGGCATAAGAACTTCCTGGCTTTGGATTTAACTTAGAAATCTCTGTATTTACAGCTTTTAATTCTTCCTCTGATATATCAAACTTATCTAAAAGCTTCTTGTAGTGTTTCTTTACAAAATGATCAAAAGCACTGTCTAAAATTTGAATGGCTAATGAGCGAGTTTTGTTTTCGGATTTTGATTTTAACTGAATAATTAAACATTCTTTTAAATCTCTCGCACCAACTCCGATTGGGTCAAGTTTTTGGACAACATTTACTAAAACATGAGCTACTTTTTCTTCCGTTGTAAACACATTTTGTGTAAATGCTAAATCATCAATTAAGTCAATTAATTCACGACGAATATATCCGCTTTCATCTATACTTCCAACTAAAAATTCTGCAATAGATTTTTCTTCATCATCTATTCTGAACGTGTTAAGTTGATTCTTTAAAGATTGATGAAATGTTGTTCCAGCAGCATAAGGAACTTGTTTTTCCTCATCGTCTGATGAATAATTGTTGGCCTGAGTTTTATAACTCGGGTATTCATCATCACTTAAATATTCGTCAATGTTAATGTCTTCTGCATCAATTTTCTCATTTCCAGAATCATCATAATCACTTTCATTTGAAAAATCATCTTCAAAACTATCGCTTTCTTCCTTTCCTGTATCTAAAGCTGGATTTTCTTCAATTTCTTGTTTCAATCGTTCTTCAAATGCCTGTGTTGGCAATTGAATTAGCTTCATCAACTGAATTTGTTGAGGCGAAAGTTTTTGAAGTAATTTTTGATGTAAACTTTGTTTTAACATAAATACAAATATATGAATTCAGTAAAAATAAAATCGCCATTCGAGTTAGGAATGGCGATTGTTGCATGTATTTTATAATTCTTTTTAGAATTCTGCGTTTTGTGGTGTTCTAGGGAAAGGAATAACGTCTCTAATATTACCCATTCCTGTTGTAAATAATACTAAGCGCTCAAAACCTAAACCAAATCCAGAATGTACTGCAGTTCCGAATTTACGAGTGTCTAAATACCACCATAATTCGTCTTCTTCAATATCTAAAGCAGCCATTTTCTCTTTTAAAACATCTAAACGTTCTTCTCTTTGAGATCCACCAACCATTTCTCCAATTCCTGGGAATAAAACGTCCATGGCTCTTACTGTTTTACCATCGTCATTTAAACGCATATAGAATGCTTTAATTTTCGCTGGATAATCAAATAAAATTACTGGACACTTAAAGTGTTTTTCTACTAAATAACGTTCGTGTTCAGATTGTAAATCAGCTCCCCATTCATCAATTGGAAATTGGAATTTCTTCTTTTTGTTAGGCTTACTGTTACGTAAAATATCAATAGCTTCTGTATAAGAAACTCTTTTGAAATTATTATCTACTACAAACTTGATTTTTTCAATTAAAGACATTTCACTACGCTCAGCTTGTGGTTTTGTCTTTTCTTCTTGAAGTAATCTGTTTTCTAAGAAATTTAAATCATCTGGACAGTTATCTAATACGTATTGTAGAACGTATTTGATGAAATCTTCAGATAAATCCATGTTTGCATCTAAATCGTTAAATGCAACTTCAGGTTCAATCATCCAGAATTCTGCTAGGTGACGAGTTGTATTTGAATTTTCAGCTCTAAATGTAGGTCCGAATGTATATACTTTACCTAATCCCATTGCGTAGGTCTCCGCTTCTAATTGCCCAGATACTGTTAAGTTCGTTTGCTTACCAAAGAAGTCTTGAGTATAATCAATTTCTCCTTCTTCGTTTAACGGAGCTTTATTTGCTTCAAAGTTTGTTACTCTAAACATTTCACCAGCTCCTTCAGCATCAGATCCAGTAATTATTGGAGTGTTCACATAGTAAAATCCGTTTTGTTGGAAATACTGGTGCACAGCAAATGAAAGAGCTGAACGAACTCTCATAACCGCACTAAAAGTATTAGTTCTAACACGTAAGTGAGCTTGTTGCCTTAAAAATTCTAATGAGTGTCTTTTCGGTTGTAAAATTGTTTTAGAAACTTCATCTGGATCAGCATCTCCTAAAATTTCAACATTTGTTACTTGAATCTCTACTGATTGTCCTTTACCTTGACTTTCAACTAAAGTTCCATTAATAGAAACAGCAGCGCCAATAGTAATTCTCTTTAATAAAGCTTCATCTGTATTTTCGAAATCTACAACACATTGAATATTATTAATAGTAGAACCATCATTTAATTGAATAAAACGATTACTTCTAAATGCTCTTACCCAACCTTTAACATTTACTTCTTGAAGAAGTTTTTCCGAAGCTAATAATTCTTTTACGCTACTTGTTTTCATATTCTTTAAAAAATTGAGCGACAAATATAATTTTTTAAAGAGAAATTAACAACGGATTTATCTTATGAATAGCGGGATTTTAAATAAAAGTACTTTTATTTTTCAGTTTTTTCTTTAGGAGGTAAAATCTTGAAATTAGTTTCCTTTAATACTTTCTTATTGGCTATTTTTTTCTCAAAAGATAATAGAAGAGAAGGTAATAGTAATAAATTTGAAACCATTGCTAATAAAAGGGTTACTGAAACTAAACCTCCAAGTGCTATAGTTCCTCCAAAACTTGAAACAGTAAATACTAAGAAACCAAAGAATAATACAATAGAAGTATAGAACATACTTACACCAGTTTCTTTTAAAGCAGAATATACAGCAGGCTTAATTCTCCAATTGTTGGCTAAAAGTTCTTGACGATATTTGGCTAAGAAGTGAATTGTATCATCGACGGATATACCAAATGCAATACTAAATACAAGAATTGTTGATGGTTTTATTGGAATATCGAAGAATCCCATTAATCCAGCAGTCATTAATAATGGCAGCATATTTGGAATCAACGAGATTAAAATCATTTCTAATGATCTAAACATCCAGGCCATAAAAATAGAAATCAAGAAGATTGCTAGTGATAATGATATGACAAGATTTCTAATCAAGTAATTTGTTCCTTTTAAGAAAACAAGAGCTTTTCCTGTCATTGAAACCTCGAACTTATTATCTGGAAATTGCTTATGAATTACAGCATTTAATCTTTCCTGAATAATATCCATTTTATCAGTTCCAACATCTTTCATGAAAGTAGTAATACGTGCGTATCTTCCAGTGCTATCAACGAAGTTTTTCAACATACCAGAGTTTCCATCAGAATTTCTGGTGTATGCAAAAATTGAACTTTGCTCTTGACTAGTTGGTAATTGATAATATTTTGGGTTTCCTTTATAGAAAGCTTGCTTAGAATATTTTACAAGATTGTTTACCGAAATTGGTTTTGATAACTCCGGGAAAGTTTCAATAGTTTCAATTAGCTTTTCCATTTTCTTTAAAGTAGAAAGCTTCATTACACCCTTTTTCTTTTTGGTATCAATTAATATTTCTAAAGGCATAATTCCACCAAATTCAGTTTCGAAGAACTTAATGTCTTTGTAGAATTGTTTCCCTTTTGGCATGTCTTCAATTAAACTACCTGAAACTCTAATTAGCGCAAGGCCAGACATACTTAAAATGATAATTACAACGGTAGTTATATATATTGCTATTCTGTGATGTCTTACAGTACGTTCCATCCAATTAACCACATTTTCCATCCACTTTTTTTCTAAGTGATTTAAATGTTTTTTCTGTGGTAAAGGCATGAAGCTATATAAAATCGGGATGATTAATAAAGCTAAAATGAAAATACTGATAATATTAATTGATGCAAGTATACCGAACTCACGTAATAATTGACTTTTAACAAAAACGAACGTGGCAAATCCAGATGCAGTAGTAATGTTAGTCATTAACGTTGCATTACCAATCTTAGAAATTACACGCTGTAATGATTTTGCTTGATTACCATGTTTTTTTACTTCTTGCTGATATTTGTTTATAAGGAAAACTGCATTAGGAACTCCAATAACAATAATTAACGGAGGGATTAGAGCAGTTAAAACGGTCAATTCATAACCTAATAAACCAATAAATCCGAACGCCCAAGTTACACCAACACCTACTACTAATAACGTGATGAATGTAGCTCTAAAAGATCTAAAGAAAAAGAAGAATATAATTGCTGTAATCAATAATGCTCCTCCAACAAAAAGCAGCATTTCTTCAGCAATATTTTTTGAATTTAAAGTTCTAATGTATGGCATTCCAGACATTCGAACTTGTAAATTATTATCTTTTTCGAATTTCTCTACAAGCGGAATTAACTTTTGCTCTATGAAATCTGCTCTTTCAGGAGTATTTACAATATCCTTTTTTAAATAAATGGCAGTTTGGATAGTTCCTTCACCGTTATATAAAATATTGTCATAAAAAGGAAGTTTTTCGAATAATTGTTTCTTTATACTTTCAATATCTTCCTGTTTACTTGGAGTTTTTTCAAAAAGAGGAGTAATAACAAATTTTCTTTTCTTTCGGTCAGCTTCTAACTTTTTAATATCAGTTATAGAAACGGTTAACTCAACCTGTGGAGTAGAGTCTAATTGTCTCGCTAATTCATTCCAAGCATTGAATTTTTCTACTTCAAAAACGGTGCTGTCTTTTAATCCAAGGATGATTAAATTTCCTTCTTCACCGAAAATTTCTAAAAACTTGTTGTATTCTAAATTTACTTCATGATTCTCTGGAAGTAAGTTCGCTTCAGAGTAAGAAAACCTAATTTTATTAGTTTGGGTAACTAAATAAGCAGTGATACCAATAATGAGTGCTAATACTAGATAGCGATTACGTAAAATAAATCCTGCGATTTTAGTCCAAAAAGTCATTCAAAAAAGTTTGTGCAAAGGTAGGTTAAAAAGAGGTAATAGAACAAAAAAAAGAGTGTTCTAAAAACACTCTTTTTCTGCATGTTATTTTTTGATTATACAGTCATGATTTCTTTTTCCTTAACAGCATATTTCTCGTCAATTTGCTTCACGTAATTATCTGTTAAAGTTTGGATATCAGCTTCTGTATTTTTCTTCATATCGTCAGAAACGTCTAACTTTTTGATCTCATTATTTGCATCTTTTCTTGCATTTCTAACTCCCACTTTAGCATTTTCAGCCTCAGCTTTAGCTTGTTTTGCAAGATCACGACGACGCTCCTCTGTTAATGGTGGAACATTAATTATAATACTTTCACCATTGTTCATAGGGTTGAAACCTAAATTAGCAATCATAATAGCTTTTTCAATTTCTTGTAACATATTTTTTTCCCATGGTTGAATAGAAATTGTTCTTGCATCTGGAGTATTTACATTAGCTACTTGACTTAATGGTGTTGCAGATCCATAATAATCAACTTGTACATTTGCTAACATTGCTGGAGAAGCTTTACCAGCTCTAATACTACGTAATTCTTTCTCTAAATGAGAAATTGCGCTATCCATTGCTTCTTTTGTGCTATCTAATATAAAATCTATTTCTTCAGTCATCTCACTATAATATTTATAAATCAGTATTGAATTTCAATATGATTTTATTTGTAATCAACTATTGTTCCAATTGGTTCACCAGAAACTAATTTCATTAAGTTCCCGTTTTTGTTCATATCAAAAACAATAATAGGTAATTTATTTTCTTCACTAAGGGTAAAAGCAGTCATATCCATTACTTTTAATCCTTTTTCTATTACATCTTTAAACGTAATAGTTTCGAATTTAATTGCATCTTTATTTTTCTCAGGATCGTCATTATAGATTCCATCTACACGAGTTCCTTTTAAAATTGCATCTGCATCTATTTCAATTGCTCTTAATACAGCAGCAGTATCCGTTGTAAAGTATGGATTTCCTGTTCCTGCACCAAATATAACAACTCTACCTTTTTCTAAGTGTCTTATAGCTTTTCTTTTAATGTAAGGTTCAGCAACTTCTTTGATTTCTAAGGCAGTTTGCATTCTTGTGTAAACACCTTCATCTTCTAAAGCACTTTGTAAAGCTAAACCGTTAATACATGTTGCTAACATTCCCATGTGATCTCCTTGAACTCTGTCCATTCCGTTAGCTGCTCCAGCAACACCTCTAAATATATTACCACCACCAATAACAATGGCAACTTCAATACCTTTTTCAACAACTTGTTTTATTTGTAAGGCATATTCTTTTAATCTTTTTGGGTCAATTCCATAGTCGCGTTCCCCCATAAGGGCTTCTCCGCTTAATTTTAGAAGTATTCGTTTGTATTGCATAGTTCTGTTGAAAGTTGTGCAAATATACCAAAGTATTAGTAAGAAAAAAAAGAATGTAAGTTTTAGGATGTTTTTATAAAATTTGAATTTTAAAGAGATTCAAAATACTAATTAAGTGGTTTCTTAGTTTAGTTGAA
Source organism: Tenacibaculum sp. 190524A05c (assembly GCF_964036595.1). Taxonomy (NCBI): domain Bacteria; kingdom Pseudomonadati; phylum Bacteroidota; class Flavobacteriia; order Flavobacteriales; family Flavobacteriaceae; genus Tenacibaculum; species Tenacibaculum platacis. The sequence goes on along the minus strand of NZ_OZ038523.1, from coordinate 2,183,613 downwards.
ATAAGTAATTAACCTATACATACTATTAAACAATCAAACTACAATCATCATGAAAACTTATTACGCAAAAGCACTGTTATTAGTGTTCCTTTTTTGTTGTTCTCTAACCTATAGTAAAGATATTTATGTTTCCAAATCGGGTGATGATACCTACACGGGAACAATAACTAAGCCCTTTAAAACTATAGCCAAAGCTTCTTCTATTGCTCAACCTGGAGATGTAATTATAATTGGAGAAGGAGTCTATGAAGAAATTCTACGTCCAGATAGATCAGGAGTTTCTGGGAACCCGATTATTTACACATCAAAAGACAATGAAAAAGTTATTATTAGTGCAATGGAAAGTCTAAGTGGCTGGATTAATGATACAGGAAATATCTACAAGATAAAAGTTGATTGGGATTTGGGACAGGATAATTTTGTCATGAATGGAAGTACTGCCATGGACTTAGCGAGATGGCCGAATAATACTGATGGAAACCCATTTACTCTTAATTCTTTAAGAAATGACGGAGGAAGTCCTTCAGATGTCGTGAATGGAGCGTATTTAACTTCTTCTAAAATTCCAAATATAAATTGGACTGGTGGTTCGGTTTTTTTCTATGGTGACAAGCCTGGATCTGGATGGATTGCCTGGAAATCATTCATTACTTCGAGTGCGGCAGGAAGAGTGAATTTTGTACTAGATAAGAACCCAACATGGATTAGAACTTTTCATGCTCCGGCAGATAAAGGAGATTTTTATTTGGAAGGTGTTAAAGGAGCATTGGATTATGAAAACGAATGGTGGTTTGATAGTTCAACCAAAGAATTATTCGTGATTCTACCTGGTGGGAATAAACCGAATGATGGTTTAGTTCAAATGAGAAGAAGAAGTTTAACTATCGATTTGAATCAAAGGAGTCATATAGAGATTAGAAATATCGCTGTATTTGGTGGAGGGATCGAGTTGAAATCCAATTCAAATAATAATAAGCTCTTTGGTGTTTCCTCGTTTTACGGAAATCATACTCAGGGAATATTTAAAGGTTTCAATGCTGGAAAACCGAGCATTGAAGTTAACGGAACAAACAATGTAGTTGACAAGTGTGAAATTGGATTTAGTGCTGCAACTGGAGTTCGATTAGGAGGTAGTTTTAATTTGTTGAAAAACTGTTACATCCATGATTTTAATTATTTAGGTTCCTATGACGCGCCATTAGTTGCCAGAGGAGGAACTGATAATAAAATTCTGAATAATACTATTTTTAACGGTGGAAGAGATGGAATAAACTTCAATGGTAATCGTTGTGAAATTGCTTATAATGATGTGTATAAAAGTAATTTAATTGCAGATGATTGTGCCACTTTTTATACTGTTGGTGGTCCACAGAATACAGAAATTCATCATAATTGGTTTCATGATACAGCATCAAGAGGTGATAAAAAGAAGGCTGCTGGCATTTATTTAGATAATGATGCGGAGGCCTTTTCAGTTCATCATAATGTGGTTTGGAATACAGAATGGACAGGTGTTCAAATCAATTGGGACGGTAAAGATATTGATGTTTTTAATAATACGTTTTGGAATAATTCTGATGAAATGGGAGCTTGGCATAAAGCAGGTACGGCATTTACAAATGTAAGAGTTTGGAATAACCTTGGTTTTAAAGGAGAGTGGGAACCTCAGTCAGATAAAAAAAACAATCTTATTGCACAGAATACTGATTTCAATAACATAGCTAATGGAAAATTTAACTTAACGAATGGGGCAAGTGCTATTGACAAAGGAATCGAGATTACGGGTATTACAGATGGATTTAAAGGAGCTGCACCGGATGTTGGGGCTTATGAATATAATGGAGAGCTATGGTTAGCTGGAATAGATTGGAATCCAAAATTGGGTCCAGCGAATAGATGCTACAATTTGCCTGGTGAAGATTGTGAGTCGTCAGTTTTAAGTACTGATGATTTGAGTTATGAGAATGATTTGGTGAGATTATTTCCGAATCCAGTAGATGAAGTCCTAAAGATTCAAATGGATTTTACTGAAAGAACTAAAAATGTGATTATTTACAGTTTGCTGGGTGAGGAATTGATTAGAAAAGAACTTAATCAAGATACTTTAGAGGTTGAAGTAGGAGGATTAAACAGTGGGGTTTATGTGTTGTCAATAAATAATGGTGAGAAAAAAATGAAGTTCATTAAGAAATAAAAATTAGTTAATCTTTTTATTAATCGATGCCTATGTTTTGAATTTCATTATTATTTTTTGGTTTTGATTTTAACCATTTTAAACCGATCCTAAAAAGTCCAAAGGTAAAAACTAAAGGCAACAAAGAGCCAATCAAGTAGCCAATTCCGTATGAATTGTTTGCTCTAGAAAGATTAGTGATTATTTCTGGAATTTGAATCAGGAATCCGATCGATAAAAAAATCGAAATTATGATAAACAGAATAGCGATAATTTTTTTCATAAAATTTTTATTGTAAAAATAAAAAGACCTTTGAATATTCAAAGGTCTTTTATAAAATATGTTAGAAAGAAATTACCCTAAAGTAACTCTTACGAAGTTTTTAACTTCTACATCACCATAAGAAGAAACATATTCTGCAACAGTTTTCTTCTCATCCTTGATGAATTTTTGATCTAATAAACACTGCTCTTGATCTAAAGTAGTGTTATCAGAAATAAATCTTTCCATTTTTCCTGGTAAGATTTTGTCCCAGATTTGCTCTGGTTTACCTTCAGCTTTTAATTGCTCTTTAGCAGCTTCTTCAGCTTGAGCTAAAGCTTCGTCAGTTAACTGTAATCTAGAAACGAATTGAGGTACGTTCTTTAAAGTTTTACCTAAACGAACTAACTCTTCATTATCTTTGATGATAGCAGCAATTCTAGCATCAGTTTCAGCAGCTACATACTCTGGAGAGAAATCTTTATAAGATAAAGTAGTTGCTCCCATAGAAGCAGCTTGCATTGCTAAATCTTTAGTTAATTCAGCAGCTTTCTCATTTGTATTAGTAAGTCCTACTAAAGCAGCAATCTTACCTACGTGAGTATATGATCCTACGTAAGGAGCTTCAACTCTTTCAAAAGATGGAACTTCGATTTTCTCACCGATTACACCAGTTTGCTCAATTAATTTTTCAGCAACAGTATTACCATCTCCAAAATCAGCAGCTAAGAAATCTTCTTTGTTAGTAAAGTTAATAGCGATATCAACAAACTGTTGAGCTAATTCTTTATATGTATCATTTTTAGCAACGAAATCAGTTTCACAAGCTAAAACGATAGCAACACCATAAGTGTTATCTTCACTAACTTTAGCGATAGCTACACCTTCAGATGAATCACGATCAGCTCTTTTAGCAGCAATCTTTTGTCCTTTTTTACGTAAGATTTCAATTGCTTTATCGAAGTCTCCTTCTGCTTCTACTAAAGCCTTCTTACAGTCCATCATTCCTGCACCAGTAGTCTCTCTTAATTTTTTTACGTCAGCAGCGCTAATTTTTGACATTTTATTTTTTTTTATTAGTTGTATTAATAATTACAATGATAAAATAAAATAAAGGTTTCAATGTGATGAAACCTTTAAATTAAAATTTATTTAGCTTCTTCAGCCTTTACTTCTTCATTCTTAGTCTCAACTTCTTTGTCAGCTTTAGCTTTTTCTTTATCAGCTTTTCTTTCAGCTAATCCTTCAGAAATTGCTTCAGTAACATAAGATAAAACTTTGTCAATAGACTTAGAAGCATCATCATTTGCAGGAATTACAAAATCGATCGGTCTTGGATCAGAGTTTGTATCAACCATTGCAAAGATTGGAATGTTTAATTTTTGAGCTTCTGCAATAGCAATGTGCTCTTTCTTTACATCAATTACAAATAATGCACCTGGTAAACGAGTCATATCAGAGATAGAACCTAAGTTCTTTTCTAATTTTTCACGTTGACGGTTGATTTGTAATTTTTCTCTTTTAGATAATGCATCAAAAGAACCATCTTGCTTCATTCTATCAATAGAAGCCATTTTCTTTACAGCTTTACGGATAGTAACAAAGTTAGTTAACATACCACCTGGCCATCTTTCAGTAATGTAAGGCATGTTTACTGATTTTGCTTTTTCAGCAACGATATCTTTAGCTTGCTTCTTTGTAGCAACGAATAAGATTTTACGTCCTGAGTTTGCAATCTTGTTTAACGCAGCTTTAGCTTCGTCAATCTTAGCAGAAGTTTTATACAAATCGATGATGTGAACACCATTACGCTCTGTATAAATGTATGGAGCCATGTTTGGATTCCACTTTCTAGTTAAGTGACCGAAGTGTACTCCATTTTCTAATAATTCTTGAATGTTTGCCATTTTAATAAATGTGTTTACGTTCTGTTTTCGCAATATTTCAGTAGTTATTAAGTCTGAAATATTTAGATACTAAACTGTTAATAAATAATATACTCTTATAAATAACAGTCTCGAAACAATTAATGGATACTGAAACAAGTCCAGTATAATATTAACGTTTAGAGAACTGGAATTTCTTACGTGCTTTCTTCTGACCGAATTTCTTACGTTCAACCATTCTTGGATCACGAGTTAATAATCCTTCTGGTTTCAACACAGATCTGTGATCTTCATTGATAGACACTAAAGCTCTTGTAATTGCTAAACGAATAGCTTCAGCTTGTCCTGTAACACCACCACCATAAACATTTACTTTAATGTCATAAGAAGCTAAGTTCTCAGTTAACATTAATGGTTGTTGAACTTTATATTGTAAAGTTGGTGTAGTGAAATAATTATTTAATTCTCTTTTGTTGATTGTGATGTTTCCACTTCCTTCAGAAACATATACACGTGCAACAGCTGTTTTTCTTCTACCGATTTTGTGAACTGTTTCCATTATTTAAGATCGTTAAGGTTAATAGTTTGTGGCTTTTGAGCTTCTTGTCCGTGCTCTGTACCAACATATACATATAAATTTCTAAATAATGCGCTACCTAATTTGTTTTTAGGTAACATACCTTTTACTGCTTTCTCTACTAATCTCGCAGGATTTTTGTCGAAAATTTCTTGTGCAGTAAGAGATTTTTGTCCACCTGGGTAACCAGTGTGACGTAAGTAAGTTTTGTTAGTCCACTTGCTTCCAGTTAATTCAACTTTGTCTGCATTGATGATAATTACGTTATCACCACAGTCAACGTGTGGAGTGTAGTTTGTCTTGTGTTTACCTCTAATAAGTTTTGCAACTTTAGAAGCTAAACGACCTAGTGACTGCCCGTCCGCATCAACTAAAACCCACTCTTTGTTTACAGTAGCTTTGTTAGCCGATACCGTTTTGTAACTTAATGTGTTCATAACACGATATAGTTTTTGTCTATTAATAATTTAATTTTTCCTTCAAAAAGGAGTGCAAATTTACAATTATTTATTTTACTGACAAATAGTAAGTTGCTTTTGTTTTAAATTATGAAATGCTCATTTTAAATTAACATATTATTAAGAGAATTCTGCGGTACTTTTGATGTCGGATTAAAACCTACTGATGAGAACAAGATATTTACTCCCAATTTTTGGATTATTTTTATTCCAGAATCTATATAGTCAAGAGAGTTCAGGAACTGTTGCGGTTCCAAAAAAGAAGTATGTCACTAAAAGGATGAAGACTTTACCTGAGATAGATGGTGTAATTACAGATCAAGCTTGGGATCATTTAGACTGGGGTACGGACTTTGTTGAGAAGGCACCAGATGAAGGGAAGCCTCCTACATATCAGACAAAATTTAAAATTGGTTACGATGATAAGTATCTATATGTTGCTTTAAGAGCATTTGATGATGAACCAGAAAAAATTGAACAACGTCTGTCAAGAAGAGATGGATTCGCTGGGGATAGAATCAATGTAATTATAGATAGTTATCATGATAAAAGAACTGCATTCGTATTCACTGTAACTGCTGCTGGTGTAAAAGGAGAGGAATTAGCCACTCAAAACGGGCAAGATTGGGATGCGAGTTGGAATCCTATTTGGTATACTGATGCAGTAGTTGATGATAAAGGATGGACTGCAGAAATGAAAATACCATTCACTCAATTAAGATTTGGTAAAGCAGAAGAACAGGTTTGGGGTTTAAATATCAATAGGACATTTTTTAGAGAACAAGAACGTTCTCTTTGGCAAAGAATTCCTAATGAAGTATCTGGTTTTATAAGTGAAGCCGGAGAACTACATGGATTAAAAGGTCTAAAATCTCAGAAACAGTTAGAGATACAACCATTTACTGTTTTTCAATATGATACTTATGAGAAAGAAGGGGGTAATCCTTTTAGAGATGGAAGTGATTTTAGTGTAAATGCAGGTTTAGATGCGAAAATTGGAATTACAAATGATCTAACTTTAGATTTAACTGTTAATCCTGATTTTGGCCAAGTTGAAGCAGATCCTGGAGCTATTGCTTTAGATGGATTCCAGATTTTCTTTAATGAACAACGACCATTTTTTGTTGAGAATAAAAACATTTTCGATTTCAGATTTGCTAACGGACCAGATAATGTTTTCTATAGTAGAAGGATTGGTAGAGCTCCGCAAGGAGGAGTAGATCTTAATGATGGAGAGTTTGCTGATATCCCAATTAATACAACAATTTTAGGAGCCGCAAAATTTTCTGGTAAAACTAGAGATGGTTGGTCTATTGGAGTTTTAGAAACTGTGACTTCAAATGAATATGCTGAGATTGATAATAATGGAAATAGGAGAGAAGAGTTGGTAGAACCATTAACAAATTACTTTGTAGCTAGAGTTCAAAAAGACTTTAATGATCGTAATAGTTATATCGGTGGAATTTTTACTTCTACAAATAGAAATTTAAATGATGATTTAAGTTTCTTGAGAAAAGCAGCATACACAGGAGGATTAGATTTTCGTCATGAATGGCATAATCGTGATTACTTCATTCAAAGTAATGTTGTAGCAAGTCATGTTACAGGAAGTAAAGAATCAATTCAAGCAACACAAGAATCATTAACGCATTTATTTCAAAGAGTTGATGCGAGTCACGTAGAAGTTGATCCTAATAGAACTTCTCTTACTGGAACAGGAGGAAGAGTTTTTGGAGGTAAAAGAGGTGGAGGAAATTGGCGTTATTGGGCTGGAGTTAATTGGCGTTCTCCAGAGTTAGAGTTAAATGATGTTGGTTTTTTAAGACAAGCAGATGAGATAAGACAGTTCGCTAGTTTAAGATATTTATGGCAAGTTCCAACAGAAACATATCGTGATGCGAGTGTGCGATTACGTCAGTTATCTTCATTCGACTTTGAAGGAAATTATAACCGAATGGAATATAGTCTTCAAGGAAACATCAATTGGATTAATAACTGGTGGACAGAATTAGAATTAACACATAAACCAAGAATATTCTTAAATACATTTTTGAGAGGTGGACCGAGATGGAGGTATTCAGAAGAGAATTTCATGGTGTTGTTCTTTGGTTCTGATCAAAGTAAGAAGTTTAATTTTAGAGTGGGGTATATCAAAAGTGCAACAGAACAGAATAATTTCTCTTTCACCAGATATGTTTTAGGATTAAATTATCAGCCGTTTGATTCTTTAAATGCTTCTTTAACAACTGAATTTACGGAGAATCCGAATAAAACTCAATACGTAAATGAGGCTGATTTTGGTGCAGTTAAAAGGTATATCTTAGGAAATATAGATCAGAAAACTTGGAGTACTACTTTACGTTTGAATTATAGCATAAATCCTAATTTATCAATTCAATATTACGGACAACCATTTATTTCAAGAGGAAGATATAACAACTTCAATTATGTAAATAATTCTATAGCTAAAGACTTGAATGAACGTGTGATATGGTACGGAGATAATCAAATTCAGCAAGCATCAAGTGGAGATTATTTAGTGGATGAAGATGCGAATGGTGTGACTGATTATGAATTTTCTAATCCTAATTTTTCATTTGTACAATTCCGTTCAAATCTTGTTGCAAGGTGGGAGTATATTCCTGGTTCAGAATTATTTTTAGTTTGGGCTCAAGGAACTACAGGAAATGTAGATTCAGATAGATCGTTATTAGGTGGATTAAATACTCAAATATTAGACAATACTTTAGAGAATACATTTCTTATTAAAGCAACATATAGATTCTTGTAAGAATTATTTTAAGAGATAAAAAAGCCATCAAAATTTGATGGCTTTTTTATTATTACTAGATAACGTTTTGGTTATTCTTTCTTGTACACCTTTTTGGTCTCAGTAAAACCGTCTATGTTTATCTTATAAAAATAAAGTCCTTTTTTCAAATGAGGTGTAGGGAAATTATACGACGTAGAGTTTTTATTTGCTACTGGCGCCGCGTTTATTGTTTGAATTAATCTTCCACTTAAGTCGTAAATTCTAATGTTTGCAGTATTAGATGTACTTGAGTTGTATTTTATTTTTGTATTACTATAATTTTGGTTTAATGATACTCTGCTAGTATTCTTTGTTGTAGCATTGGAGAAAAATAAAAAATACGGAGTTTCAATTTTATGAACTGGTGTTCCAATTATTTCATTTTTTTCATCCAATAAGGTTAACCAAATTTTTATTTTTCGAGTTAAGTCGAGATCTCGTTCTAGATATAAAATTTTACCATCTGGGATATGAGGAAAGTTAGAAACTGAGCCAAAATTATGGATGCTTTCATCGTCCTCTTCTGGTGGTATAACTATGGGTACAGGTATACCGTTAATTTGTGTTTCAGATTGTGGAGTGTATGAAAAGCCGTATTTATATTTTTTTTGAGATAAAGAACGATTTTCAATATCAATCTCGAAACCAACTTTATCAGATCTTTTGTATTGAAACTTAGTTTGTTTTTCAAGTTGTAACGTGTGTACTTGAATCGTCTCAAAAGTCCTGTCAGGATTATAAATTACTTCGTCTGTTCTTATAATCTTAACCTTTATAAGGTGATCATATTTTTGAGCTGTGATAGTAGTTTTAGAAAACAAAAGTGCAAACATTACGCTAAGTAGTACTTTTTTTAACATGGTAATTTTTTTATGGATTATGAAGCTCGAAAATAGAGTTATTCTTGATTTTTTAATAATGTTTAATCTCCATATTTATAAATTTGAAGAAATGTTTTGTTAGCTATTATTCAGTTTTTCAATATAATAAGATGGGTTTAAGTTGGTTTTTGCTTTAAACGCTCTTAAAAATGTAGTGACGCTTTTATAGCCAATTTCTTCAGAAATAGCTTTGATTGTATAGGATCTAAATCTACTGTCTTCTTGTAATTTTAGGAGAACATAATTAATTCGAAGTTCATTTAGATATTGACTAAAAGATTGCTTTTTTACCTTGTTTAAAGTTTTAGATAAATACGTGGTGTTTGTATTTATTGCTTTTGCAGTTGTGTATAAATTGCAATCTTTTGATTTGAAGAATTCAGTTTTTTCAAGTTTAGATAATTCACTTAAAATATGAATTGCTTGCTCATCATTAATTTGTGAAGATTCTTTTTGACTATTATCATTAGTTTCTCTTTCTTTTTTCAAACCTGCTATTATCTCTTCAAATCGTTCAGATTTTATTTTATTCTTTCTTTTGAAATAAATAAAAGATAAAATCAATGCGAAGACCAGTAAAAAAGCTAGAGTATATGCAGTTTTCATTTTGAAGCTATTTTCTTCATTAAGCTTACTCAACTTTTGATTGATTCCAAGAAGATTGTTAATATCGCTTTTATGAATTAAATCTAGAGTTTCCTGATGTTTTTTAGCCTTCGTTTCTATGTAGTTTAATTTCTTTTTTCGAAATGTGTTTTCAGCAAGTAAGTCCTTTTCTTCTTTAGCTATTTTGATTTGTAAATCAAACATTTCATTAAACAACTTTGTGTTGTTTTCTACCTCCGATAATTTGAAGTTTTGCTCGAGTAACAATAATGCTTCTTTATTTTTTGAAAGAGAATTATAGCATCTGGCTAAGTAATAATTTAGATGGATGATATTGTACTTAGGGTAGTTTAAGTTTATCGATTCTTTTTCTTCGGTTAGTTTGTCTATAGCTATTTGAAACTGTTTTTTATAATAATAGACATCCGCTATACATATTCGAAAATCAATAAGAGGTTTAGTTAATTTCAGTTCTTTGGCTAAAGCAATTCCTTTTTCACATATAGCTATGGCTTCATCTAATTTCCCCAGTTTTTTTAAACAAATCCCTTTTCCTATTAGGGAAGAGAAATAAATCTTTTGATAAGGTATTGATGATTTTATGGGTTTCTGTTCTAGTATTTCTAGAGTTTCGGTATAGTCATTAAGAGCATCATGATATTTATCTAGGTTAACTCTAATATTGGCTATATTAGGTAGAGCGGTTAATTCGTAGTTTTCATTGCGAATTTTCTCCGATAAAGTTTTAGCCTCAATGTAATTTTTTAATGCTTCAGTAGTTAAGTCTAATTGATAGTAATTTCCAGCTTGAATAATTGTACTATTTATGATCTTAAGAGTATCATTTAAGGCTTTGCTGGCTTTTAAAGATTGTTTGGTGTAAGTTATAGACTCACTGTGATCAAAAAGTTGATAATAGAAATATCCTAGTTGAGAGGCTGCTGAATACTGATGTTTAAGATTGTTTTCTGTAATGGCTCTTTTGAGAAATAATTTATAACCAGAGATGTAGGAAAGAGTATCATTCTTTAGTTTACTTTTCAAAAACTTCCTTATCTCCTTTGAAGATTGAGTCGTTTCAATAAAAGTGATTTCTTTTTGAGTTAAAGTAATACTATCAGATGGTATACTAGAACTTTGAGCAAAGGTTAATAAGGTTATATATAAGAAAAGTAGAGTGAAAAATGCTTTCATATAAATAGTGGTGACATAGATTTTTTTGATTAAGCAAGTTTACGGATAAATACTAAAATAGTATATCAACGATTACATTACCTTTTTAGCATAAAAAAAACCATCATGTATTGATGGTTTTTTTTATTTGTATGCAATGTGTTTTACTATTCTACTTTTTGATCTAATAAATCAAAGAATTGATTTAAACGAGGTAAAATAATAATTTTTGTACGTCTGTTTTTCGCTTTATTAGCAGGAGTGTCGTTTGCAACTAATGGTACAAAACTACTTCTACCTGCTGCAATTAAACGCTGTGGAGCAACCTTGTATTTAGATTGTAATTCACGAACAATTGCTGTAGATCTTTTTACACTTAAATCCCAGTTATCCTTAACAGCATCGTTTGCAATTGGAGTATCATCAGTATGACCTTCAATCATTACATCCATTTCTGGTTGAGCATTAACAACTGTAGCTACTTTTTGAAGAACTTTTGAAGCTTTGTCTGTAATAGTATAGCTTCCGCTCTTAAATAATAACTTATCAGAGATAGAAATAAATACTACAGTTTTTTCAACATTTACTTCAATGTCTTGATCATCAATTCCATCTTGTAATTCTTTCTTTAAATGGAAAGCAACAACTAAATTCAAAGAATCCTTTTTCGTAGCTGCAGCTCTAATTTTATTGATGTATTTATCTTTCTTACTTAATTGAGATAATGTTTCTTTGATGTTATCATTAGCTCCTTTTGTGAGAACAGTTAAGTTTTCTACTTGTTGAATAGTATTTTCTTTATCTTTCTTTAGTTCTTCAACTCTGCTTTCTAAATTTTTAGATCTGTCTTCATATTTTTCCTTCTCTACTAAACATTTAGTTAAGTTGGTTTTAACAGTTAGCAATTCGTCTTTTGTTTGTTCGTGCTTTAATTTAAGAGCTTCAAGCTCTTTATTAGCACCACATGATACCAACAAAAATGTAGCTGATACAAATAATACTATTTTTTTCATCTTATTTATAGTTAATGGTAAATTACAAATTTAAAAAAATGATTAAACTAAAAGTTATCTTAACGGTATTTTAGTAGATATTACTTTATTTTTGTTAAATAAACCTAAATCTACCATGTATAAACAATATATAAGCTTATTACTTTTAGTTTCAATTCTTATTACTTCATGTAAATCTAAAGAAAAGGAAGAGTATAGCAAGTTTCGTGGGGATATTTTTGGAACAACATATTCCATTATTTACGAAGACTCTAAAAATTTCCAAGAAGAGATCAATACGATCTTCAATGATTTTAATAATTCTCTATCTACTTATATTCCAACTTCTATTGTTTCTAAGGTAAATCAGAACGATTCTACGGTTGTTGTAGATATGTATTTTATTGAGGCTTTTAATAAGGCAAAAAGAATTTACAAGGAAACAGATGGTTTTTTTGATCCAACAATTGGGAAGTTAATTAACGCTTATGGATTTGGGTCCGGAAAAGAGAAAAAAGATTTAACTCAAGTAGAGGTTGATTCTTTAAAGAATTTAATGGGTTTTGAAAAAATTGTTTTAGTTGAGAATAAGGTATTGAAACCAAATGAAATTGAATTCAATGTAAATGCATATGCCAAAGGATTAGGAGTTGATGTAGTCGGACGTTTTTTAGAAAGTAAAGGCATTAAAAATTATTTGGTTGAAATAGGAGGAGAGATTCGTGCAAGAGGAAATAGTCCTAGGGGAACATTATGGAAAGTTGCAATTGATGATCCGAATACTGATGGATCTAGAAGCCAGTCTAGGACAATTGAATTGAATAACCAATCGATGGCAACATCAGGAAACTACCGTAAGTTTAAGGTGAATAGTAACGGAGAAAAAGTTGTACATACTGTAAATCCAAAAACAGGTTTAGCTCAGGAGAATAATTTATTAAGTGCTTCTGTTTTAATTCAAGGTGATTGTGCGGATGTAGATGCTTACGCTACAGCATTTATGGCGATGGGATTAGAAGAAACAAAAGTATTCTTGGCAAATCGTCCTGATTTAAAAGTAGTGCTTTTGTATGCGAATAAAGAAGGAGAAATTCTGGAGTTTGCGAATTAACGTTTGTAGCAAATAGGTAAAATCTCTGTTTTATCTAAAGCGTATTTCTCAACTAATTCAGAAGAAATTTTTTCGTTGTATTTTAATTCATTTACTTCAAACCCTACATCTCGTAGTTTGTCAAAGTAGTCCATTCCATAAATACGAACATGATCATATTGGCCAAAAATTTTGGCTCTCTCTTTTGGATCTATTATCGTATCGTCTTCAAAAGTAGTTTCTCTCTCAATGTCTTGTGGTATTTGAAAAATTCCAAATCCTCCTGGTTTCATTACTCTTAATAATTCTTGCATTGCTTTTTTATCATCGGTAATGTGTTCAAGCACATGATTACAAAAAATAATATCGAATGAATTATCTTCAAAGGGTAAATCGCAAATATCTGCTTTTACATCAGCTAAGGGAGATTCTATGTCAGAGGTTAAATAATCAAGATTACTTTGATGTCTAAAGCGATTATAAAAACATTGTTCAGGTGCAATATGAAGTAACTTTCTTTTTTCTTTCGAAGTAAAAAAATCCGTTTCATTTTTTAAGTACAACCACATTAAACGGTGTCTTTCTAAAGAAAGAGTAGATGGAGATAATACGTTTTTACGTTGAACTTCATATCCATATGGAAGCATTTTTCTAAAAGACTTACCGTCAATAGGATCCGTAAAATTGTCTCCTTTTAGCCAAAATGTTAAGAAAGACCTTACCGGATAACTTAGTTTTATAAGTAATGGTCTTGGAATTGTATTTAATATGGATTGAATAATAGACAATTTATAGTACTAAAGGTTGTTGTCTGAACTCATTCTCTTCATCACTTTCTATACCTAAGGCATCATAGATATATTGGAAAGTAGATAGCAACTCAGGTTTTCCATCAACAATTGCAACATCATGTTCAAAATGAGCAGATGGCTTTCCGTCTAAAGTAGTAATTGTCCATCCGTCTTTATGATGTCTAATCTTTTGAGTTCCCATATTAGTCATAGGCTCAATAGCAACTACCATTCCTTCTATGAATTTCTTTCCTCTTCCTCTACGTCCGTAGTTAGGCATTTCTGGATCTTCGTGCATTGTTTTACCAAGTCCATGTCCAACTAATTCTCTTACTACTCCATAACCGTGTTTTTCTGTAAATTGTTGAATTGCGTAACCTACATCTCCAACTCGGTTTCCAACTTTAAACTCGCGAATACCAACGTATAAACTTTCTTTGGTAACGTCCAGTAATTTTTGAGTTTCTGGAGCAATTTCACCTACTGCGAATGTATAGGCATGATCTCCGTAGTAATCATTTAAAATAGCACCACAGTCAATAGAAATAATATCACCTTCAACTAATGGTGTGTTATTAGGAATTCCATGTACTACTTGAGAATTTGGACTCATACAAAGTGTGTTCGGGAAGTCGTATAAACCTAAGAAACCAGGAATTGCACCTTGTTCTCTTATGAATTCTTCTGCTAACTTGTCTAAATACAAACTAGTAACTCCAGGTTTTACTTCTTTCGCAAGCATACCTAGTGTTTTAGAAACCACCAAAGCACTTTGGCGCATTAATTCTATTTCTTCCTTAGTTTTTTGTATGATCATAACCTAAAAATGAGAATGCAAATATAGGGTGTATTCCTTAAAAAAATAAGGTTATCAATCTATTTTTCATACGCATGCTTGTATCCTTTTTCTGATACAATTTGCAGTAAATCATGCTCTAAAGTTGCTCCGTCAACAGTATGTTCAACAAAACGACCAATTTCCTTTCCATTTTTATAGAAAATAAATGTTGGTACTCTCTCAAGTTGATATCCTTTTTCTAATCCTTTTGCCTCTTTGTCTTTGTTAACTGTTAAAAGTTCTAATTTGTTATAATCAAATCCTGCTTCGTCTAATATTTTATAGAAATTTGGAATCTCTCTTTGACTATCACTACACCAAGTTCCCATAAAACCTTTAATAGTAATATCTTTTAATAACGGTTTAATAGCTGCTACTGTAGATTTATCAGTTTCATAATATTCGTAATAATCATTAAACCATTCGTTACCATAAGGTTCTTGTTTAAAATCTGTTTTTGTAGCAAAACCTACCAAGTTTCCACTAGCGTCTTTTGCGGCTTTAATTTTAGAAACTGAAGTGTTGGTTTTTGGATTAGAAGCACAAGAAGCTACTAATACAAGAGATAGAACTAAAAGTATTTTTTTCATTATTCAATTAAACTAACGGATGTTGTGTCATTTCTTTTGGTTGCTCAACTCCAATTAATTTTAAAATAGTTGGAGCAATGTCTCCCAAAATACCATTTTTAATTGACTTTAATTCCTTGTCCACTAAAATTAACGGAACTGGATTCGTAGTGTGAGCAGTATTTGGAGAACCATCAGGATTCTTCATAGTCTCACAATTTCCATGATCTGCAATAACAAGTGTAGTGTAATTATTTTCTAAAGCAGTTGTTATAATTTCATTTGTGCATTGATCCACAGCTTCACAAGCTTTAACGGCAGCATCAAAATCACCAGTATGTCCAACCATATCTCCATTAGCGAAATTCAAACAGACAAAATCTACTTCTCCTTGCTGTAATTCAGGAATAATAGCCTCTTTAATTTCAAAAGCACTCATTTCTGGTTGTAAATCATATGTAGCTACTTTCGGAGAAGGGCATAATAATCGCTTTTCACCTTCAAATTCCTTTTCTCTTCCTCCTGAGAAGAAAAATGTTACGTGAGGATATTTCTCGGTTTCTGCAATTCGAATTTGTTTTTTACCAGCATTGGCTAAAACTTCACCGA
Source organism: Tenacibaculum sp. 190524A05c (assembly GCF_964036595.1). Lineage (NCBI taxonomy): Bacteria > Pseudomonadati > Bacteroidota > Flavobacteriia > Flavobacteriales > Flavobacteriaceae > Tenacibaculum > Tenacibaculum platacis. The sequence continues at coordinate 2,167,896 of NZ_OZ038523.1, read as the reverse complement.
TAGTGTTCTCAATATTTTTATTATCATAGATTACCTTAATTCCTTCAAAAGTATCATCATAATTAGTCATTGTTACATAATACAATGGAAGCTTTTTCAAATTATGTTCTGGGAAATCTTGTTGATTTAAAGCTTGAGTTAATTGACGTCCTCGATCTGTTCTAAAGTTGAAGAAAATGATAACATCATCTTCCTTTATCGTTGCTTTTGGTTGATTGTTATCATCAACCATAATGATTGGTTTTATAAACTCATCAGTTACATTATCAGAATAACTTTTTTCAATACTATCTGATGCATTTGTAGAATGCTCCCCCTCACCTTTAACTAAAGCATTATAAGCTAAAGCAACTCTTTCCCATCTATTATCTCTATCCATTGCATAATAACGTCCGGTGATAGAGGCTAATTCAGTAGAAGTTGAACTCATGAAGTTCTCAATATCTTGAATAAAACCTTTTCCAGATTTTGGATCAGTATCTCTACCATCTGTAAAAGCATGCAAGAATACATCGTTAAGACCAAACTCATCTGCTGCTGTAATTAATCCTTTTAAATGATTGATGTGCGAATGAATTCCTCCGTCAGAAACTAAACCTAATAAATGAACAGTTTTATTATTTTTTTTTGCAAATTCAAAAGTGTTTACCAAAGTAGCTTCAGATGCTAAAGTATTGTCAGTAATCGCCTTATTGATCTTAGCAAGATTTTGATATACAATTCTTCCTGCTCCTAAATTGATATGACCAACTTCTGAGTTTCCCATTTGTCCAACAGGTAATCCAACATGTTCACCGTCAGTTCTTAATTCAGAATGTGGATACTTATTATATAAAGAATCTATAAAAGGAGTATTTGCTTTGTCAACAGCTGATACTTCAGGGTTAGGTGAAATTCCCCAACCGTCTAAAATCATTAAAATTACTTTCTTGTCCATTAGATTGATTTCGTTTGGAGAGTAAAAGTAGTAAAGATTTAGAACCTAAAGCTAAAATTTAACGAAACCGATTGCGAATGATTAAAATCGGTTTAGATCCGTTTATAATTTAATTTTCAACTGAGTTAAAAAGACAAATATTCCAATAGCAATAACCAAGATTCCAATTCCGTTTATTAGCAATTTTTTTCTGTTTTCCTTTTGAATTGAAATTCTAATTTTTTGTAGTTGTTCTTTTGACGCTTCTTTATCGAAGACTAATTTATCGTGATTTTTAGTTTTTTTGTTGTGATCTTTTAAAGTGTCAAAAGTGCTTTTTCGATCTCGTTTATTGTTTTTTAATGTGGTAATCATAGCAGATACCGTACCTCCAAATCCCATAGCAAATGATTTAATAATTTACTTATTAGTGTCTAAGTTGTTGAAAACGTTACGTTTTTGTTTTGGGTTTTGATTTTTTTAATTAAAACTTTTGTGTTTCATTTTTATTTGTACATTTGCAGCCCCAAAAAAATAAGATAGTGTTTGTGACTTTTTTAAAATTATTGCATCAAACATTAGTGTAAATAAAGAATAAAATTAAAGTACAGTACAAAATGAGAATATTTAAAATTTTCCCAGCGCTTTTATTAGTGTGTTTAAATATGCAGTTATCGTTTGCTCAAGAAATTTCTAGAGAAAACAAAAAACAAATTAAAGTTCAAGAAGAAGAAATTAAAGTTAATGAAGAAATGCTAGTTTCTGGGGTTAAAGGATTAACTAGAATTAAGAACAGATTAGAAAAAGATAAGAGTAAAAAGAGAATCTCAAAAACTGAAATTGAAAGAAAAGAGAAAATTATTAGAAGTGTAGAGGCGAGGCTAACAGATTTAGAATCGAAAATCACTAAACAAAAATCTGAACTTGTTGCATTCAAGAAAAGTTTAGATATCAAAGTAGAGGAGAAGGAAGTAGTAGAGGTAAAAGAAGTAGTTGCTAAGGAAGAAACTTCTGATTTAAAAGAGCAAGAAGAGAAATTAAAGTTAGCTAAAGAAAAGTTAGCTCAAGAGATTAAGGCAAGTCAGGAAGCTTATGCGAAGCAACAAGAAGAACTTCGTAAAAAGAATGCTGAGTTAACTAAATTGAATAATAAAATTCAAGCTGAAAAGAAAGCTATTCAGGATAAGAAAATTGCTGAGAATAGAGAGAAGATAATGGAGTATGAAGATGATATCAGTGTTAATGAAGAGATTTTAATTAGTGGAAGAGAAGGTTTAAAGAGAAAGAAAGATAAACTAGAAGCAGCAAAAATTGATGGTTCTTTATCGAAAGAATCAATTGCTAGAAGAACTTCAGTTATAGAAAGAATTGAAAAGAGATTAAATAAGATAGAGAGAGAGATAGAAAGCAAAAAAGATGCTATTAAAAAGCTAAAAGGAGCTTAATTTTCACATTTTGTTAAAACCAAAAAAGACTGATGCGTTCTGCGTCAGTCTTTTTTTATTGTCTGATTTTCAGTGGTTAAAATTGGTTTTTGGTTTTTTTTTATTACATTTGAGAGGAAGAATACATCAAAAAATAGTTTATTTCTACATTTTATTGTTTGAGTAAACATGTTATCTCCCCCTAGTAATTCCTAATCGAATTTCTTTATTCTTATTCCCCCGCAACAAACAGTATTGAAACAATTCGTTGTTTTATTTCCTTCCCCCAATAGGACTTTTTAATATCCTTTTTAAGGATATCGTGTTTAAGTTTATCCAAACTTTAAAATAGTATAAGTGTAAGTTACAATTTAAATGTTTTTATTATGAAAGTATTTAGAGCCACTGTTATTTGTTTAGCAGTATTATTGTCAAGTGGTATCGCTTATTCCCAAAAATCAACAACATCGATACAAACACAAGAAGCGGAAATTAAAATTGATTTAGATAAGTTAATGACTGGTTTTGAGAGTTTACAAGAATTAGTAGACCAATTAGATCAAGACAAAAGAAAAGGAGAAATCTCTATTGCAGAAATTGAAAAAAGAGAAGCTGAAATAAGTACTTTGGAAAACAAGCTCATCGTATTAGATAATAGTATTGCTCAGAAGAAAGAGAATTTAAAAAAGCTTAAAGCTTCTGTTCAACTTGAAGAGCAAACCAAAATAGCTGTTCAAGAACAGAAAATAGAAGAAAAACCAAAAGTTGCTGAAGAGGTAAGTACTACTAAAGAAGTAGAGACTATTACGAACGATGTTGCAGAAAATGAAGAAATTGAGGCTGCTGATAAGCTTCGAAATCATAGAAGAAGAAGTAAAGAAGTTGTTCAGTTACAAAATAAGATCAAACTGAATGATAGAATTATTCATCTTCGAAAAAATGAATTGAAGAAAAAGAAAGAAAAAATGAAACAATTAGATATTGGAGAATCAGTTTCAGAAGTTTCACAATTAGTAGCAGATATTAAAAAGTCGAAAAAATGGCTATCTAAAATTGAAACTGAGAATAAAAAACTAAAGCAAAAACTGAATAGTTTAAACTAACTAATTCATAAAAAAAAGCTTGATTCATATTGTGTTTGAATCAAGCTTTTTACTTTTTATCTGCTATACTTACGTATGGCTTCTTTTATTTTTTGAATTCTATTTTCAGGATCGGGATGTGTACTTTGGAATTCAGGAACTCTATTTGGTCCAGCTGCCGCTTTTAGTACTTCCATAACATTTATTAAATATCTAGGATCATAACCTGCGTCCAACATAAGTTTTACTCCTAAATCATCACTTTCTAATTCGTCTCCTCGTCCATTTTTAAGTAAAGTATTTTGCCCAACGCTATTGGCTAAACTTCCTAAGTCAGCTCCAACAGAAGCTCCCATAGTAATTAACTTCCAGAAATTAGCCTCACTAATTCTTTCATTCGAATGTCTTCCTAAAACATGACCGATTTCATGACCTAAAACTCCAGCAACCATATCTTCACTTATTTTTCCGGAATTATCAGTTAATCTAGAAAGTAAGGCATAAGTAATAAAGATTTGTCCTCCAGGAAGTGCAAAAGCATTAATGGTTCTTTCGTCTCTAAGCAAATGGAATTCGTATTTATATTCAGATCGTTTAGCAATAGAATTATCCACTAAACGCTGACCAATTTTATCAATGTAAGCTTGATAATCATTGTTTGGATACAGTCCACCATGCTGTTGAGCCATAGATGGTGCTTGTTGTAATCCAATTGCGATTTCTTGTTGAGTACTTAAACTTATTGTTTGTACTTTTCCGGTGTAAGGGTTTTCTTGTCTTTGACTGCATTTTCGTAGGTATGCAAATGCAACAATTACGAGACCAATTAATAGTCTAAATTTCAATCCTCCTCTTCTCATTTCTAATGGTTTTTTGTGATACTAGTAAAGATACAAAATTCAAAATTTTAAGGTTTATTTATTTTCAAATGAGTATTTTTATGCTTACAAACAACCCTAAGATTTTTAACTTATGAAAACTCACTTTGAGCTTAATGAAGTTACTAAGAAGTTGCCGAAACATTTGCACAAATTTGTAGTACAGCAACCTTATGATGAATATACTCCTCAGAACCAAGCAGTATGGCGTTATGTGATGAGAATGAATGTAGATTATTTGGGGAAAGTAGCTCATAATTCTTACCTAGAAGGATTAGATAAAACAGGGATTTCTGTGAATACCATTCCAAGAATGGAAGGAATGAATAGAATCTTAAAAGAAATAGGTTGGGCTGCAGTTTCAGTAGATGGATTTATTCCACCTAATGCATTCATGGAATTTCAAGCGTATAACGTACTGGTAATTGCTTCTGATATGAGAACTATAGATCATATTAAGTATACTCCAGCACCTGATATAATTCATGAAGCTGCTGGTCATGCACCAATTATTGCTAACCCTGAATACGCTGAATATTTAAGACGATTTGGAGAAATAGGAGCAAAGGCAATTTCTTCAGCTCGTGATTATGAAATGTATGAAGCAATTCGTTTACTTTCTATTTTAAAAGAAAATCCTAATTCTACTCATAAAGAAATTCAGGAAGCTCAAGAAAAGGTTGAGTGGTTACAGAATAATATGGGAGAACTTTCTGAAATGGCTCAAATCAGAAACTTACACTGGTGGACGGTGGAATATGGTCTTATCGGAACATTGGAGAATCCTAAAATTTATGGAGCAGGTTTATTATCTTCTATAGGAGAAAGTAAATGGTGTATGCAAGATTCAGTAAAGAAATTACCATATACATTAGATGCTTCAAATGTTTCCTTCGATATTACAAAACCGCAACCACAATTATTTGTAACTCCAGATTTTGCGCATTTAAGTTTAGTGTTAGAACAATATGCAAATACTATGGGAATTCGTAAAGGTGGATTAAGTGGAGTTAAGAAACTTATAGATTCTAAAAACCTTGGAACTATTGAATTGTCAACAGGAATTCAAATTTCAGGAGTATTTTCGAATGTAATTACAGATTCAAATAACAAACCAATTTATATCCAAACTACTGGAGGAACTGCGCTTTCAAATCGAGACAAAGAATTGATCGGACACGGAATAAATTATCATAAAGAAGGATTTGGAAGTCCAATTGGTAAATTGAAAGGAATTAATATTCCAATTGAGAATATGAGTCCTAGAGATTTAGAAGCTTATGGAATTTATGAAGGTAAAACCGTAAGTTTAGAATTTGAAGGTGGTGTTAAAGTAGAAGGTGAAGTAATTACAGGAACAAGAGATTTAAGAGGTAGAATCTTATTGATTTCTTTTAAGAATTGTACTGTTACTCATTTCGATACCGTTTTATTCCATCCAGATTGGGGAATTTACGACATGGCTGTTGGTGTAGATATTGTTTCAGCATATGCTGGCCCAGCAGATGTGAATTCTTATGAGGATTTAGGTAAGGTTTCTGAAACCAAAACACATAAAATTAACTACTCTGATTCTGATCGAGAATTGTATGGTTTATACGATCAAGTTCGACAAATGAGAGAAGAGAATACAATTTCGGAAGAAGTCGTTTTAGGTATTTTTAGTATTGTTCAAGATAAGTTTAATAACGATTGGTTGTTGGCATTAGAATTGTATGAGTTATCTGTAGAAAATAACTATAGCACTCAAAACGAAATAAAAGCATATTTAGATAATCTTAAAGTAGATGAAGAGTACTCTAGTTTGATTAATGATGGATTATCTATAATATATAACGAGCAAGTAGTTTAAAATGAAATTATTTAATTTATTATTTAGAAAGAAAAATATGGCAAATGAAATTCAAGAGTACCTAGGTAAAGGTGCAGTTGTATTAGATGTTAGAACGTTAGCTGAGTGGAATGAAGGACATAGCGAAGGAGCTAAGCATATTGTTTTAGATACAATTCCTAACAATGTAGAAGAGATTAAATCTTGGGATAAACCCGTAATTGCTGTTTGCAGAAGCGGAGGAAGAAGTGGACAAGCTACGGAATTTTTGCAAGGTCATGGAGTTGATATTATCAATGGAGGACCTTGGGGTAATGTTGATCAATACCTATAAAGATTTGAAAAGAGTTTAAATAGAAAAGAGATGCAACAATTTGCATCTCTTTTTCATTTACTTACTATGAACATGCTTAGTGCTTATCTATAAGCAACGGCAACGTTTTCTGCTCTAAAAGAAGTTACATTCCCCCAAATTCCAACTCCTGAATAAGCAATTGCATTACCCTCAGCAGCAAAAGTTAATGTTCCTTCAGATTTCATATCTGTTGCTTCTAAATTAATTTTAGCAATACGATTAGCGTTATCTAAATTATAACTCTGACTAGTTACAACACTTCCACTCTTTAAAAAATCTACTTTTACAACAGCTGATTCTCCGTTGAAATCAGTAGAAAAGTTTAATTGAGTCATTGGCTCTTTAGCTGTAGTCGAGTAAATTGTTGATGTTACATTTCCCATTTTATATAAGTTTTAAGGTTAGTTTCAATTTAGTATGTTTAGAAAAGCAATTTTGGCTTTCTTGAACACTTCAAATATCTGAACTAATCGTCACGAGAAAATGAAAAATAGAATGAAGAAGGTATTTATTGGAATAAAATGGAAGTTATCAGGAATTAGTTTTTAAAATAAAGGAATCATTAATTGATTTTCTTGTTTTATTAGTTAGTTATGATTTCTTTTGTAATAAAAAAGCTATGAAATTTTCAAAACTACTTTTCCTAACCTTTGGTTTAATTTGTTTTACAGGTTTATATGGTCAAAATAAGGTTAAACTTGGATTACACGCTGGAGTAACTTATTCATCATTGAGATTTGAAGACGATATTGTTTCTGAACATGATTCTGAAATAGATTATTTATTTGGTGTAAATGCCAATATTTATCTAAGTAAAAGATGGTCTTTTCAAACTGAAATCAATTACGAAAGAAAATTAGTAAGTGTATTTTCTCCTGAGTTTGTTCTGAATGGACAGGTTATAAATAGTTTTAGGATTTACGATCTTTATGAATTCGTGACGATTCCTTTAACTATACAGTATGATTTTAGTGATAAGAGTCCTTTCTATGTTAAAGGTGGTTTTTTTGCTTCTTATTTCCTAAAGGCTAGAGAAAGAATAAATGAAAGAGAGTGGAGCGATGATTTATCTCAATATTTTTCTGAATTTGATTCTGGTATTTCATTAGGAATAGGTAAAATTTTTGATATAAGTGAAAGGTTCAGTTGTTTCATGGAGCTAAGAAATCATCTGGGAACTGTAAGTATAGAGAGTGAACCTCATTTTGAGTATACAAAAACGAATTCGTTAAGTTTTATTTTTGGTTGGCAAATCAAAATTTAAAATCTCATAAATGAAAATTCTTTTTGTAACTGCTCTTGTTTAAATTTTAGTTTGTCCAAGAACTTTTGATGAGCTTCAGAATTAGGATTAAAAGGTTTGTGAGTAATTCCTTTTTGGATTTCTTCAACTCTTTTCATGGTTGATAATGAAGATTCATTAAACCAACTATACACGAACTTTTCCCATATATAATGAATAGCCGTTTGGTTAGGATGGATCATATCTTCTTTGTAAAAACGATAATCACGTAGTTCATCCATCATAATTTCATACGAAGGAAAATAATGAATATTTTTTCTAGGTTCGATTACATTATGAATTCCAGCAATTAAATGCGATTTACTTTGTTGATTTTGCAGAAAACCATCTTTTACATGTCGTACAGGAGAAACCGTAAAAATTATAGAGGCATTAGGATTTATTGATCGAATTAAAGCTGTGATACTTTCTAAACTTTCAGTTACTTCATCAACCGATAGCAGTTCTTTTAAAAATTGCTTTTGCGGAACTTTATGACAGTTTGCAACTATCTTATCAGAACTTATATATCTGTAAACCCAAGCCGTTCCTAAGGTGATTATAATGTGCGTTGAGTTGGTAAGTTGTTCCTTTGTTGTTTTTACAGCTTCATTTAAGTTATGAAGCAGTTCTTTTTTATCGTTGTTGCTTAACTGAGAATGTGCATCAAAACAATGCCAACGTTCATTTAATTCGAATATATCTTCTTCTGTATATTCTTTAGCGTTAATTGAGTTTAAAATTAAACGTTCAATAGCTTTTGGATGAAACAAAATTCCTAATGGATTTTGAACTGATTGAAACTTATAATATGAAAGTTTATTCCCAATGTTTTCAGAAAAGCATGAACCTAAAAGGAACAACTTAGAAGTATAATCAATTTGATGATGAGCTTCTTTCTGAAGAGGTATTTGAGTTTGTAGATTCATATCTAAAAGTTAAACTAATTTTGTTTTTGAGACTACAATTCCGTCCTCATCACAATAAATATAATGACCAGGAGTAAAGTCTATATCCGCAAAAGAGACTTTAACATTCACTTCTCCTTCAGGAATTTTTATACTTTTTCTCGGTGTCGTATTCAGTGCTTTTACACCGATGTCCATAGTGGCTATTTCTCTACTATCGCGAATACAACCAAAAATCACAACTCCGTTCCAGTTGTTTTTAATTCCCATTGCGGCTAAGTTATCTCCCATAAGCGCACAATTTAATGATCCTCCGCCATCTACTACCAAAACTTTTCCTGTTCCGTCAGTATTAAGAGTTTGTTTTACTAATGGATTTTTTTCAAAACATTTTACAGTTACAATTTCACCATGAAAGTTCTTTTTAGCTCCATAATCTTTAAAACCAATTGGAGTAGCTACTTGAAGTAGATCAATAAAATCATCGCATAAATCGGCCGTATAAATATCCATGTTCTTTTAGTTAGAGGAATTCTGAGCTAATTTAACTGAAATTTCTGGTACTCTTTTATTGAAATAAGATTTGATGTTTTGAAAATCTGTTTTGTCCAAGGATAAGAATAGTAATACTTCTTTTGTGTCTTGTTTCTGAATGTGAATTTGATTCGGATAGACTTCTAAAGATATGATTTCATCAGTTTTGAAAACTCGTTCTTCTTTACCGCTTTTATAGGTGATGTTTTCATTTTTAATTTGAAATGAGGTAGTTTTACTAAGAAATGAACCACTGATAAGCGCAACGAGAATTATTAAGAGAATTAAGATAGCGTTAGTACTATATTCATTAATTAGAAAAGCGTATGCTAAAAAACCAACAATTAAAATAACTGTGAAACCTACGCTCGTGTCCTTGTGCGCATAATCGTTTTCGCTAGGAATGAAAACAGTTTCGTTTTCTCTTTTCGTTGGAGTAAGAGCTTTATAAATAAAATAGAGTAAGACTAAAATTAATACCCCAGTAATAATTGGTTTTGGAATTTTATCAAAGTAATAATCAAATTCTTCTTTATAAATTCTAGTTAAAATATTGGCAGTTATAAAGGCTATGAAACCTAAATTTCTTTTACTAAATAGATCATTCTTTTTCATATTTCAAAAATAAAAAAAAGTCTAAAACTGAAATTTCAATTTTAGACTTTAATCCTAATGAGTTTATATTCGATTCTATACGATATAATCTTTTGCACGTTCTAATGCTTTTGGAATTCCTCCTGGATTTTTACCTCCAGCTGTAGCGAAGAAGTTTTGGCCACCACCACCTCCGTGGATAAGTTTTCCTAATTCTCTAACTACCTTACCAGCATCATAACCTTTTTCATTGGCTAAATCTTTAGAAATATAACATGTTAACATTGCTTTTTCGTTAGATGGCGCTGTTGCAAATAATACAAAAAGATTATCAACTTCACCTCCTAATTCAAACATGATGTTTTTGATGCTTCCTTGATCTAAATCTACTTTTGTAGCTAAAAAGTTTACACCATTAATTTCAGTGATTTGATTTTTTAAATCACCTTTCATGTTTTTAGCTTTATCTTTTAAAAGTTGTTCTATTTGCTTTTTAAGTGCAGCATTTTCATCCTGTAATGAACTAACAGACTTAGCTACATCTTTAGGATTCTTAAGTAAAGCTTTTACTTCTGAGAAATTACGTTCTACATTTTCAAAGTATTCTCCCACAGCAACATTTGTAATGGCTTCAATACGACGAATACCTGCAGCAACAGCTCCTTCTGATTTTATTTTGAAATACCAAATATCTCCAGTTTGTTGAACATGTGTTCCTCCACATAATTCCATCGATTGTCCGAAACGAATTGCTCTTACACTATCTCCATATTTTTCTCCAAATAATGCAATAGCTCCTTCATCAATTGCTTGTTGCATTGGAATATTTCTCTTTTCCTCTAAAGGTAAGTTTTCACGAATTCTAGCATTTACAAATTCTTCGATTTCTGCAAGTTGATCTTTATCAACTTTAGAGAAATGAGAGAAGTCAAAACGTAAATAATCCGGACTTACTAAAGAACCTTTTTGTTCCACATGTGTTCCTAAAATTGTACGTAATGCTTGGTGTAATAAGTGAGTTGCTGTATGATTGCTTGCAGATAAGTTTCTGAATTCGTCATTTACAACTGCCTTAAACGTTTCGTTCAAGTTTTTCGGAAGATTCTTAGCAAAATGGATAATCACATTGTTTTCTTTTTTAGTATCAAGAATATAAATGATATCTCCATTTGAAGTTTCTAAATATCCTTTATCACCAACTTGTCCACCACCTTCTGGGTAAAACGGTGTCATGTTAAATACTAATTGATATTGATCACCATCTTTTTTAGTAGTCACTTTTCTGTAGCGTGTCAATTTAACATCAACTTGTAATGCGTCATAACCAACAAACTCTTCAGTTTCATCTTCAATTAAAACTACCCAATCTCCAGTTTCACTTGCAGATGCCGCTCTTGATCGATCTTTTTGAGCTTTCATTCCTGCATTAAACTCCTCTTCATTTATTTCATACCCTTTCTCACGAGCGATTAACTGAGTTAAATCTAACGGGAAACCGTAGGTGTCATATAATTCGAAAGCTTTTCTACCAGAAACTTCTTTTCCTTTAGTGCCTTCAATTACTTTGTCAAGTAGTAATAATCCTTGATCTAAAGTTCTTAAGAAAGATTGTTCTTCTTCCTTAATTACATTATGTACAAGAGTATCTTGCTTTCTAATTTCTGGGAAAGCATCTCCCATTTGATGAGAAAGTGTTTCTGCTAACTTGTAAATGAATGGTTCTTTTTTGTTTAAGAAAGTAAATCCGTAACGAATAGCTCTTCTTAAAATTCTACGAATTACGTATCCTGCTCCATTATTACTAGGTAACTGACCGTCCGCAATAGCAAAAGAAACTGCTCTTACATGATCAGCAATTACACGAATTGCAATATCAATTTTTTCATCTTTTCCGTATTCAATTCCAGTAATCGTCTCAATTTCTCTTATTAATGGAGTGAATACATCAGTATCGTAATTCGATTGAACTCCTTGTAAAACCATACAAAGACGCTCAAATCCCATTCCTGTATCAATATGTTTCGCTGGTAATTCTTCTAATGAACCGTTCGCTTTTCTATTGAATTGCATGAAAACTAAGTTCCATATCTCAACAACTTGCGGATGGTCTTCGTTTACTAAAGATTTACCGTTTATTTTATTTTTTTCTTCTTCTGAACGAATATCAACATGAATTTCAGAACAAGGTCCGCATGGTCCTTGATCTCCCATTTCCCAGAAGTTATCTTTCTTATTCCCCATTAGAATACGATCTTCAGAAATATATTCTTTCCAAATATCATACGCTTCTTGGTCCATTTTAGTTCCGTCTTTTTCGTCTCCTTCAAAAACAGTAACATATAAAATATCTTTCGGAATTTTATAAACTTCAGTAAGTAATTCCCAAGCCCAAGCAATTGCTTCTTTTTTGAAATAATCACCAAAACTCCAGTTTCCAAGCATTTCAAACATCGTATGGTGATAGGTGTCATATCCTACTTCTTCCAAATCATTATGCTTTCCAGAAACACGCAAACATTTTTGCGAATCAGAAATACGAGTGCTTTTAGGCGTGGCATTTCCCAAGAAATATTCTTTAAATGGAGCCATACCTGAGTTGGTAAACATTAAGGTTGGATCATTTTTTAACACCATTGGTGCAGAAGGAACAATTTCATGTTGTTTAGACTTATAAAATTCTAAAAACTTAGTTCTTATCTCTTGAGATTTCATTTGTTTTTCGTTAAAATATTTCTAATTGAGTGTAAAGAATGCTTATATATTGAAACATTTCATAAATTTGCACGTCTAACCTTATAAGTCGTTCTTTACTAAAGGACACAAAAATACTACATTTGGTCGTATGGCAAAAGTAAAATATTATTATGACCCAGAGACACTTTCTTACCAACAGATTGAGGTAAGGAAAAGGGATAAATTTAAGAATACAGTCATTGGTTTGATTGGTGTTGTTCTTGTTGCGTTTCTTGGTTTCGTAGTATTGAGTCAGTTTTTAGAATCTCCTACAGAAAAAGCGCAACGAAGAGAAATGGAGAACTTAAAACTTCATTATGAGCTTTTAAGTAAAAGAATGAAGGAAACTACGGATGTTCTTACTGATCTTCAGGACAGAGATAATTACATTTATCGAACTTATTTTGAAGCTAATCCTATTCCGGATGAACAACGAAAAGCAGGATTCGGAGGAGTTAATAGATATAAAAACCTTGAAGGTTTTGATAATTCTGAGATGATTAAGACCGTAACTATGGATTTAGATATTTTGTCTAAACAAATAGTAGTTCAATCAAAATCATTAGACGAAATTGTAGATTTGGCTAAAAAGAAGGAGAAGATGTTAGCATCAATTCCTGCAATTAAGCCAATTAAAAACGAAGATGAAACGAGAATGGCCTCAGGTTTTGGAATGCGTTTACATCCAATTTTAAAGTCGTGGAGAATGCATAACGGAATGGATTTTACTGCACCAACAGGAACTCCTATTTATGCCTCAGGAAATGGACAAATCACAAGAGCAAACAGAAGTGCAACTTTTGGAAAAGTTGTTTACATAGAACACGGTTATGGTTATAAAACCGTATATGCACATATGAGTAAAATTGTCGCAAAAAAAGGGCAAAAAGTAAAGCGTGGAGATTTGATTGGTTATGTTGGAAACACAGGACGTTCAGCAGCTCCTCACTTACATTATGAAGTGCACAAAAACGGAAGACCAATTAATCCAATTTACTACTACTACGGAGATTTATCTCCAGAAGAATTTATAGCGATGCAAAAAGCATCTCAAGAGCTACGTCAATCTTTTGATTAATTTGTAAATTGCAAATAAAAATCCCCGATGCACGTAGATTTACCTGAGAAAAGATACTACAAAATAGGAGAGGTGGCTAAGGCCTTTAATGTAAATGCATCTCTAATTCGTTTTTGGGAAGGAGAATTCGATATTATCAAACCTAAAAAGAATGCAAAAGGGAATCGATTGTTTACTCAACAAGATGTGGAGAACTTTAAACTGATATATAATTTAGTTAAAGAAAGAGGTTTTACGTTAGATGGAGCAAAGCAAAAGCTAAAGCAAAACCCAGAGAAGGCAGTAGATAATCAGGAAATAATTAGTAGATTAGAAGCGGTGAAAGCCGAGTTAATTAGGATAAAAAATCAATTAGAATAACAAAAAGAGAGAAATTATGAAAAAATGGTTAGTGCCATTATTGGTTATTGGTGCATTAGTTATGTATGCATATAGTTCAGGAAAAGGATTTTATAATTCTACTATTAAATTAAATGAAAATATTGAGGAAGCTTGGGGTAATGTTCAAACAGCTTACCAAAGAAGAGGTGATTTAATTGGGAACTTAGTAAAAACTGTTCAAGGAGCTGCAGACTTTGAAAAAAGCACATTAACTGATGTGATTAATGCAAGAGCAAAAGCAACACAAACAACAATTAACGCTGGAGACATTACACCAGATAAAATTGCACAATTTCAACAAGCTCAATCTGGATTAAGCGGAGCACTTTCTAAATTATTAGTGTCTGTTGAAAGATATCCTGATTTAAAAGCAAACCAAAACTTCTTGAAATTACAAGATGAATTAGCAAGTACTGAAAATCAAATTTTAACAGCAAGAACAAGGTTTAATAAAGCGGTAAAACCATATAATAATCACGTTAAGAGTTTTCCAAATAACATTTTTGCAGGATGGTTTGGTTTTGAAGATAAGCCATATTTTGAAGCAGATCCTGGTAAAGAAAATGCACCTGATGTTAATTTTGATTTTGGAAACAAAAAGTAAATGTCGAGCGTAGAAAAATTTCTATCCTTAGAAGAAGAACAAGAAATTGTTCAAGCCATTATAAAAGCAGAACGAGATACTTCTGGTGAAATTCGAGTGCATATTGAGAAAACAACCTCAATATCACATTTTGATAGAGCACTAGAAGTATTTCATAAGCTTAAAATGGATAATACTAAGCAACAGAATGCGGTATTGATTTATATTGCTGTTGATGATCATCAGTTTGTGATCTATGGAGATAAAGGCATCAATGAAGTAGTTCCCGGTAATTTCTGGGAAAGCACTAAAAATGTTATGCAAAGTTTGTTTAAAGAAGGAAAGTTTAAACAAGGAATAGTTGAAGGAGTTTTACAGGCAGGAAAAGAACTGAAAGCACATTTTCCTTGGACTACTGATGATGAAGATGAATTACCAAACGAAGTATCTAAAGGATAAATGAAAAAGATAAAATTTTTACTTTTTGTTCTGTTTCTCTGTATTGGAATACAACTTACAAACGCACAGTTTGAGGTTCCTGAGAAACCCGATTTTCAAACTAGTGTATACGATTATTACAAAAAACAAAATACTAATAATAAGGAAAGTAGAGGGTTATTAACCCAATCAGAGAGGTCTTATTTAGAAGATAAATTAGTTCGTTATTCTGATACTACTTCCACACAAATTGTTGTTGCAATTATAAATTCAACTAACAACGAAAGTATTGGGATTTTGACTCCAAGATGGGCACATGAATGGGGAATTGGACAAGAAGGAAAAGATAATGGTGTTTTTGTCTTATTAGCAAAAGATGATCGAAAAATATGGATTTCTCCTGGTTATGGTGTTGAGCACAAATTAACAGCAGGAATTAACGGTCAACTTATTCGAAATGTAATTATTCCTGAGTTTAAGAAGGGAGATTATTATAGCGGACTAGATAAAGGAACAGATGCGATTTTTGAAGTACTTAAAGGGACCTATAAAGGAACTCGAAAAAAATCGAAAAAGAGCGGAGGAAATTTTGCCTTTATAATTTTCATCATCATTATAATTGTCTTCTTTATTTTAATCTCACGAGGAGGAAGAGGAAATGGAGGTAGAAGATATCATTCAGATTCAGATTCACGAGACATTCTAGAAACCATAATTCTGAGTAATGCAGGTAGAGGTGGTTATCGACGAAGCGGTGGTTTCGGAGGCGGCTTCGGCGGCGGTTTTGGAGGCGGAAGCTCTGGTGGAGGTTTCGGCGGAGGCGGCTTTGGCGGCGGTTTCGGTGGCGGAGGTTTCAGTGGAGGTGGAGCTGGTGGAAGCTGGTAATCTTAAAAATTCATTAAAATATAATATTAAAGTTCCTGTATACAGGAGCTTTTTTTATTTTTAGTATTATGAAAATAGTACAGTTTGCATTCCTCTTATTTGTCTTTTATGGATGCACAAATTATAGTCAAGTAAATTTTCTTGGAAAGCTTCCTAAAAAGTTAAAAGAAGTATCAGGATTATCACGTGTAAATGATTCACTTCTATGGATGCATAATGATGGAGGAAATAAGAGTGAATTATATTTGGTGAATACAAAGGGAGAGATAGTTCGAAATGTTCACGTAAATGCTAAAAACAAAGATTGGGAAGACATTACTGCAGATGATCAAGGAAATATTTATGTAGCAGATTTTGGGAATAATGAAAGTAAGCGTAAAGATTTGGTTATCCTTAAAATAAAGGAAGAGGATCTTTTAACTCAAAAATCAGTTGAAGTTGAAAAGATAAAATTCGAATATCCAGAACAGCATAAGTTTCCTCCTAAAAAGAAACATCGTTATTTCGATGCAGAAAGCATAGTATACATGAATGGATCCTTATATATTTTTACTAAAAGTCGAGTGAAGCATAAATTTGGTATAACGAGTTTATATAAGATTCCTGCTACAAAAGGAAAGCATAAAGCAGAATTGATGGGAACTTTTGAAAACTGTGCTGATATGGATTGTTGGATTACAGGAGCCGCAATTTCAAAAGACAATTCAAAATTAGCTTTGTTAACTTCACGTGAAATATTGTTGTTCAGTGATTTTGAAAATGATCATTTTTTAGAAGGTAAATTAACTAGAATAGATTTAGGTTTTTCTTCTCAAAAGGAAGCTATTGATTTCAAAGATTATAATACACTTTATATTTCTGATGAACGATCTCATACACATGGAGGAAATTTATATGAAATGAAAATTCCTTTAGCAAAGCAAATTGATTGATTATTAAAAGCGAATTATGGAATTAAATGTATTAGGAGAACCATTACAAAGTTGTTGTACAGAACCAGCTACAGGATATTTTAGAGATGGTTATTGTCGTACTGCAAGTTACGATTATGGAACTCATATTGTATGCGCGGTAATGACGGATGAGTTTTTAGAATTTACGAGGAAAAGGGGTAACGATTTATCCACTCCAATTCCACATTGGAAATTCCCAGGATTAAAAGCAGGATCTAAATGGTGTTTATGTATTTCTCGTTGGCTAGAAGCTGAAAAACAAGGTAAAGCTCCAAAAGTTATTTTGGAAGCAACAGATAAAAAAGCATTGCAATATACAACTCTTGAAAAATTAAAATCTTACGAGTTTATTCCAAAGCAATAGTTTGATTTTCTAGATTTTCAATAACAGTTTTGGCTGCTAATTCTCCAGATAACATTGCAGCATTCAAAGATCCATTGCATAAATAATCACCTGCTAATGTGATGTGGTTGTCTAATTTAATTTCTTCTGAAAAAGGAGCGTAACTTAAATTATCTCTCTCAGGTAAAGCTTTTGCTATATCGTAGGCTTTTAAAAAGTTAACATCAGTTATTCCACATAATGTTTCCAGTTCTTTTGCAACCTGTTTAACTAGCAATGATTCGTGTAAATTATGATTGCGAACAACGGTAACCGATAACAACTGTTTTTTACCAGTATGTGTATTAGGTAAGGAAGTAGAATAGAAAATATTGTTAATTAACGAATCTTCATTCGCAACCAAACCTATTATAGGTTTTTTAATTACACTTTTGTTAGTTTCAAAATATAAAGTCTGGCAAGATTTCCATGCTATCTTTTTTGAATTTTTAGAAGTAATAAATTTTGCAGGATTTGTTGCAATGATAATTTGATCACTTTCTAAAGTTTCACCATTAGATAGAGTTATAGTTTGATTGTCAACAGAAGTAACTTTGGTATTAAATACGAAAGTGGTAGCGGATAAATTATTCTTTAGTTGTTTCGGTATTTCTCCAATTCCAGCTTTCGGAATTGCAGCATAACCTGTACCAAACATCTTATATACAAACTCGAACATTCTACTTGAAGTAGATAATTTAGTTTCAAGAAAAATTCCACTAAAAAAAGGAATAAAGAAGTTTTGAATAGTTTTTTGAGAGAATCCAAATTTCTCTAAATATTGTAGTGTAGTTGTTTCTTTTTCTGAAAATATATCTTCTATCGACTTCTGTTTAAGAATTCTATTGAGCTTAAGAATTTTGAACTTATCATTAATAGAAACTTTGGTTGATAAGATTGTAGGAATTAATAATCCAAAGTTTCGAAAAGCATCTCCGATTGTACTTATAGAATTGTTCTTAAAGATTGTTGCACCTGGAAGAAAATATTGTAAGTCAAGATCTTTGTAGTTCAAATATTTTTGAGCTGCAGGGTAAGATGTAAGTAATACTTGAAAGCCATGATCTAAATTATAACCATGAACGGTATCAGTTTTAACTCTTCCACCTTCAGAGTCCGTAGCTTCGATTACTTTTGGCGCATATCCGTGATTTTCCAAAATTTGTGCAGCAATTAAACCACTAATTCCTGCTCCGATGATATGGATTGTTTTACTTTTTTCAGAAGCCATTTGAGGTATTTAAGATGAAACTAAACTTTTTCCCAGATTTGATCGGCGTTTAATAGAAAACTACCGACATAATTAAAATTGCAGTGCTCCGGAGCGATTAACGATAAAAAATGTTCCTCTTTCTTATTCAGATAAAGGTGATAGGTTTCACCAATAATAGGTTCAAAAGAGAAATTAGCGTTTAGAATTAAGTTGTTGTATTCGAACTCTTGCATCATACGTTCGTATTCAGCTTTTAGCTCTAAGTATTTTGTTTTAATCTTATGGTTAACCTTATTTATACTGCGGTTTTTCCATGCAGTTGTATCTGTTGGGGTAATAACTGGAGCACCAACTGAAGTTGCGTAAGGTTTTAACGCTGCATCGTAACGATCCGTTTCTGTGTTGTAAACAACGGCATCTGGTTTCTTCTTTTTAGTCATTTTGAGACTGTTTTTCTATTGTTTCAATGCGTTTCATCACTTGCTCCGCTTCATAAACTTTATCATCACTCAATTTTCTGTTTGAGGTAGATAATTTATGAGCATCTGCTAACAATTTAGCATATAATTTCTGAAGTTTTTCTTTCTCGGATTTCTTTTTAAATAAACCAAACATAATGATGCATTTTGATTACAAAGATACAAAATGTTTAATCTATTTTAAATATTGTTAAACAAGATATTTAAAACTCTTTTATTTACCCTATTTTATTCTTGTGATTTAAGCTAAACAATGAAGAAAAACTAAAACCCAACCCACTAATAAACACAATCCACCTATTGGAGTTATAGGACCTAAGAATTTCATTTTTTTTCCAAAAGCATCCGATAGTACTAATCCATAAATACTAAAAGAAAAGAGTATTGTTCCGATTATGATAAATAGTGCTGCGTTACTAAAGTTTGAATTAAAATTAAAGCCTAGAACTAGTAATACTATGGCGTGATAC
Organism: Tenacibaculum sp. 190524A05c; assembly: GCF_964036595.1. Lineage (NCBI taxonomy): Bacteria > Pseudomonadati > Bacteroidota > Flavobacteriia > Flavobacteriales > Flavobacteriaceae > Tenacibaculum > Tenacibaculum platacis. The sequence continues at coordinate 2,148,497 of NZ_OZ038523.1, read as the reverse complement.
ATCTGATATTTAACACCAGTTTCAAAACTTGCCAATTGTTCTGAAGTTAATTTTTTCTTTAAAGCATGAGCTCCAAATGCTCCTAATACAATTGATAACGCTCCAAAAATTGAAGCCGTTGCTAATACGATTTGTTGTGTCATTCTTAAAAATTAAAACCTACGCTAAATGTAAATCGACCACCATCATTTCCATTAAACATGGCTAAATTCATAGTAAACATATCGAGTCCACTTAACCAAAAAGATCCTCCATAACTTGAGTTCCAAGATTCAGAATTTGTAGGAGCAAAAGGACTCCATACTTTTCCGTAATCGAAACCACCCGTAATTCCTACTCGCATAGGAATAAAAGCTTTAATGCTTCCTAAACGTAATCTCAGGTCGTTAGAATGATAAAAGCTTTCAGATCCAGTAAAACGTTGATTGTTGTAACCTCTTAAAGATCTATTTCCTCCTAAACTTGCTGCATGATAAATTTCAAATCGGTTTTTAAAATTTAAATGACTTCCAATTTCAGAAGCAAAAACTAAACTTCTGTTGGATACTAAATTTTGGTAAATAGCTAATGAAGTTCTTAAATACCCAAAATGACGATCCGTGTTTTCTGCGTTCATTTTAGCACCCATGATTAAGTCGAAATTCATTCCTTTTGTAGGAAAACTATTGTTGTCAGTTCTGTTATGATTGAAGTTTACTTCTCCACCAACAAAGTAGTTTCTATCAAAAATATTGGTTACTCCATTGGTAAAGTTTGTGATGTTTCTTCCAGGAGTATTCTCAACCTTAATAGCTTCAAACGTTCCTGTAAATTTTAATGTACTTCCCCAATTAAACTGTCGAACTAAAGATGGTAAAAATGTAAACTCTTCTCTTTTTACACGATAAAAATCTAAATCTGTAGCCTCTGGAAATACAGTTTTATTTCCAAAACCAAAGAAGTTAAATGCATAATTGCTACTTGTAGCTCTTGCTTTTAATTCTAACATCCAATTTCCTATAAATTCTGCAAATTCACCTGTATAATTGATGTCAAAACCGCTAGTAGCAGAATAGAAATTTGCGGTAATATTATGACGATTATCAAATGGTCTTTTCTTAAAGCCATATCGAGTATGTGTAGCATTCACACCAAAGAAGAATCCATCATCTGGGTTGAATCCTAAACTAGGGAAAATAAGTGTTGTATTATTTTCAATATCTCTATGATTATAGGTGTTTTTGAAATAATTGTCTTCTCTTAAATCGTGTAATTCTTTTCCTCCTTTAACCGTATTTTTCTTAGAAAGATAATCGTAAACTTTTGTTTTCTTGCTCCATCCAGAAACAGAAGATGAGTCCTCATAAACATCGTGGTTTTGTCCACCAATTAAACGAATTAAAATACTGTCATCAACGTCACCAGAAATGTAAAACTCATCATCTCCATTTAATCCATATAATTGAACTTCATCTGTTTCATCAGTTAAGAAAATTCTACTAAATATTTTGTTGTCTTTTCTAAAGATTTCAATACTAGTTTCATTATCATTTAATCGTTTAATAATGAATTTATCATCTTTATCGGTTCCAACAACTTGAACTTTTTTAGCTTGTTTTTTGTAGTATTTAGAAGCAAATTCTTTCAGCTTATCTCTTCTTGATTTAATCTTAGCAATCAATTCCTCTCCATCTATATCATAAACACTTTTAGGAAATTGTTTTATTGCATTTTCAATTACTTCGTCAGTAAGTTTGTTTTGAATATGTTCAGCTTCTTTTAACCAATCTTTTAAAGTAAGTTGGTTTAGGAATTCAGCATCAAAGAAACGAGGATAATTATTGTACCATTTCATGTCTTTGATATCATAATCCATCGATTGCATGTTTTTAATCAGTGGAGTATTCAGTTTTAACAACGGAATTAAAATACCATCAAATTTAGAGAATGGTTGATCTCTATCTCTCGGAATTGGTCTGTAATACGTCTTTCCATTATCGGTTTTAAATGAAGCAAAACGCCATTGATCTTCATGACGATCCCAATCTCCAATTACCATATCAAACAGTCGTGAACGAACAGTGAAATTTTGATCAATTGTATGTTTTCCGTTTTTTCGAATTTTCTCGAGAACATCATAAGTACTGATAATTTTAGTTGAGTTACCAAAAGAAGCTACATCATCTCTATTGCCAGCAGGTCGTTCTTCTAAAAGGTACATTCCACCTCCAAAAACATCATTATACATTCCTAAAGAAGGTTGTTTAGGCATGTAATATAATTTCGGATTTGTATGATAAATTTCAACGGCTTCTGCCATATCTGGAATCACAAAAGCAGCATATGGATGTGACATGGTAAAAATATCTTGAACAACATCAACTAAAAAAGTTCCTTTTAAAACTCCACCCATAATTCTACTTCCATCCTTATACATAGAACGAAGTACGTATTGTTTTCCATCAGGATTCTCTAAACGCAATGAATTGGTTTGATTTCCTCCTCCACGTCGAATCGGTTTTAAACCACCAAACATTTTATCTAATTCTAAAACAGGAACAGTAATTTCTTTCCCATATTTCTCACGGTTTAAATCTCCCCACATGAATTTATGAAATCCAGTAACATCAACTGCTTCTTTGGTATATAATGAAGTAGTTACTTCTTTTTTATGTTTTTCGAATTCGGAAAAATCGAAGTTTGTTTCTCTTTTTATAGGATCTATAATTTGTTTGCTAAACAGTAGTTTGTTTTTATCCTCATCATTGGCAGAATAATATTCTATAATAGCTGAACCATCATTATAAAAATTTAGTTTAGCGTAACCATAATTACCATAAGTAAAGTCAGCTCCATAACCTGCTAAAGCAGCTGATTGTTTTGAACCAGCTCCACTTACCACTTGTTTGAATCCATTATTTTCTAAGTATTGTAAGTTATGATCGTGTCCACTTACAAAAACAATGTTGTTTTTAAAATCGTTAGCTATAGTTTCAATTTGACGAACAAAGTCTTGATACTGTTGATGAAAGTTATCCGTTTGAATTCCAGCATGAGATCTTAACATGTTTTTTAAAGTTCCTAAAATAGGAATAGGACTCATATGATCTTTTATAGAGTAACTTCCACCATGCGAACCGTTTGAGTATAACGGATGATGCAATGCAACAACTACGTTTTTATACCTATTCTTTTTGAATAAGCTCCAAAGTTCTTCTATAAAACGTTCTCTGGTTTTAATATCACAATTATCATTAATTTTAGGTTCTTTATCCCAATTTGTAATATACCATTCACTATCTATAATTATTAATGTAAGATTATCATTAATATCAACTTTATCCAATCCACATCCGTTTTCAGGTAAAAAAGTATTTTTACCTAGAGCCTTTTCAACTAATTTTTCTTGTCTTTTTAGCCCATCAACTCCATTATACCAATCATGATTTCCAGGAATAAAAATTGTTCTTCCTGCATTGTTTTTTACGGCATCGGTTTGAATTTTAAGTCGATGTTTCACCAATTCATAGTCTTTATGATCTTTAGGATAAATACCATATGGATATACATTATCACCTAAGAAAAGTGTTGTACTATTTTTATCCGCTTTATCAATTTCTTTTTGAAAGTATTCTAAAAAAACTACACTCTCGTTCATTTTGGCATTACCAGCATCACCAATTAAATAAAAGGAATGTACTGGGTTTTTAGTAGTTGTAGTGTGAGCGTAATTCTTTGAAGCGTATTGTGCATTATAGGTAGCACACCCGTATAAACAAAGAATTGTTATACAGATAACGTAAAGTTTTCTCATGGTAATTAAAGTTGATGTATAACAAATATACAAATTAGAGCAATGCGCTTAGTTGAATTAGTTCAATGACCTAAATTTTGCAGGAGTTATACCTGTTCTTTTCTTAAATAGTTTACTAAAATGTTGGGGGTATTCAAAACCTAAATTATAGGCAATTTCACTCACGGAATTGGTACTTCCTAAAAGCTGGTTTTTAGCTTGATTTACGATAAATCCTTGAATATGATCCTTAGCACTTTTGCCGGTTTCCTTTTTTAATACATCACTTAAATAATTTGGGGACATGTTTAATTGTTCTCCACAATATTTTACTGAAGGAACTCCAAGCTCGTAAGGTTTTTCAGAAGAAAAATAATTCTTTAGCAATAATTCAAATTCTGAGATATGATCTTGATTCAGGTTTGTTCGAACATAAAATTGTCGATCATAAAATCGATTGCAATAATCTAATAATAGTTCGATATTCGAAATGATTAACTTCTGACTGTGTTTATCAATATTTTGTTGATATTCCTTTTCTATCTTCTTTACAATGTCAGTTATGGTTTCTTGCTCTTCTTCTGAAATGTGAAGCGCTTCATGAATTTCGTAATCAAAAAATGAGTATTCATTAATGGTTTGACCTAAAGATGATTTTCTGATTAAGTCAGGATGAAAGAATAAAATCCAACCTTTTGCATCATTTTCAATAGTTTCATCTTCTGAAGATAAAACCTGGTTAGGTTTGGAAAATACCATAGTTCCTTTTGAAAAGTCGTACGAATTTCTACCATAATTTAAAGAACAAGAGATTCCATCTTTCAATGAAATCATATACATGTTGAGCATAAATTTAATATCGGTTCCTTCTGGTAACTTCGATATGTCTCTCAGGTTAACTAAAGAAACTAAAGGATGTTTTGGAGCTGGAACTCCAATTAATTTATGTCCGTCTTCTATTTTATCTATAGTGATAATCATGATGTATAAATTTAAAGAAAACTGCTAACCAATAAAAAGATTATGGCTAACAGTTTTTGAGTATACGAGATACTGAACTAAACTAACCTTGTTTTTCTATATTCTTAATCATTCTCATAATGGTTTTATCAAAGGCTTTATCGCTAAACCATTGTCTAAAAAATAATGTTTGAGCTGCCATTTTTCCTGCAGAATATCTTGTTTTAGGCTTTCTAGCTTTTATCGCTTTGGAGATAACATTTCCAATTACATCTGGAGTTGAGTAATTTCCATCCTTATATGCATTTTCTGTAACTTTTTTCATAGTTAAAGCTAAATCAGCATAAGGTCCATTTTCTGAGTTTGAAAAGTTTTCATTCAGAACATCCCCAAATTCAGTTTTGATGGCACCAGGTTCAACAATTACAACATCAATTCCGAACTGACTTACTTCCAAACGTAAACAATCACTCCATCCTTCTAAAGCATGTTTTGTTGCGTGATACCATGCGCCAAGTGGACTGTAAATTTTTCCTCCAATAGATGAAATATTTATGATTTTACCGCTTTTTTGTTTTCTCATTGTTGGAAGTACAGCTTTGGTAACTTCTGCTAAACCGAAAATGTTTACTTCAAATTGTCGTTTCGCATCTTCATAAGATGTGTCTTCAACAGCTCCCCAAATAGCGAAACCAGCATTGTTTATTAAAACGTCAATTCTTTGTTCAATAGATAAGATTTCTTGAATTACAGAATTCACTTGCGATTGATTGGTAACATCCATTGCTAACGCTTTTCCACCAGCTTTAACAATATCTTGCATTTTTTCTAATCGTCTTGCGACTCCATAAACTGTGTGTCCTTCTTTAATAAGCTGTAGCGCTGTAGATTTTCCAATTCCTGAAGAAGCTCCGGTTATTATGATTACTTTACTCATGTGATTTTATTTTTTTGAAATTTCGTTTATTAATCGTGTTGCAATTCCAGCTGGTCCTTTAGGAAACCATCCTTTTAAAAGAAACTTAGGAACTCTTCCTACAGGTGAAAATTTAGCTGTTATGGTAAGTTTGGTTTTTTGATTTTCTAACTTTTCAAAATGATAAGTGATATCATAATTATTCATTCTTTTAACATCGGTGCTTTTGTAAGCTTTTGGTTTTGATGTTCCGCTTACTGTAAGTGAATTTGATGTTTTAGTAACCGTAAATTCTTGAACAGCGTCGCTATTTGGCATAGGCCAAGGCGCATCAAAAAAGTAGTATGTAATCCATTTTGATTCTGAACTTTTCTCGACTTGTTTACTTTCAGTCGTATTTTCTAGGAAGTTTTTATGTGTTTGAGAATCTCTTAAACATTTTTCAGCTTTTTCTAAGGAAATATCTGTCGTTGTTTCTGCGATGTAATAGATTACTTTTCCATTGTCAGTATTAACAATATCACTTTTAACGATAACCTTTCCATTCTTAGAAGTTTCTGTTTTCCAATTTCTTTGTGCGATTAAAGCTGTTGAACAAAGAATTAATATGATCGACATTATTTTTTTCATGATATAATTGTTTTAATTACACCACAAAATTAGTCTTGAGGTTACTGTAAAAAGTATACATTTTACCGAATGACGTATACAAATTACTTATTTGAAAGTTTTATTGAATATTGATTTTTAGTGTGTTATTGAAAATATTGAATTTAAATTATACTTTTGTTAGGTAATAAAACCCCAATAAAAAGATGAAGAAATTATTACTTCTATCGCTGTTACTTGTTGCAATAAAAGTATCAGCACAAATTCCTACGTATTATAATGATGTTAATTTGAATCTAACTGGAGTTAGTTTGAAAAATGAATTGGCAACAAAGATTATTAATACACATACGAACAGTTTGTCTTATTCAAATATTTGGGATGCTTCTCAAATTACAGATGAAAATCCATTGAACAGTAGTGAAGTTTTATTGATTTATGGTTATGAAAATGGTTCAGATGGTAATCAGGATAATGATAGAGAAAGAAGTAAAACAGCAACATGTGGACCAGGAAGTTGTACAGGGTTATGGAATAGAGAACACGTGTTTGCAAATTCTTTAGCCAATCCTGATTTGGATGCTTCAGGTACAAGTGGCCCTCCATATGCGGATGCACATAATTTAAGACCTTGTGATACAAACACAAATTCATCTAGAGGAAATTCACTTTTTGCGGATGGAACTGGAAACGCTGGAGCTGTTACTGGAGGCTGGTATCCTGGAGATGAATGGAAAGGTGATGTTGCTAGAATTGCTATGTACATGTATTTACGATATGGAAGTCAATGTTTACCAACTTTGTTAGGTGTTGGAAGTAGTGCTTCAACTCCAGATGATATGATAGATTTATTTCTAGATTGGAATGCGGAAGATCCTGTTTCTGATTTTGAAAAACAACGAAATACGTATCATGATAGTGCAGGAACTTATGCACAGGGAAATAGAAATCCATTTATAGATAATCCTGCTTTTGCAACTGAAATTTGGGGCGGACCACAAGCTGAAGATCTATTTGGTGGAGGTGGAGGAGGTGATACTGAAGCACCAACAGTTCCAACGGGATTAGCTTCTTCAAATATTGCTTCAACTTCGTTTACAGTTTCTTGGTCAGCGTCTACAGATAATACAGCAGTAACTGGATATAATATTCTATTAAATAATGTTCAAGTAGGAACATCGAATACAACGAGTTACAATGCAACAGGTTTAACAGGTTCGACAACGTATAATGTTACTGTTCAAGCGTATGATGCAGCAGGAAATACTTCTGTTTCCAGTACTCAAATCATGGTAACAACTGCAGTACAAACTGGATTTGCTTCAGAACTATTTTTCTCGGAATATATTGAAGGATCTTCTGTAAATAAAGCACTAGAAATAGCAAATTACACGGGAAGTACAGTTGATTTAAGTGTGTATTCAATAAAAAGACAAACTAATGGAGCAGGAGCTTGGTCGAGTGGTCTATCCTTAACAGGGAATTTAGCAAATGGAAATGTTCACGTGGTTGCCAATTCTGGGGCTTCTACAGATATTACAAATAAAGCAAATCAAACCTCAAATGCTTCCGAATTATCATTTAATGGAAATGATCCAGTAGGATTGTTTAAAAATGACGTACTTATTGATATTATTGGAACTTTTGACGGAGGTTCAGGGAATTTTGCAATAAATACAACTTTAGTTAGAAAATCAACAGTTAGTGGACCAACAACAACATATTCTGCTGCTGAATGGGATTCTTTCGCTTCAGACACTTTTACGAATATTGGATTTCATATTGCCGGAACTACAAATATTTTCACAGGAAATACCGATAGCGATTGGAATACAACATCGAACTGGAGTTTTGCAACGGTTCCTAGTAATACAAATGTTATGATTGGATCTGGGAAAGATGTTAGTGCTAGTGGAAGTATTTCAGTGGCAAATTTAACTCTTGATCCAGGAGCATCTTTAACAGTAGGAACAAATCTTACAACTTCAGGAACTGTAACTGTGAATTCAGGAGCTTCTTTGATTGCACAAAACTCTACTAGTTTTGATTTGACCTATAACAGATCATTAGGAACAACAAATTGGTATTTGGTTTCATCAACAGTTACGAATGAAACAATTCAAGATATAATTGGTAATCATAGCTTAGCATCAGGTTCATCAGGAAATATTGGTATTGGAGATTATGATAATTCAACTCCAGGTTGGACTTACGCTAACGCCTCAACAACTGGAAGTTTAGCTAGTGGAGAAGGGCGTTCAATAAAATTAACTGCTGCAGATGATGTTTCATTTAGTGGAGCCATGCCTTTAAATGATGTTACAATAGCAATTGCTGATGGTGGAGTAGGAGGAAATGGCTTTAATTTGATCGGAAATCCTTTCCCTTCTTATGTAACTGCAAATCATTCTTCTCCTACAGGTTCAAATAATTTATTAAGTTTAAATACAGGAATTCTTGAGGAAGAAACTATTTGGTTCTGGAATCAAGCTACGAGTCAATATTCAACAGTAAATCAGGCATTGGCAATTTTAAATGGAATCTATTATATTGCTCCAGGTCAAGGTTTCTTTGTAAGATCGAATACAACTGGTGGGAACTTTAGTTTTCCTGAATCTTTACAAAGTCATCAGTCTTCAGATACATTCGCAAAAGGAATTAACCAAAATCATTCAAGTATAAAGTTGATGTTAAGTGTAGATGGCAATTCAGATAAGGAAACAGACATTTTATACGTTCAGGGAGCAACTTCAGGATGGGATAATGGTTGGGATTCTACAATTTTTGATGGAGCAAGTACAGATTTAATAATCTATTCAGAATTGGTTGAAAATAGCCAAGGACAGAAGCTTGCCATTCAATCATTATCAAATGATACATTTAGTGAAGTTATTCCATTGGGTGTTAATGCTTCAGGAAATATGGAGATAACAATTGCTGCTGAATCTTCGAATTTACCAACAGGATATGAAATGTACTTGGAAGACCGAGTTGAAGGAGTTTTTACATTATTAGATGGATCTTCTAATTACACAAAACAGTTAACTGAGAATGTTTCAGGAACTGGACGTTTTTATTTACACACAAGTCAATCTGTTTTAAATGTAGATGATGCTTCTTTACAATCGGTTACGGTTTTTGTAGATGATCATAACACGATTCAGGTAAAAGGAATTCATGAGAATACTGATGTAACTTTATTCAATATTTCAGGACAGAAAATAGTTACTTCTAGTTTTATTGGAAATGGAAACAATAGTGTTCCAATGAAAAAGTTAGCGACTGGATTATACATTTTACAACTCGATACGAGTAAAGGAAAAATCGTTAAGAAAGTATTGCTTAAGTAAAAGTTTAAGAACTACAAGATAACATTGAGCAACCCACTTTATGACGAGCCCATTCTGGACGTTTGGCGAACCATTTCTCGTAAGTTGGTTGTTCATCATATGGGTTTTTTAACAGTTGATATAATTCATCAATTAAATCATAGTTTCCTTTATTTGCGTCATCAATAGCTAATTGCGCCATGTAATTTCGTAAAACATATTTCGGATTTACAGTATTCATTCGTGCAGCTCTTTCTTCATCTGTTGAATCTAATGATTGAATAGTTTCAATATACTGAGCAAACCAAGATAACCACTGTTTTTTATTTTCTTCTCGAAGCTCTTCTTCGTTATAAAATGCATCCGATATTTTCAGTATTGAATTTGCTGGAGTATCGTTTTTAGTAACCAATGATAGTTTTCTAAAGAATATAGTATAGTCCGTTTCAATTAATTGTAATGTTTTCTCGATACCGGAAATAAGGGAAGAATAATCTGATTTAGTGTCCAAGCCTAATTTTTGCTTCATCATAACCTCATACTGTTTCAAATACAGAGCTTCATATTTATTCAATATTGTCTGTAACGGATCTACTTCTTCAATTAATGGATATAAGGCATTAGCAAGTTTGTATAAATTCCACATGGCAATGTATGGCTGATTACCAAAACGATATCTTTTGTTTTGAGCATCAGTGGTATTCGGAGTCCATTCATAATCAAATCCTTCTAACCAACCATAAGGTCCATAATCAATCGTTAATCCAAGAATAGATAAATTATCCGTATTCATTACACCATGAACAAACCCAACACGTTGCCAATGAACAATCATATCGATAGTTCTATTTCGAACTTCCGTTAGAAAATCTAAATACTTTTGTTTTCCTGTTGAAGTAATGTTCGAATAAAAATGCTCGATAGTGTAATCAGCAAGCTTTTTAAGCGTTTCATTATCTTGTCTAGCTGCAAAAATTTCAAAATTCCCAAAACGAATAAAACTAGGAGCGACTCTACAAACTACAGCTCCTTTTTCATAAGCTGCGTTTCCATTGTACATAATGTCTCTCATTACTTGATCTCCCGTTAAACTTAGCGCTAAAGATCTAGTAGTGGGAACACCTAAATAATGCATGGCTTCACTACATAAATGTTCTCTTATTGAAGAACGTAAAACGGCTAATCCATCCGCAGTTCTTGAATATGGAGTTTCACCTGCACCTTTCAATTGAAAAGTCCAATGTTTATCGTTATAATCAATTTCAAACAGATTAATTGCCCTACCATCTCCTAATTGTCCAGCCCAATGACCAAATTGATGTCCGCCATAACACATGGCATAAGGATGCGTATTTTTCAATACTTTATTTCCAGAAAATACCTTAAGGAATTCTTCACTTTGAGCATCCTCTTTTGTAATTCCAACTTCATTTAAAAAGTCATCTGAAAAATGTATCAGTTCAGGGTTTGAAGTTTGCTTTGGAGTAACAAAAGAATAACAAGCATTATATACTTGTCTTCTTGAATTTTCCTGAGTTATATCTGCTGGAAGTTCTTTGTTAAACGTATCGTTAAGGTTAAAAATCATGGACTATTTTTAGGAACTATAAAGATACGCCTAATCAATTAAACTAGATTCAAAGTACGCTTGGTTTTCCAATGTGTTATGAACCGGACATTTTGCTGCAATTTCTAGTAAACGAGCTTTTTGTTTTTCATCCAAATTACCGACTAACTTAATCTTTTTGGTAAAGAAATCGTGTCGATTCAATTTTTCTGAAGTGATCCCTAATTCTTCACTTGATTTCTTCACTCGAGTGACATAAACATAAACTTCTTGTAAATCCCATTGCTTTCTATTGGCATACATTTTTAAAGTCATTGTTGTACACGCAATAAGCGCTGCGTTTAAGAGATCGAATGGAGAAGGACCAAAATCGTCTCCACCAACACTTTCAGGTTCATCAGCAATTAAGTTATGATTACTAGCTTGAATTTTAGTGGTGAAATTATCTTCTACTAAATTCAAATGTCCAACAGCTTGATCTTGATCAGTGTCTAATTTTTGAATGATTTTCTTTGGGAAATATCGTTGTACCCAAGTTCCAATTACATTTCCGGCATATTTACTATCCTCAGGATTAGTTAATAAATGATCTGCATTATCTAAGGTTACAAAACTCTTTGGATGATGGGCGTTTACGTAAATTTTTTCGGCATTTTTTATACCAACAATTCTATCGATTGGAGAATGCATGATTAGGATTGGCTTTCTCAAATTTCTAACGATCTCAGGTAAATCTGTTTTGGTGAAATTATCTACGAAATCTCTATTTATTTTGAATGGTCTTCCACCAATATTAATATCAACCTCTCCTTTTTCTTGAACTTCATGAATTCCATGAGAGAATAAGTGAGTAACATGTTCAACATCCGCAGGAGCACCAATAGTTGCAACAGCTCTTACAGAAGTTAACTTTGAAGCAGCGGTAATTACAGCCGCTCCACCAAGAGAATGACCAACCAACAAGGAAGGAGCTTGAAAATACTCTTCCATGTAGTTGCTCACAGCAATTAAATCTGTCACATTAGCTGAAAAATGACTTTCATGAAATTCTCCCTCGCTTTTACCTAAACCTGTAAAATCAAAGCGTACAACTCCGAAACCATAATTAGTAAGAGCTCTACTTATGTTTTTTACGGCACTTAAAGAACTTGTACACGTAAAACAGTGCGCAAAAATTGCATAGAACTCTGGTTTTTGATTAGCAGGTAATTCTAAAAAAGCATTAAGTTGATATCCTTTATCGTTCGGAATAGTAAGTTTAGATCTTTTCATGGATAAATTCTGAATTTTAGTTTTATGTCGTTATCCACTTTTAATTCTTACGAAAGAAATGGTTTGAAAAAGATATTGATATTCCTTTTAAAATAAGTTCTTATTAAGTAGTTTTATAGCAGAATCAACAAAAAATCGCAATGAAATCACAATATCTTCAGTTTGAACAATCTTTAGTGAATCATATCAAAGCTCGATTCCCAATATTATATATTACTACTTGGGAAGAAGAAAGACTTATTGAATTAATTGATCAAATGGTAAATGAAAAAAATCACTTTAAGTTTAAAAAAGAAGTTTTTCAATGGAGTGTTACTAAAGGAATAGAGAATAATGGAAAAGTTGTAAAACCAGATATTAAGAATGCAATAAGCATACTTGAGTATATTGAAAATTACAAGGAAGATGCGGTTTTCATTTTAAAAGATTTATATTTTGATTTAAAGCGATGTTGTGAAAATCATCCAAATCAAGTCTTAATTAGAAAAATTAAAGATTTGGTTTATCAGCTCAAAATGTCAGAGTATTCTAAGACAATAATAATCGTTGGTCATGATATTTTTGTTCCAGATGATTTGTCAAAGCAAATTTGTTTGATGGATTTTGAATTGCCAAATAATGAGGAAATTCAGAAAGTATACAAGAATATTATAGATGCGAATAAAGACAACGAAAAATTAAAGCTTCGAGTCGATAATGAAGATTTGAAGAAACTAAGTGATGCTGCATCAGGACTAACTTTACATGAGGCTGAGAATGCATTGGCATTAGCAATCACAAGAGATGGTACTTTAAGTTTGAGTGATATTGAAGCGATAAAGGAAGAGAAAAAACAACTGATAAAAAGATCTGGTATTCTTGAGTTTTTATCTCCAAAAATAGATATGAAAAGCGTTGGAGGTTTAAATAATATTAAAAATTGGATTTATAAAAGATCTAATTCTTGGGGAAGTGTAGCAAAACAATATAATCTTCCTTCGCCCAAAGGAGTTTTAATTACTGGGGTTCCAGGTTGTGGAAAATCGTTAATAGCGAAATCATTAAGTTCCGAATGGAATTTACCATTACTGAGGTTTGATGTTGGAAGTGTTTTTGGTGGAATCGTAGGAAGTAGTGAAGCTAATATGAGAAAGGTAATTCAAACTGCCGAAGCAATTGCGCCTTGTGTATTATGGATTGATGAGATTGAAAAAGGATTTACAGGAATTGGTTCTTCTGGAGATAGCGGTACTTCAACTCGTATTTTTGGAACTTTTTTAAGTTGGATGCAGGAGAAACGAAAGTTTGTTTTCGTTGTTGCAACAGCTAACAAAATTGATTTATTGCCTCCTGAGTTAATGCGAAAAGGACGTTTTGATGAAATCTTTTTTGTCGACTTACCAACTAAAGTTGAAAGAGCGGCAATTTTTAAAGTGCATTTGCGTAAGAAATTAAAGAATAAAGAAGTTCTTGAAGCTGATTTTAGTGAGCAGAAATATCTTGATATTCTTGTAGAAAAAACTGAAGGTTTTACAGGAGCTGAGATTGAACAAGTAGTTATTTCTGCATTATTCGAAGCTTTTGATCAACGAAGAAAATTAACCTTTGAAGATTTTGAAAAATCTATTGAAAATACGGTTCCTTTAAAAGTTACTCAAGCAGAAAATATTGAGGCAATTCGACAATGGGCAAATGTTAGAGCTGTATCAGCAACAACCATTAATGACAATGAATTCATTGAAGAAGCCGTAGTTGTTGACAAAGATGGTTTTGATGATTTTAAACCATCACCAAATAGCCAGCCAAGAAGAGGAGGAAGAACAATAGATTTTTAAAAGGAAAAAGTAATTATAATGAGTGTAGTAGTCGTAATTGGAGGAGCAAGTGCTCTTTTAGGAGCAGCGGGAGTTTCTGTTGGTAGTATCGCTGTAGGAGCTGTGGCTGAAAAATTATTATCTAATCTTGAAACTAAAACTTCAACTATAAATAACACCGTAATTTATCCCTCTATTTTTAGAAAGATAAGCATTGTTCAATCTGCATTAAATAATCTATCAAATAATGCGAGATTGAATGTTAAAAACCACGTTTTGTCAGAGATTGATGATGTACAAATAGAGTGTGTATTTAATCCTACTCGTAAAGCTATTGATATGTTTTTTATTGGAGCAAATGAAGAAAAGGCTCAAGAATTAGTGTCCCAAATAGAAACGGAATATGGTAATGTTATTCAAGAATTGGTCTACAAGAAATTAAAAAATGATGCTGGCTCTAAAGGTTTAACTCTAGAATCAGAAGAATTAACAGAGAATAAATCTATAGTACTGACTTATAACATCAACCAATAATAGCTAAGAGATGAAGAAAATCATAATTGAAATAACCAATAGTGGAGCTGTAAAAGCGAAGGTTGAAGGAGTAAAAGGGAAAAGATGTTTAGAGTATATAAGCGTATTGGAAGATTTAATCGAAGGAGAAACATTAGAACATGAACTTACTCACGAATTTCATGAAAATGAGATTGAAGTAAACAAAGAAAATAAATTGTCAAACAATAGTAAATAGATGTAACTTTTAAAATGAAAAAGCTAAAATTAGTAGGTATAATTGCTATTTCCATAGTTCCCGTTTTTAATAGTATTGTTGCTATTGGTTACGGAATCTTTATAAAGAAATTTTCTGCGGCAATTTATGCTGCTTTATTTTTAATTGCTTCAGTAGTTCTTCTAGAATTAGATACTTATGAAACGAATAAATATTTAATTAAGACTTTTGAAGTAGAACAAATAGAAGATTTAGAGGTGTTTTATTTTGATGATATTTCTATACGTTTCCCCCAATATAGTTTAACTACAACAGATCTTTCAGATGGTTATCATGAAGAGGTTAAGCAAAAAGAAGGAAAGAATTTCGTCCACAAAATAACGGTCTTAGAGGGTAAGTTCAAATCGTATTTGATATTAGATGAAGAGGGGAGTTTAACAGAAGATCGTTTAAAGAAATTATATCAGGAACAACTAAAGAATTACGAGAAAGATCACCCTAATAAAAAAGTAGTTTTTCCAGATTTAGTTTATCGTTCCTACTATGGAACAATAGCTCCTTTTATTATAATTATTTCTATGATTCATTGCTTTTTTACATTGAGAAGAAAGAAAGAAGATGAAGTAGTATTGATAAATAAAGATCCACAAATTAGTATCGAACCATCAAAAGAGGTTGAAGCGATTGTAGAGAATGAAGTAAATGCAAACATAGAGGTTGAAGATTTAATTCAGAAAAGTGAAAAAGACTTAAACTTAGAGCTAAAATTATTAGATGTGAACAAAGCAAATGAAGCACAGTTTGCTGAGTTAAAAGCTATATCTAAAATTCAAGCGATGTATTTTATTAAAGAAAGGGATGAAAATGGAAAATATATAAGTCTTTCTAATTTCTTTGATAGAAACTCCATTTCTCAGAATTTACAAAATGAGTTAAAAGAATTCCTTTTTGTTGAAAATAATATAGACGATGATGATGCTTCTGATTCAAATGAACGAAGAGGTAGAGTACTAGATTTTTAATATTATTTTTCGTTATGTGTTTAATTGCTATTATCATTTTAGTCCTAGCTTTTGTGCCTTATGCCAATGCAATTGTGGCAATTTTCTTCTCTTTATTTAGCGGTAGTTATAAGTTAATTTTAGGGACTATTTTATTATTTGTAGCTTACTATTATGCTGTTCAAATAGATGAAAAAACGAACGAAGAGTATATGAAATCCTTCTATAAGGTGGATGACGTTGACGATTTAAAATTTTTTTACGGAAACGATTATTTTTCAACTATAAACCCAAAATATTCTCTAGTAACTACAGAATTAAATAATGGGTATCATGAAATTAAAAAGGATAGTAATAATAATGAAACGATTCATAAAATTGAAGTAGAGTCAGGAGTGTTTACCTCATATTTTATTACTAATAAATCGGGAGATACCTTAGAAAATCATTTAGATAAATTATACCATTTACAAGTTGCCAATTATGAAAGAGATAATCCTGGTAAAAAGGTAATTCTTGATTTTCCAGTACGAAAAGAAGGACTCTTTTGGTACGCTCGAAGAATTATTTATATACTATGCATTTTGGCAGTATTTTATTCGTTTTTTTCAGTTGAAACTACTCATACTTATGTGGAATCGATAAAAGATATTTCGAAAAAAAGACCATCATTTTTAAAAAATGAAAGAAGATTGGATTCGAATAATTTGTTAGAAGATGTAATCAATGAAACTGATGAAAATACTGGTGTAATTAGTGTTGAAAAAGAAGTCAGTTTATTAGATGTTAATAGTGCAACTGAGGAAGATTTTGCAACATTATCAGGAATTTCAATGGTACAAGCCAAGTATTTGGTGAAAGAAAGAGAAGATAATGGTAGTTATAGTTCAATATTGAATTTTTATACTAGAAATGATATTTCTGAAAATATTCAAGAGAATATTCAAGAGAAAATTACGTGTGATGAAAGAGAAAATGAAGAGCCAAAGGATACATCCAGAAAAAGATTTAGAGGAAGAAGGTTAGAGTTATAAAATGGTTTTAAATATTCATAAATATATCACTTCTTCAGAGGTTGAAGGTCCAGGGAAACGTTTTGTTTTATGGGTTCAAGGATGCAGCATACAATGTGATAATTGTTTTGTTCCACAAACTTGGAAAAGAGAAAATGGAATAGAAATTAAGGTTGATGAATTGTATGATATTATTGCAAATAAAGAAGAGGATATTGAAGGGATAACCGTTTTTGGAGGAGAACCATTTGATCAACACAAAGCGCTGTACTCATTAATTAAAAAAATCAAGAGTCATACTAAATTGTCCGTAATGATTTTTAGTGGTTACACAATAGAACATATCAAAAGGAGAAAAGATAAAACAAATCATTTGCTTCTTGAACTATGCGATATTTTTGTTGATGGCCCTTATATAGAAAAATTACACGACTTATCCCGTCCATGGTCAGGCTCAAGTAACCAACGCTATTTCTTTTTTACTGACCGATACAAAGAATTAGCTAATAAACTTGATATTAAAAATAAGCTAACCATTACCATACAAAATACGGGTGAAGTTGTAGTTAATGGTATAGCTCATAAAGATTCTATAAGGTATTTAGAAAATCTAATTTCAAGTTAAATTATTTCAATTTATCAGCATACAACTTTCTTAACTTCGAGATTTTCGGAGTAATTACAAAGTTGCAATATCCTTGTTCTTTATTATTTGCATAATAGTTTTGATGATATTCTTCTGCAGGATAAAAAGTTGGTAATTCGCTAACCTCTGTAACTATTGGATTATCGTAATACGGTTGAACTTGCTTTATAACCTCTTCAATTACTGATTTCTCTTCTCTGTTAGTATAATAAATCACAGATCTGTATTGCGTACCAACATCAGCTCCTTGTCTGTTTAAAGTTGTTGGATCATGAGTAGTCATGAAAATTATCAAAATCTCCTGATATGAAATTACTTCAGGATCATACGATATTTGAACAACCTCTGCATGTCCAGTTAATCCAGAACAAACTTCTCTGTATGTTGGATAACCAGGAACATTTCCGCCTGCATATCCGGAAACTACTTTCTCTACTCCGTTAATTTGATTGAATACAGCTTCGGTACACCAAAAGCATCCACCGCCAACTGTAGCTATTTTAGTTTTCATCTTCTAATTCAATTGATAATGAGTTAACACAATATCTTAATCCACTTGGTTCTGGTCCATCAGGAAACACATGTCCTAAATGAGAATCACAAGTATTACAAACTATCTCTACTCTAATCATTCCATGAGTAGTGTCTTTATGATATTTTACCGCGTTCTCTTTTATCGGTTGTGTAAAACTTGGCCATCCAGAACTCGAGTCAAACTTAATTGTTGAATCAAATAAAGGTGTTCCACAACAAGCACAATTGTATTTACCTGAGCTAAAAGAAGAACAGTGTTCTCCACTAAAAGGACGTTCAGTTCCTTTAAGTCTTGTAATCATAAATTGTTCTGGTGTAAGCTCAGCTTTCCACTCTTCGTCTGTTTTTTCAATTCTTCTGTCTGGTAATGGATTCCCATTAACCGTAAAGTCTATAATATTTTTCCAAGTAAGCATAATTGTTAGTCGTGAGATTGTAAGAAAACTTACGTTATTAAAATTGCTAAAGTTTAGTTACTTTTACTAAACTAAATTACTGATTTATGAGCACTCTTCTAGAAAAAACAGAAAGTTTTGTAATGGACACGTTGAATGAAAAGTTAGATAAGAAATTAGTTTATCATAGCTTATCTCATACTTTACGCGTTGTTGAAAAAGCTTCTGAGTTAGCAGAAGATGCAAAACTAGAAGAATCAGAAAAAGAGCGCTTACTAATCGCTGCTTGGTTTCATGATACAGGATTTACAGTAAATAGAGCAGAACATGAAGATGAGAGTGTGAAAATAGCATCTGAGTTTTTAAAAAATGAAGGAGTAGAGGCTAGTTTTATAGATGAGGTTAATCAGACAATTTTAGCAACTAAAATAGATGTTACGCCGAGTTCTAAGTTAGAGAAACTATTGAAAGATGCAGATTGTTCTCATTTAGGAAGTAAAAATTACAATGAGTTTTCTCAGTTACTTCAAAAAGAAATGGAATTGCTGACTGATGAAAAGATTAAGGAAACCGATTGGATTAATAAAAACATAGATTTCTTAACTAATGGACATCGATTTTATACAGATGTAGCTGTTAAAAAATGGGAAAAACAAAAATCGAAGAATTTAGCTCAGCTGATTAAAACTGAGAAAAAAATTAAACAAGAGAATAAAAAGTTATCTCAAAAGAAAGAAGAACTTAAGTTTAAAAAGGAAAAGGTGGAATTGCCAGAACGTGGTATTGAAACTATGTTTAGAGTTGCTTTACGAAACCACATCACATTGAGCGATATTGCAGATACGAAAGCCAATATTTTATTATCGGTAAATGCAATTATCATATCTATGGCATTATCTACTTTAATTCCTAAGCTTGATAATCCTTCAAATAGTTATCTTATCTATCCGAGTGTAATATTTATTGCTTTTACAGTAGTTTCAATTGTGCTTTCAATTTTGGCAACTCGACCAAACGTTACTCAAGGGAAATTCTCAAAAGAAGATATTGCCAACAAAAAAGTGAATCTTATTTTCTTTGGAAATTTTCACAAAATGAGTTTACAAGAATTCGAATGGGGAATGAGTGAAATGATGAAAGATAGAGACTATTTATACGGATCCTTAACCAAAGATTTATACTTCCTCGGTTTAGTATTAAATAGAAAATATAGTTTACTACGAACTACTTACACCGTTTTTATGATAGGAATTATAGTGAGTGTAATTGCTTTTGCAATTGCTTTTCACATGCAAAGCAGAACTGATGTAACTTCAGTAGTTGCACAATTAATCTAAGTAAATAGTTCGCGTAGTTTTACTTCATATCCTTGATTAGTTCATCAATGGACATTGAAGACTTTTCGTCTTCTTTTGTTTCGTAAATTACTTCAACTCGAATTGCTTTTAATCCAGAAACGCCTTGTAAATCCTCCAATTCTAAAAGCTCAACTTTTCCCAATTGGTTTTTAGATTGTAAGAATTTGATATACTTTAAATACTCATCTGCATCTTTATCTTGAGAATATACAATAGCTATTTTTCCAGGAACAGTTAATCTTTCTGTTGTACCTTTAATATGCGCTTTGTCAATTCTTTTCTTTATAATCTCGTATCGGATATTATACGCCCCATCAACGTCAAATTGCTTTTCATCCATTCTAAACTCTATTGAAAGAGGATTACTATGCACCAATATTAATGACGCAACACGTAAATCATGGTCAAGCTTATCTCTTAATTTATACGCAACGTTTTCCATCTCGTAAGTGGTTTGTAATTGCCATAAACGTAAGTTGTATAAGTATAAAGAATCATACTTATGTTGTTTCGTGATCGATTGACCGATATACATATTGTATTCTACACCATCCGTTTTATATCGTTCGAAATAGTGTGGGAATATTTTTTGAGCTTCTTCTTGTTTCTTATCAATAAACTTGGCAAGCTTATCGTTAAGTTTAGTTACGCTATTCTCGTAGTCTTTTCTCTTTTCATAAACTACTTGTAAATTATCATCTAGCTGATCTAAATATTCATTTACAACTTGTGTAAGTTCATCGTTGATTTCTTTAACATGATTAAATACAGGGTAAATATCACGCTTTAAAAAGTCAAGAATAGCAACTTCGTCACCAGCTTTCATTCCTTTATTTACTTCAATTAAATAATCTTCTACACGATACATTAATTCGTCATAAATAGGAAGTCTCTCTTTTTTACATGCTTCTCTTAACACATGAATAGCAGAATTTAACTGTTTTGTTAAATCTTGTTTGATAGCAGTATTTCTGGCAATTGAAGATCCTTTAATATCAGATTGTCCAAAAAGAGGATACACATCGTGGAAAGCTATCTTTTCAATTTTTGCATCTTCATCCTTATCTAATAAAGCATTTTGATAATTCTCTGCTGCTTCATAGAATCGCCATTTTACTGAAGGATGAATAGAAGTGTAAAATTCTTGTATTGTAGCTTCTAAAATATTTAAATACTCTTCTGAATTACGTTCAGCAGCAGCTTTAAACATTGGAATAATATCTTTTAATTTCTGTTTGTTTACAGAATTTAACTCATAAGCTCTCGGAGAAGCCATTTCAAGTAACAACAAATCTTGATTTGTTGCTGTTTTTATTGGAATAAGAATAATACTCTTAATTCCTTTTTCTTCTAAATTTAGAGAGAAGTTATTTCCTCCAGAGAGTTTTTTGTAATGATCTGCATCTGAAATTACAATACTTTCATTCTCAACAAATATTTTATTGATGATATGATTACAGAAATATTTTTCACAAGTAATTTGTCTTTCATCAGTTAGTAAAATACTTTCAGATCTTTTTACTTTGACATGTCCTTCGTCTAAATGTGCGATGTCATAAACTGAATACCCAACTTTTAAATCACCAATACCAAAGAAATCTCTCAGGTTATTTCTGATTTTTTCTGTCATTGATTCGTCTTCTCTACCAATTAAATTGTTCTGTATAGAATTAATGGTTTCATCGGTAGTTACATCAAAAAGGTTCATAATTCCAAAACCTTTAAATATGTAAGAATTCGGAGGGAATTTTTCTCTCCAAATATCAATATTGTCAAAGTTATCTAATAATAACTTGATGTCGTCTTCAGTAATTTTAGGTGCATTTTCAGTTGGAGTAATATCCATAAAGTCTCCGTTGAAAGCAACTCTGTAATGTCTGGTAAAACCAGTGTTTACATCTGGTATATCAAAATAGAAAGGACGTTTTAAATCAACATTACGTCCGTAGATAGTTCCGAGAATTAATGTACATGCATAAATGTACATTGCATCGGGTTCAAAATTTCTAACTTCAAACAGATAATCTTTTCCAGCATTATCCAAAATATTTTCAAATCGTTCTGTGAACTTAAAGCAAGTAAAAGAGAAAGGAACCGTAGCTGCTTTAATTTCGTTCTGAGTTAAGATCTCAGGAAATAAAGGATCTAAAACAAGATCAATGATTTCTTCATGTTTTTCCAATAATGAAAAATCAGAAAATCCTTCAATTAACTCAGGAATTTTATCAATTTCTTCAACCATTTGAATAGCTGAAACATGATATGGATGTCCTTTGTATTGATTATCAGTGTATTTCTTAAAAAGGTCGTAAACCTTTTTAAAACTAATATTTATATGCAGAGGTAATTCTAAATCTGAACTGCTATGGAAGTTTCTTATCGTCATTTTTCCCTTCTTTTTGTATTTGCAAATTTACGAAATGTTTAGATTAGTCGTGTTAATAGCCAAAAAGTTACATGAAAAGCATAAAAAAAAGCCATCAAAACGATGGCTTTTTTCGGTTAGAAACTAAAATCATAGTCTCGAATTTTTCCCTTTTTACCTAAGCTGTTGAATTTCCAGCTAAATCCTAACATGAAGTATTGTTGTAAAACAGTACTTTCAGAATCTTCGATATAGTTAGCTGTTGCAATTCTTCTTGCATTGGTATTCTGATTTAATAAATCGTATGCTTTCAATGTAATCGTTGCTTTATCATTTAAAATAGAGTAGGCTAAAGTCGAATTCCAAAACCATGCAGACTGATTAAAGCCAATTACATTCGGGTTGTAGGTATAATTCACGTCGTTTCTCCATTCTAATTTTTTAGGAACATTTGTTTTTGTTCTAATACGAACTCTATGACTTGTAAATTCTTGATCTAAGAAAGAATCTACATTATATGATGTTTTAGAAAATGTAAGATCATATCTCGGCTCAATAGATACAATTTTGTTCCAGTTAAATGAAAATCCAATATTTGGAGTTACAGATAATGTCTCAGCAATATTATCTACATCATTTAAAATATTTACACTTCTATTACCATTAACTCTAGTTCCTAATCTTAAATTAATTGTTGTAATAGAATCTAATTTTATGTTTTTATTATAGTTCGCACCACTCCAGAAATCATAAACTCCATCAGCATTATCATATGTAGAAGTTCTAACTAAATTATCATCAATGCTCGTTCTGTTTACAATTTGATTATTAGTTAAACTTCCTCCCATATACATAAAGAAGCCTGTTCTTTTTTGCCAATTATACTTATTAAAGTTGGCATAGATTCTATGTGTTTGACTTGGCTTTAAGTTTGGATTACCAGTAATGATATTCGATGGATTAGTTACATCACTAAACGGTTGCAGCTGGTTAAGGCTAGGAGCGTTGTTGTCTAACGAATAATTGAAATAAACAGATGCTTTCGAATCAAAACGATATCTAAATGTTCCATCTAATGTAATATTATTGAAGTCTTTTTCTAAGCTTAAATTCGGACGTAATAAATCAATATTTTCTAAAGTTCGGTTTACTTGTCCAACTTCGAAGCTAAAACGCCATTTTTTTACATTATACACTAAATCAATAGATGGAGTTTTAGTAATATCATTATAAGTAAAATTCGAACTTAAATCAGTATTGAAGATAGTAAAGTCATTGGTGTTATTGTCAAAATCGAATGTACTTTCCACATTTGTTCGTTCATCTCTTCTAAAACGATATTTTGTATCAATAAATAATTTCTTAGCGATTAAAGGAATTCGATACGAAATACGAGATCTAATACTATTTAGTTCATTATCTATTGTGCTCTTTTGATTTCTAATTTCTGAGCTTGGTGTAGTTCCAAAAATATTAATAGTTGAATTATTAAAATCTTCACCGTCAGATTGATCGATTTGATTTTCTACAGTGGCTTTAATAAAAGATCCTTTTTCACCAAATCTCTTTGTAATGTCAATTCTATTTTGAAAGTTTTTAGCATCAGATGTAGAGAATGTACTACTATTGAATTCATTCGTTACAACTTGGTTTTCATCCAAAGATTCTTCGAATGTGTTAAAAATACTTTCTCGTTGGTTTAAGATAAACGAAGGATTTACATTAATTAAGAATGTAGAGTCTATCTCTATATCTAACTCAGCGTTAATGCTGTGATTGTGATTTTCGTTATCTGAATTAGAGTTTGAGTTCGTAAAATACCTTCTGTCTGGTAATGTAAATTCTCTATTGTTTCTAGAAACATCTTTAGAGTTACTCCCAGAATAGAAGTAATCCGCGTTTACATCAAATCCTTTTCCATATTCATCAGCATATGTTGCTCCTGCAGTTTTAGAAGTGATAATTCCACTTCCTCCACCAAAACGTCTTCCTCCAACACTAAAAGATCCATTACCACTAAACCATACACCACTACCGTTTCCAAACATTTTTTGAATTTCACCAAAACTAAATCCAGGAGAGTTAATGTTGTTTGCACTGGCTAAGACACTAAAACGTTGATTATTGTCAAATCTATTTATCATTGTCGCACCTTCATATCTTTCATCTGTTCCACCACCTGCAGAAACACGACCGAACCATCCTTTATTATTTTCTTTCTTAATGGTAAGATTTATGGTTTGATTATTGGCATCTCCTTTTTCACCTGAAAAAGCCTCTGATTTAGATTTTGTATCTGTAATCTGAACTTTTTCTATAATTTCTTTAGATAAGTTTTTAGTCGTGATTGTCGGATCATTACCGAAAAATGGTTTTCCGTTAACTAATATCTTATTTACAGGTTTTCCGTTTACTGTAATTTTTCCTTCTTCATCAACTTCAACTCCGGGTAATTTTTTCAAAAGATCCTCAACATTAGCATCTTTTTTAGTTTTAAAAGACTTTACGTTGAATTCTAATGTGTCTTTCTTAATGGTAATAGGAGCTCTTGATTTAATTACTACTTCATTAAGCATATTAGACTCTTCCTTTAAATTGATTGTGCCTAAGTTTACGTCAGGTGTTTTATCTAAAGAAATAAGCTTACTATAATTGTCCATTCCAATAAAAGAGATAAAAAGTTTTACATCTTTATGAAAGGCTTTCCCTTCTAAAGCAAAATATCCTTTATCATCTGAAATAGTATAAGAAACAATAGAACTGTCTTTAACTTTTTCTAAGTGAACAGTAGCAGCTTCGACAGGCATTTTTTCTTTCTCAGTTTGAATTTTACCTGATATCCTAAATTTATAGGACTGTGCATGTGCACCAAAAGATAAAATAAGAGCAATAGCAATAAATAAGTTTTTCATAGTTCTCAGTTTACGCGGGCAAATGTATTCAACTCTTCTAGTTCTGAAGAATAATTTGTAATCAAATGTCCTTTTTATGTAGTCAATTGTGATTTCTTTGTTTTGAATATAGCTTGTGAGGGAGTCGCTTATTCTTTTTCATAGAAAAATTATCTTCGTTTTTAAATTCCGAACCAAAAGAACAAAAAAAACGATTTTTCAAAAAGTTAATTAAAGTTAATTTATGTTATTTTTTGATAGCTTAAATTTTGATGCAATTATCAAAATAATAATCTGAACCCCCTGATTTATATGGGAATTTAAAAAAAGGGTGGTTTTCCTGAGATTTTAACAATAACGAAGGTGTGATTTGTGTAGTAGTTTGAAATACACTATTTTAGAAAAGAATTTATAACAAAATATCCCCCCGCTTATGAAGATTTTGTTTACTTCGTTGTGTATTCTATTTTTTCAATTTTCTATTTATTCACAAACGGAAGACGACTACAAAAACACTTTAGAATTAGTTAAAAAAGCCTTTAATGAAGGTAAGGCTACATTAATTCATGAAAAGTTTAATGATGCTCTAAAAGGCAAATTAAAACCAACTCCTTTTAAGAAAACTATTGATAGTTTGCATAATAATAAAGGTGTAATGTCTTCTTATGAATTGATTTTAGAAGAAGAAAAAGAAAGAAATTACCTCGTTGAATTTGAAAACGGAACACTTTTAATGCTACTTCATTTAACATCAGACGGTAAGATATCGACTTTTGTTATTAAAGAATACTAGTATATAAACACATTTTATATTTATAATTATGAGAAAAGATCTAACTAAAATAGCTCTTGCATGTACTTTTTTTCTTGCTACTCAACTAACAACGTATGCACAGAATAAAAAATACGGATCGCTATCATTTAATAAGGCTGTAAATATTTCAGGAAAACAACGTATGCTTACGCAGCGAATGGGAAAGATTTACTTGTATTTACTAGACAACCCGAATGATTTTAAAGCGCAGAAAAACTTAAAAATTACTAAGATTATATTCGAAAAGCAGATTTCAATTCTAGATAAGAATGCGAGTTTATTAATTACTAAGAATAAGCTTGCAGAAGTAAAAGATACTTGGGAGAAGTACAAAAAGTTTATAGAATCTACACCAAATAAGAAGGATGCCGAAAAAATTATAAACACAAATTCAACAATACTTAAGTATGCGAACAATGTTGTTAACGCCATAATTCTTGAATCTAAAGGTGGTAGTTCGGATGATTCTTATGTTGCTGAAGAAGATTCAGAATTGAAACAAATTATTAATAAAGCTGGTAGACAACGAATGTTATCTCAGCGTTTAGCATTGTACTATTTTGCCAATAAACCTGACTTAAAAAACAAGAAAACTGAAAGTGTTTTACGTAATGTATATTCAGAACTTGATAATGCATTAAATGATTTGCTAGTATCTAGTTTTAATAATGATAGAATTGATGAAGCTCTTGGAGATGTAACCGTTTTATGGGAATCTGTTAAGGAGAATAATGATAAATTATTTAAGCAAGGATATCAAGATCAAGAAATATATAAGTTAAGTAATACGTTAACGAAGTTGTTTAATAAAATTACCAATTTATACGAAAAAGTAAAGGTGGAATAAACAGATAAAAGGACCCGAAATATTAAATATATATGATAATTGAAATTAAGAAAATGAGAGTTTAATAGTTATAACCATTACTACATTATTAAAGTTCTTAAGATAGATTGAGTTTTTAGAGCTCATCAAACAAATTTTTACCCCCAATATTATGAATCTAAAGAATTGTATAAGATTATTTGTGGTTGCATTGTGTTTAAATGTAACTGCACAAAAAGAGGTATGTACATCATCAGAAAATGAAGTAACTGATTTACATACCATTGGAAAATGCGCGATTGAAAAATTTAAGAAATCAAATGAGAAAGAATTCGTGCAAATCTCTACTCGTAGAAGAGTAGTTAGAAAAAGAATGTCATCTAATATTCTTAAATTAAAAAAGAATCTAAAATCTTCATCAAGCCAAAAACTCAGCATTAATCAAGTTGATAATATTCCTATGTTTAATGATTGTGTTTCAGTAGGAGTTGAAAATGAAATGAATTGTTTCAACGAAAAGATTAAAAAGCACATTAATGGGAATTTGAAATATCCGGAAGAAGCTTTTAAAAATGGTATAGAGGACAAAGTATTGACTTCTTTTACTATTGGAAAAAGTGGAGAAATTAAAGACATTAAAATTGTTAGTGCTAAGAAATACCCATTGTTTGAAAATGAGGCAAAACGTTTAATCACCAACTTGCCGAAATTAAATCCAGCTAAACATAATGGAGTTACAACTGAAGTTAGACATAAGGTGTATATAAACTTTAAAGCTCCGAATAAAAACGCTAAGGATTTTTACCAAGCTAATGATTCTGGGTTAATCCAAGATTATGTTCGATTCGATCAATTAATCGATGCACCTGTTTTTATTGGATGTTCTGATTTTGCAGAATCAGTAAAACAAGAATGTATTAAAGAGACTTTTGTAAACAATGTTCTTGAAAATCTAATTTACCCTTTTGATGCAGCTTCTGAAGGTGTAGAAGGTAGAGTTTGGGTTCGGTTTATTGTGGATACAGAGGGCTATGTTAAGAATATTACAGCATCTGGCCCAGAGAATGGAAAGTTATTAGAGGATGAAGCGAAAAGATTAATTACACTTCTTCCTAAATTCTTACCAGGTAAAAAAGATAATGAATACGTAAATGTAGAGTACTTTTTACCTATTGATTTTCAGTTGGATGAATAAACAGAACAAAAGTAATTCTAAGAATTACTTTTGTCTAAAATAAATACTAATTGGAACACCATTAAAGTTATAATGTTCTCTCAATTTATTTTCAACAAATCGTTTATACGGATCTCTAATATATTGAGGCAAATTAGCAAAAAAAGCAAATTGAGGTGTATGCGTTGGTAACTGCATACAATATTTGATTTTAATGAATTTTCCTTTGATTGCTGGAGGAGGTGTATGTTGCATAATTTCCAGCATAGTTTCATTCAATTTACTAGTTTGAATTTTACGCTTTCTATTTTCAAAAACTTCAACAGCAGTTTCAATTGCTTTAAATATTCTTTGCTTTGTTAAAGCAGAAATAAATACAATTGGAATATCAGTAAAAGGAGCAACAGTTTCACGTATTTTCCTTTCGAAATCACGCATTGTATTTGTTTCCTTTTCAACTAAATCCCATTTATTAACAAGAATTATAATTCCTTTTCTGTTTTTCTCAGCTAACCAGAATATTTTTTCATCTTGTCCTTCGAATCCTCGAGTAGCGTCAACCATAACAATTGCAACATCAGAATGCTCAATTGCACGAACAGCTCTCATTACAGAGTAAAATTCTAAATCTTCTTTTACTTTAGATTTTTTACGAATTCCAGCAGTATCTACTAAATTGAATTCAAATCCAAATCGATTGTATTTCGTATCAATAGAATCTCTTGTAGTACCAGCAATATTGGTAACGATGTTTCTATCTTCTCCAATTAATGCATTGATAAAAGACGATTTTCCTGCGTTAGGACGACCCACTACTGCGAAACGAGGTAATTCATTTTCAACTTCTTCCTCAACAGGTTCAGGAATTGCTTCTGCAATAGCATCTAATAAATCACCAGTTCCACTTCCGTTAACAGAGGATATTGTATGATAATCACCTAATCCTAGGTTGTAAAATTCAACAGCATCTGCAGCACGCATGGCATTGTCAACTTTGTTTACAGCCATAAATAAAGGTTTTTCAACCTGGCGAAGTAACTTAGCTACAGCATCATCCATTGGTGTGATACCTTGTTCTACATCAACAACAAAAAGAATAATATCTGCCTCATCTAAAGCAAGTTGCACTTGTTTTCTAATCTCCTCTTCGAAGATATCATCTGATCCAACTACATATCCACCTGTGTCAATAACAGAGAATTCCTTTCCGTTCCATTCCGATTTACCGTAATGACGATCTCTAGTAACTCCACTTACAGAGTCAACAATAGCTTCTCTTCTTTTAATTAATCTATTGAAAAGGGTAGATTTACCTACATTAGGTCTTCCTACGATTGCAACAATACTATTCATGCTGCAAAGGTAGCGTTTATATAAAAGAAAACAACTATTGATTTAAAAATCAATAGTTGTTTTATCATTTTAAAAATATGTTCGAGTTACTGAACGTTTTGATAGATACTTACGGTACCACTATCTTCATTAGAAACTAATACTAAATCCTTTCCATTCGGACTGTCTTTAGCAGGAATTACTAATAATCCTTCAGGAGCTTCATCACCATTATGAGATAATATAGATAAGAACATTGGAGCTGATGGATTTGTAATGTCGTAAACTAGTACCTGATCAGTACGTTCTAATCCAACAAATAAAATATAACGTTCGTTATTTATATTTAGCACTTCAACAGCTTCAGGTTCTGCTCCTTTATCATCACTTCTTCCATCATCATCGTTAAAAGTAGCAGGAGTTAATTCTAGTGTTTTTTCAGAAATAGTGTTTCCACTATCATAAATTAATGCTCCATTTTCAGACCAAATCGTAAAAGATCTGCCTCCGTAAGCATATAATTTGTCGTAGTCTCCATCATTATCAGTATCACCTAAATCTAAGGCAATCTTTAATCTTCCTAAATTTTCTTCTTTTTGTAATTCTGCTGCGTTAGGAAATGCAGTAGGATCTAAATCAATTTTCTTGATTCGTTCTTCATTTACAAAGACATCTTCATCGTCACTTTCATCATCTGTTCCTTTATCATCAATATATTCTCTGGCATCTCCTTCATTCGCTGAGATAATGTAACCAGTTCCGTTAATATTGACATAAGTAATTGCATCTGGTTGATAGATACCGTAAACTGGAATATTTCTTAATTCCTTTTTATCATCTTTATTACTAGGATCAATTGCATTTCCGGCTTCATTATAGTTTTTAAAACCTAAAGGATAAATGGCTTCGATAGTTTTAGTTACTAAGTTCACTTTTGCAATTCCATTGTTCTCTTGAAGAGAAACCCAAGCTGTTTTTGAATCATCAGATACAGCAATATATTCTGGTTCAACATCTTTAGCTAAGTCAGCATTTGGTCCGAATACTCTAAATCCGTTACTTTCTAAAGAAGCTTCTTGGCTATTAAAAGCAGAAAAGTTTAATGTAGTTACATTTCCTGATTCCAGGGTAATAATACTTACACTCCCTTCAGGATCATTAGTATACAAGCTGTTTGGTTCTCCTTCGTTTGCACAGATTAGTAATTTACCGTCCTTTGAGAATGTTACCATATCTGGTAATGCACCAACAGTATAAGAGTTTAATAATGCATTATTTTCTGCATTGTAAACAGCAATTTTTCCATTGTTTTGTTTTACAGCATCTTCTAAGGCAACGGCAACTTTTCCATCATAAGTGCTAATACTGTTTGGAGCACCAGACATTACTGGAATTGACCCTACTTTTGAAGGAGCATCCACATCTTTTAAATCGTAAACAGAAATTTCTTTCGCTTCAGAATTAACAACAAATAGTTTTTTTGTTTTTGAATCGTAAGCAGAAATTTCTGCTGCACCTTCACCACCTACATTAATAGTATGTACATATTGAAAGTTAACTTCTGTATTAATTGGAGCTGAGCCATTGTTGTCATCGTTACAACTACTCAAAGACACAACAATTGCTATTGATAAAGTTTTAAATAAATTTTTCATGGTTGATAGTTTTGGCAAAACTTATCTTAAAACTTTACTTAAAAGTTATCTAAACAAAAAAGGATTGTTAGTTTAAAATTATAAATGTTAAGTTATTCTTTATAACCGAATCTTCGTAGTTGTTTATCGTTAGATCTCCAATTTTTATTTACCTTAACATATAAGTCTAAATATATTTTTTTGTCGAAGAAATGTTGAAGACTTTTCCTTGCTTCTGTACCTACTCTTTTAATCGCAGTTCCTCTATGACCAATAATAATACCTTTCTGTGTTTCACGTTCAACCATGATTACAGAACGAATTTTTATAATATTGTCTTCTTCAATAAAACTTTCGGTTTCAACTTCAACAGAATAAGGAATTTCCTTTTTGTAATGTTGTAATATTTTCTCTCTAATAGTTTCATTAACGAAGAAACGTTCAGGTTTATCTGTTAACTGATCCTTAGGATAAAAAGGAGGAGAGTCTGGTAGTAGTTCAATAATTTTATAGAATACAGTTTCTACATTAAATTTTTCCAAAGCAGAAATTACGTACACAAAAGAGTTAGGAACTTTCTTTTTCCAATATTCTATTTTTTCTTGAACTTGATCTTGACTTGATAAATCAATTTTATTCAATAACAGGATTACAGGAATTTTACTATTGATGATTTTATTGAAAAACGCTTCATTCTTCAATTCTTTTTCACCAATTTCAACCATATAAATTAAAACGTCAGCATCATCAAAGGCAGATTTTACAAAATCCATCATAGAATCTTGTAGTTCATATGCTGGTTTTATAATACCTGGTGTATCAGAAAATACAATTTGATAATCTTCTCCATTTACAATACCCAGAATTCGATGTCTGGTTGTTTGAGCTTTAGAGGTAATAATTGATAATTTTTCACCAACTAAAGCATTCATTAAGGTTGATTTTCCAACATTCGGGTTCCCGATTATGTTTACAAATCCTGCTTTATGTGTCATAAAAGCAAAGGTAAGTCTTTTTTATTCTGCTGATTATAAAAAGAGTCATATAGTTTTTTTAAAAAAGGTTAAATTTTATTTGGATATATCTGAAAA
Organism: Tenacibaculum sp. 190524A05c; assembly: GCF_964036595.1. Classification (NCBI taxonomy): domain Bacteria; kingdom Pseudomonadati; phylum Bacteroidota; class Flavobacteriia; order Flavobacteriales; family Flavobacteriaceae; genus Tenacibaculum; species Tenacibaculum platacis. The sequence continues at coordinate 2,116,475 of NZ_OZ038523.1, read as the reverse complement.
ATGTCCGTATCTTTGCCGTCCAATATCGCGGGATAGAGCAGTAGGCAGCTCGTCGGGCTCATAACCCGAAGGTCGCTGGTTCGAGTCCAGCTCCCGCTACTAAGAAACCGATTCAAATTTGAATCGGTTTTTTCATTTCTACACTCATTATTGAACTTTTCAAATAAAGTATCTGTATTTTATTTTAAAAGAATACTAGGTTTATGTCACTGGTTATTAAGGTGTTATTTTTTCAATGTCATTTGTTACTGTTTTAATGTTGTTTGTCGATTTTATTTTGCACAACCAAAGGATAGTGTTAAAATCGAGTAATTAACCTAAAATTAAAATCTTATGAACCCCCCGAATTTTTTTCGTAGAGGAATAGTGTTTTTATTCCTTATGATCACTTCTATTCTAGTATCACAAGTAAATACAGGTGGATCTGCCACTACTTCAAATCATCAAAAACAAATAATTGGTTATATAACTAATTGGGACGCCTGGAAGTCCGAGAAAGCTGGTCTTCCTTCTCAGGGAGCTTTTACTCACTTGAATATTGATTATGCTAAGTATACAATTTTAAACTATTCCTTTTTTGGAGTAGCGAGAGATGGATCTCTACACAGTGGAGATTATAGAAATAAACAAATTTATCAAGATGGCGTATCACAAGAACCAAGTGATTTATTTTTTACAGATATATATAGCAGTTGGGATATGCATATTTTGTTTGGAGAAATTGAACCACTTCAATTTATAAATGAAGATGCTAAACGTCGTGCTGAAGCACAAGGTTTTGAAGTTGAATTGAATTCAAATACTTGGAATCATCCAACTTGGGGATTGAGCGGAACACTTCCTTTACCACTTCATAAAGAAGATGGTGCGCCCGGATTATTGGAATTGGCTCATCAAAAAGGAGTAAAAGTTATGGCTTCAATTGGAGGATGGAGTATGTGTAAGCACTTTCCTGAAATGGCTGCTGATCCTGTAAAAAGAGCTCGATTTATAGAAGATTGTAAAAAACTAATCGCTGTTGGCTTTGATGGTATTGATTTGGATTGGGAATATCCTGGTCCATTTTCTGGAATGAATTTTACCGGTTCTCAAGAAGACTTTGCAAACTTTGAGAATCTAGTTGATGAAATAAGAGCAGCTATTGGTCCAGATAAATTAATAACATCAGCCATGGCAGCTGATCCAAGAAAACTGGAAGGATTTAATTGGAGTAAGCTATCAAGTTCTATGGACTATTTTAATATGATGACTTACGATTATAATGGAGGTTGGTCAAACAAGACAGGGCATAATGCTCCAGTGTATCCGTATTCAAATGCTGAAGTTTCATTTTTCAATTGGAAAGCTACTTTAGATAAATTAGTTGAATTAAATGTTCCTAGAAGTAAAATCTGTTTTGGGGCTCCATTTTATGGAAGAGGAGTTGTAACAACTGGTAATGCTGATCTTAATGCAAGTACAGTAAAAAGATCAGAAAATATTCAGCCTGATGGACCAATTCAAACGGCTTCTGATTTTACAAATTGGCCTAAAGAAGTTTATGATGGAACACCAAATTATCACTTTATCAAACAAAAAGCATTAACGCCAAATAGTGGATGGGTTAGAAAATGGGATAACGAGGCAAAGGTTCCTTATCTAACCAAAGGAAACTTCTTTTTAAGTTATGATGATGAAGAATCTATAGGAATAAAAGCGCAGTTTATTAATGATAATAATCTTGGAGGAACTATAATTTGGACTGTTTATGGAGATTTAGAAATCAGTGGATCTGTTACTTCTTTTGGGACTAAGTTAAAAAGATGGTCAAATGTGAAATCACCTTTGGTAAACAAAATCAATGAAGTTTTTGCTAACGGTGGAACTGGTGGAAATAATGCACCTTCAGTAAGTATTTCTTCTCCAAATAATAATACTGTTTTCAATCTAGGTGAGATTATAAATATAAGTGCAAATGCTTCAGATGTTGATGGAACAATTTCTAAAGTTGAGTTTTATAATGGAACTATTAAATTAGGAGAGGACAATTCATCTCCATATGAATACAACTGGCAAAACGTAAGTGAAGGGACGTACACAATTACTGTAATTGCTACGGATAATGAGAATGCAAAAACCACTTCTTCTCCTATTTCAATTACAGTAAGCGATGGAGATACTATCAACGAATGTCAAGGAATACCAGAATGGTTGGCTTCAAATGTGTATAACGGAGGAGATAATGTAGTTTACAATAATGTAAATTATCAAGCTAAGTGGTGGACTCAAAATCAAACTCCAGATACGCATACTGGTAGCGGACAACCTTGGGAAAAAATAAAAGATTGTGGAGGCTCAGGTACAGGAAATCAATCTCCATCAGTTGCTATAACTTCCCCAAATAATAATAGTTCATTTGAAGTGAATTCAACAATAACTATAAATGTAGAAGCAAGTGATGTGGATGGAACAATTTCAAAAGTGGAATTTTTTAGCGGAAATAATAAACTTGGAGAAGTTGCAAGTACTCCTTATACTTTTTCTATCAATAATATTTCAGAAGGAACATATTCTTTAACTGCAGTGGCTATTGATGATGATGGTGCTAAAACAACTTCACAAGCTGTATCAATTTTAGTTAGTTCTGGGAATAGTGGAGGATGTAATGGAATTCCACAATACATAGTTGGTACTTCCTATGGTAAAGATCAAGAGGTTGAGAATGGAGGAGAAAAATTTAAATGTAATATTCCTGGCTGGTGTTCTTCAAATGCTGCATGGGCATATGAACCTGGTGTAGGAGCGCATTGGCAAGATGCATGGTCTAAAACTGGTGATTGTAATGGAGGAAACGGAACTTCACCAGAAGTAAGTATTACAGCTCCGCTAAATGGAACAACTTACAATGAAAATAGTAGTATTACGATAAATGCAAGTGCTACAGATGATGGAACAATCGCGCTGGTTGAGTTTTTCAATGGATCAGTTAAGTTAGGAGAAGATACTACTTCACCTTATTCGTATACGATTAGTAATGCTCAGGATTCAAGTTATTTGCTAACAGCTGTTGCTACGGATAATGACAATAACAAAACCACTTCGAGTGAAGTCCTTATTAGAAAAAACACTGGTGATACTGGTGGAGATATTCCAAGGAAAATCTTGGTAGGATATTGGCATAATTTTAATAATGGATCTACAATCCCTAAGTTGAGAGAAGTGTCAACTGATTGGGATGTAATTTGTATTGCTTTTGCTGAACCAAAAGTAGGTAGTACAGCAGATATGCAATTTGATCCGTATGAAATATATGGAGGAAATCAACAGGAATTTATTGACGATGTTGCTTTAGTAAAAGCTAGAGGTCAAAAAGTATTAATTTCAATTGGAGGTGCAAATGCAAGAGTTGAATTGAATAATCAAACGGAAAAGAGTGAATTTATCAATTCTATGACCAATATTATTAATACGTATGGATTTGATGGTTTAGATATAGATTTAGAAGGAAGTTCTTTATCCTTAAATAATGGTGATACCGACTTTAGAAATCCAACTACACCAAAAATTATTAATCTTATTGATGCTACAAAGCAGATCATAACTAATATCGGTAGTAATTCGTTTGTTCTAAGTATGGCGCCAGAAACGGCTTATGTACAGGGAGCTTACAGCACTTACTCAGGAGTTTTTGGAGCTTATTTACCAGTTATTCATGCATTACGTAATGAAATGGATTACATCCATGTACAACATTATAATACAGGATCAATGTTTGGTGCTGATGGTAATATTTATCAACCGGCTACTGCAGATTTCCATGTGGCGATGGCAGAAATGTTAATAACAGGATTCAAAGTCGCACAAACAGGACTCACTTTTCCAGGATTGAATCCAAATCAAGTAGCAATAGGATTACCTTCAACTACCCAAGCAGCAGGAAGTGGTTATACTTCAGAAGCAGTTGTTCAACAGGCTTTAGATTATTTAATTAAAGGAGTTTCTTATTCTGGAAGAACCTATACAACAAGTTCAACGTATCCTGATTTTAGAGGTATAATGACGTGGTCTATCAATTGGGATTTAGTGAATAATTCTAACTTTTCATCAAGTCATAGGTTTTATCTGGATAATTTAAATCAATCTAGTAGGACAACTAACCTTATGGATTCTAATTTAAAAACCTATCCGAATCCTGTAAGAGATTTTATGACGATCGATTTGTCTAATTTTCAAAATAATGATGCTTCAACATTAAGAATTTATGATAGTAGAGGAAATGTAATTTTAAAATCAAAATTAAATCAAGGAAAGAAATTAAACCGCTTAGATGCTACTTCATTAAAAAACGGACTATACTTTTTTACGATTAGTAATACTACAAATAGCTATTCAGGGAAATTTATTAAGGTCAAATAATGTTGATTTTGATAATGGAAAAAGCTTCACACTTGTGAGGCTTTTTTTATTTATAACTCAAAGTGTTGATTAATAGTAATGTAGTGCGAGTATTCGGAATGTCTTCTTTACTGTTGTTCGTGCTTTAATTGCTGTTGTTGAGATAAATAATTTCAGTAACCTGTAGTGAATGAGTAATTTATGTGTAAACAAATAAACCCCCGAAAACATGAAATCAAAACTTCAAAAACAATTTGTATTCGATTTACATCAAACATTTAAATACTTTTTATTTTGTTTGATTTTTATCTTTTTAAATGAAAATATCTATTCTCATGGAACCGTTATTTGGCCTAAGAGTAGAATTAAAACTTGTCATGATAACCCGAATTCCAATAATTGTGGACCGTGTGGAAGTTCTATTTATGAATGGCGATCAATATTACAACCAGACACCAATTATGGAAGGCATCGAGATTTTGTTTCAGATGGACAATTAGCCAGTGGAGGAAATCCAGATAAATATAGTTGTTTAGATGCTCTAATCAGTTGGCCAACTCAATCGGATTGGACTACAACTAAGGTTAATTATGGAGATATTTATGTGAAGTGGAAAAACACAGCTCCGCATAAAACTCAATACTATAAAGTTTACATAACACCTTTAGATTGGGATCCTTCAAAACCGCTCAAATGGGATGATTTGATGGAAATTGGTCACGTAGGCAAGAGACCGGCAGAAGATTTTACAGAAATAAAAGCAAATATCCCGGATTCTTACATTGGAAAAAGAGCTGTTTTATACAGTGTTTGGCAGCGAGATTACAGCGATAGTCATGAGGCTTTTTATTCCGTTAGTGATATAGAGGTTGTTGCTTCTGGTGGAGGAAGTAGTGATGATGGAAATCATGGTGACGACGGAGATCAAGGAGGAGGTGATCATGATCACGGTGGAGACCATGGTGGTGGAGATCATGGAGATAGCAATTGTGTTAACATTCCACTTTGGAAAGAAGAGGCTATTTATATTGCTAATGATTCTGTGCGATTTATGGATAAACTGTATCAAGCAAAATGGTGGACTAGAGGAGATAATCCTTTACAATTTTCAAATAGATATGATGTTTGGAAAAATATTGATGACTGCAAAGCTCAAACCATTACAAAGAAGGTAGAAAAATGGAAGGATGGACTTGTAATGGAAGATGAATTTAGAGTATTGCAAAATCCATTTACTGATAAGATCAAGATATCATTAAATACTGTTGAAAGGAAGTTTCCTTTAAAAATAGTAGTGAAAGATATAAGTGGAAATCTGTATTATGAAGAGTTAATTTCAACAAAAGAAAGTGATCAATTTATAGTTATTAACCCTAAAGTAAGATCTAAAGGAGTTTATATTTTACAGATTATTCAGGGAAATAAAGTTCTTAAAAATCACAAGCTTATTAGAAAGTAAAATCAACAACAAATTTAAAAATCGGGACTAATTTTAGTTCCGATTTTTTGTTTTATACGGTATGTCTTTTTGCAGTTGTTGTTGTGTTGAAGCTTGGTTGTACATCAGGGTGATTTTCAATTTTATTCATGTTTTGATAGAGTTGCAAGATCCTTGAAAAGTATTCAATACAATTTTCTATTCGTTTATTTTCAACGGTTAATTTTAATGCTGAAGTGTCTCTGTAATATTGAATAGTTATGCTTCCGTTAGGACAATAAATGATTAGTTTATCTTTTAAATCTTCCTGAAGAAATAAATCAAAATATCCACTTGACCAATTAATCAACTTTGAAAAAAACTGATTTTCAATATTGGTAAATACCTGTGTTTTTTGATGTGATTTTTTTGCAACTAACTTCATTCGATGTTTTTAAACTTTGAAAAATATTTTCCTCTTAAATAGAATATAACTTAGAGATAGATAGAAGAACAATACAGTTAACGCGTAACACAACGAAGCAAGATTACCATTATCAATAATGTTGTTATAGGAGTAGTTATATAAAAAACTATGAACGTTTTCTTGTTCGTTAATCTTCACTAAGTAGAATGCTTTAGAAATAAAAGAGGATAAAAAATAAATACCAATGGCATTCATTCCTACATACGTAAATATTGTTCCGTAAGATTTTTGTTTTACATCGCACAAATAGTAAATAATAAGTACAAATAATGAAGCCCAACCTGAGGTAACCAAAACAAAACTGCTTGTCCATAAAGATTTGTTGATCGGGAAAAAGCTGTTCCAAATATATCCCAAAGCTAAAAAGGAAAGACTATAAATACATAATAGTTTAAGTAACTTCTGTTTGTTATGTATCTTAAGAACTTCTCCGATAAATATTCCCATTAAACAGCTGACAATAGTCGGAATTGTACTTAAAATTCCTTCTGGATCATAGTCTGGTTTCCATAAATGATTCCCCAGTAATTTTACATCAATATAATTAGCCCAGTTATTGGGAACTCTATCAAAACTTGGAAGTAAACCGTTAGGTAATGGAACTACTCCCAATAATAGATTGTACGTAACTAAAATCAGTACCGAAATTATGACTAAAGCTTTTTTACTAAAATTGATATACAATATAGAAGTAATGAAAAAAACAATTCCGATTCGTTGTAAAACACCCGGAATTCTAACTGTTGTATAGCTTTCGAAAAAAGGATAATTAGGGATAAACCAGTTTAAGAATAATCCTAGTCCGAATAATTTTAAACTTCGGATGAGTATTTTACGATAAATTTCTTTCGATGGTTTTTTATTGTTGTAAGCTAATGATATAGAAACACCAACTATAAAAATGAAAAATGGAAATATCAAATCCGTAGGCGTTAATCCATGCCATTCTGCATGTAAAAGAGGTTGGTAAACTGTTGACCAATCTCCTGGATTATTAACCAAAATCATGGCTGCAACGGTGAGCCCTCTAAAAACATCTATGGATTGTATTCTATTCATTTATGATTGTTTATTGCCTAATTTGTGTCCGTATGTAGCATAATATAAGATAATTACATAACAAGGGATTAAAATCCAATATCCGTTTGTTGATGCTTCTGCCAAAGCATTAGCCTCATTCATTCCACTTGTAATTAAATCTTCTTTAGTGCTATCAACCAATCTACCATATAATGGAGGAATAATTGCACCTCCAGCAATGGCCATTACTAACAAAGCAGAAGCTGTTTTTGTAAATTTACCTAAGCCTTTTAGAGATAAAGGCCAAATTGCTGGCCAAACCAAAGCATTTGCAATTCCTAAGGCAGCTACAAATAAAATCGATGTAAAACCAGAAGTGTTTATAATGCAAATCGTGAAAATAATTCCAAGAATAGCACTTATTTTTAACGCCAATCCTTGACTAATATATTTTGGAATTAATATCGCTCCTAAAGCATAAGTTATAATCATGGCGGTAAGCGTAAAAGTGGTGAAAAACTTTGCTTCTGTTACAGAAATCCCTAAAGAAATCCCATAAGCAATAATAGTATCTCCAGCAATAACTTCAGCACCAACGTAAACAAATAATGCTAATACACCTAGCCACAAATGAGGGAATTGAAAAATTGAAGTTTTGTTAGTGTTCTCTGTTGCTTTATCTGAACTTTCAACGGTATCAATATTTGGTAAAGGACTCCAACGAATTAGAATACCAAGCACAAATAAAATAATAGCCATTATTATATAAGGCATAATAATGTTGCCAGCCATTATATTTAATAGTTCTGTTTTTTCTGAATCGCTTACTGTAGATAACTTTACAACGACACTATCAATTTCAGATAATAGTAAAGAACCAAAAATTAAAGAACCAAGAGCTCCAGCTATTTTATTTGAGATCCCCATAATAGCAATTCGTTTTGCACCACTTTCAATAGGACCTAAAATAGTAACATACGGATTTGCCGCAGTTTGTAAAATTGCCATTCCTGTTCCTTGTATAAAAATTCCAAGAAGAAATAACCAATATGTTCTGGTATTTGCGGCAGGAATAAATAATAAAGCACCAACAGCCATTATAATTAATCCCACAGACATGCTTTTTTTATATCCAGTTTTTTTAATTAAAAAGGATGCAGGTAAGGCCATTATTACAAATGAGATATAAGATGCAGAAGCAACTAGATATGATTGTGCTTCTGTTAGTTCGTTTATGGTTTTCATGAATGGAATTAATGCTCCATTTATCCAGGTTACAAAACCGAATATGAAGAATAATCCAATAATAATTAAGATTGCTGTTTGATAGTTTTTATTCATCTAGATTCATCCTTTATGGATATAATACTAGAAACTATCTCAGAAGAAGAAAAATAAAATCTACATACGACATAATTTAAACGACCAAGAATAGATTTTAAGCGAATTACTCTCTATTTAGGATAATATGTCTGGTTAAACTAACATATTTACGACCAATATTAATCTTCTTGTTTCCAATTTCTACCAGATTTCCTTCTACAGAATCTACTTTGTCTAAAGAAATTGTATAGGATCTGTGAATACGAAGAAACTTTTTACTCGGAAGTTCTTCCGTGATACTGGTTAATGATTTATGTACAAGAAAACTGTTATCAACAGTAAAAACCTTTATGTAATCTTTTAAACTCTCTATATAAAGGATATCCTGATATTTTATTTTTACTAATTTTTTATCAACTTTTAAAAAAATAAAGGTCTCCGGTTCCGATTGTGCTTGCTGTGCGTTTTGTCTTAAATAAATCTGCTGATTTAATTTATTGATAGATTTCATAAACCTATTGAATGGAATAGGTTTTACTAAATAATCTAAAACATCCAACTCAAAACTATCCACGGCATATTCTCTGTATGCAGTTGTAATGATTACATATGACGAAATAGGAATACTTCTAAGAAAAGCCAAGCCATTCATTTTAGACATGTTAATATCTAAGAAAATAACATCTACTTCATTATTCTCAATCATTGGTAATGCATCAACTGGATTGTTGAATTTTCCAATAAGCGAAAAGTTTTTGAACTCTTTTAAGTGATTTTCAATTACCCTTATTGCTAAAGGTTCGTCGTCAATTATAATACAGTTTAAATTCATTTTAATTCGTCCTGATTTAAAATAAGTAGCTCTACTTTAAATTTAGCCTTATCCTTTATAATATTTAAATTATAATTTTCTCCATACAATAAATCCAACCTTCTTTTCACGTTGTTGTTTCCAACACCATTCAATTTTTTTTCTGGTGTGAAACATACATAATTATTTTCTACAGAGAAAAAGATAGCTCCATCTTTTTTTCTTTTAATATAAATATGGATATAAAAATCTCCATCTTTTTTACCATGTTTAAAACTATTTTCAATAAAAGATAACAACACCAAAGGAGGGATTTCTGCGTTTTCTAAATCTCCTTTGATCTCAAGTTGAATATCAACACTATTAGAATGACGTATTTTCTGTAAATCAATATAGTCTTGAACCAGATTAACTTCTTTTGAAAGCTTTACTTTGTTTTCTTTTGCTTCATAAATAACATATTCCATTATGTTAGATAGTTTCAAAACAACTTTTGGAGCTTCATCTGATTTATCTAAGGTTAAAGAGTATAAACTATTCAAAGTATTAAAGAAAAAATGAGGCTGAATTTGCATTCGCAAGAACTTCAATTCTGTTTGTAAATTCACTTTAGAAAGTTCTTCTACATATTTTCGTTGATTGATCCAGACAACTGTTAATTTAATAGTGGTGACCAATGCGACAACATATAACTCACCAATAATTACAGCAACAATATGATTAAACGTGAAAGCCTTTTGATTACCCGAAGCTTCTGGCCATATATTTTCGGTTACTAAAAAATAAATTAGACCAGTTCGAATTATATAAACTAAACCCAAAGAAAGAAACAAACAAAGTATATAGGTTTTGTATTGTTTTTTTACCAAGAACTTTGGGATGAAATAATAAATATTTATGTACACTAAAACGATGTGTATTGGGAACTCAACAAGATTTGATTTGAGTGAATAGATATAATCATCAAAATAACTTCCCCATCTAATAATATTAAAAGTAAAGTAACAACTCCAAAACAAAAGATGGTATTTCAAAGGAATTGATTTATAATTTTCTTTATTGAAATTTAAACTCATTAATCGCTGTTATTATTAAATTACCGTTGATAAAATTATAGTATTTCTGTTATTTTTTTTTTAAAAAAGCAATATATCTGTCTTAATTATTTCTTATCTGTAAAATAATGTAGTTCGTTCCTTATTTGAAGTCATTCAGATATTTTTTTTTCTACAAACAGGACAATACCATAGTTTTATCTGAACTATTTCAAATCTTTTTACATATGAAAAAAATACTATTACTTCTATGTTTTTCTTTGATGTCTTTTTGGGGGGCAATAGCTCAAACTAAAATATCAGGTAAGGTAACATCTAAAAGTGATGGAGAACCATTACCCGGAGTAAACGTAGTAATTAAAGGAACAAATAAAGGCGTAGAAACCGATTTTGACGGTCAATATACTATTGAAGCAAAATCTGGAGACATTTTAGAATTTTCATTTATTGGAATGGAAACTTTTAGTGTTACCGTAGGAAATAATAACGTTATCAATGTCGTATTACAAGAAGGTAATGTACTTGATGAAGTTGTTGTAACTGCCTTGGGAATTAAAAAAGAGAAAAAAGCATTAACATACTCTGCTCAAGAAGTTAGCGGAGATGAACTAACAAAAGTAAAGCAAACCAATCCTCTAAACAGTTTATCTGGTAAATCAGCAGGTATTACTGTAAATAGAAGTTCATCGGGATTAGGAGGAACTGCTAAAGTTGTTTTAAGAGGAAATGCATCAACTACCAATAATGATCCGTTGTATGTAATAGACGGAATTCCAATGTTGAATCAAGGTAATGGTTCTAACGGAGCTGAACCTGGAACTGATATTTTTGGTAGTCAAACTGGTAATAGAGATGGGGGAGATGCAATGTCTTTAATCAATCCAGATGATATTGAATCTATTACAGTTTTAAAAGGTTCTTCGGCTTCGGCATTATATGGAAGTCAAGGAGCAAATGGAGTAATTTTAATTACAACTAAAAAAGGTAAAGAAGGTAAACTTTCAGTTAATGTGAATTCTAGTATAACTATGGATCAAGTAATGTCTTTACCTAAATTACAATCAGAATATCAATCGGCTTCTGTAGGTAATCCTATCGCTGAAAATGGTAGAGTTTCAGATCCAAAATCTTGGGGAACTAATGCTTCAGGATTATCGAATGATGCTGAAGGCTTTTTTAATACAGGATATACTTCTATAAATGCGGTGTCTTTAACAGCAGGTAATGCGAAAGCTCAAACGTATTTTTCTTTTGCAAACACATTAGGATCTGGTGTTATTCCACAAAACAGATTAATAAGAAATTCAATTACATTAAGAGAAACTGCAAAGTTTTTAAATGATAAAATTGATGTTTCCGCAAGTGTTAATTTATCTGATCAAACCATATGGAATAGACCAACAAACGGATTATATTCTAATCCTTTGACTGGTGTTTATTTACATCCTGTAGGTATTGATAGAAATATCTATAGAGATAAATTCGAATATTTCGATACGTCAAGAAATATTTACGATCAGTTTGCTTCTTCATTTGACGAAAACATTCAGCAAAATCCGTATTGGTTAATTAATAGAAATCCAAGTTTTGATAAAGCTCAAAGAGTATTGACAAACTTATCTGTTAAGTATCAAATCAGTGATAATTTCTCAATACAAACAAGAGGAAGTTATGATAAAACATTCTTCACTTTTGATAAACGTCAATATGCAGGTACTGACCCTGTAAACTCAGGAGATAACGGTAGGTATATTTTAGAAAAAACTGAGAATACACAACAATATATCGATCTTATCGCAAATTATTCAAAAGATTTTAGTGATGATATTAGTTTCACTGGATTACTAGGAACAAGTTTAACTAAGTTTAAAATTGGTGATAAATTATTTTTAGACTCAGGTAGAGATGGAAATGGACTTAATTTTCCGAATGTCTTTACATTGGCAAATTTTCAAAATACAAACAACATAGCACAGTCCGTAGCGAATAGAGAAGTGCAATCTATTTTTGGTTCTGCGAATATTGGCTACAAGAAAATGTTATACTTAGATGTTACGGGAAGAACGGATTGGTCTTCAACACTAGTAAATACCAATAGTACTTCTTTCTTTTATCCATCTGTTGGTTTAACCGGAATAATTTCAGAAATGTTCGAATTGCCTGAAGTTTTCAATTTTGCAAAACTTAGAGTTTCTTATGCCGAAGTTGGTAAGGATATTCCTGTATATGCAACTGTACCCTTAAATTCAATAAACTCTACAAACACAGGTATTAGTAATGCGCCTTTTGCACCAATTCCTGGTGAAACTTTAGAGCCAGAAAGACAAAAATCTTTCGAAATTGGAGCTGAATTTAGATTATTAAATAATCGTTTAGGAGTTGAGTTTACGTATTATAACACAAGAACTTTAAATCAAATTTTCTTTATACAAGCTGCACCAAATCCACAAGGATACACTCAAAATATTGTAAATGCAGGAGAAATCACAAATAAAGGTGTCGAATTAGTTATTGATGGAAAACCTATTGTAACAGATAACTTCACTTGGAACTCTACGCTAAACTTTGCACAGAATGAAAATAAAGTGGTTTCAGTACATCCTTCATTACAAAACGGAGAAGCAATTATTACAGGAAGAGGTGTAAATGGTTATGAGTTTTCTTTAATCGAAGGAGAAGATTTCGGAAGTATTAAAGCAAGGTCTTTAGTTAGAGATGAAAATGGAGTGCCAGTAATTAATAGTTCTGGAACACTACAATCAACTGATTTTACTACCGTAGCTCATGCTCAACCTGATTTTACATTAGGATGGAACAACTCTTTCAGTTATAAAGATTTTTCTTTTTCATTTTTAATTGACGGAAAGTTTGGAGGAAATGTAGTAAGTGTAACAGAAGCTGTAAATGATAAATATGGAGTTTCTCAAGCTACTGCTGATGCTCGAAATACAAATGGTGGACAAATAAATGTTGTTGATGAAAACGGAGTTGCTTCTCAAATCACAGCACAAGAATACTACAATGCAATTGGAGGTCGTGACGGAATGTTAGGTGAATATGTTTATGATGCTACAAATGTTAGTTTAAGAGAATTATCAATAGGATATAAGTTGCCAATTGAATCAGAATTCTTTGAAAGTATCAGATTATCATTAATAGCAAACAATTTGTTTTTCTTATACAAAGACGCTCCTTTCGATCCTAACATTACGGCAAGTACAGGTTTAGGACTTCAAGGTGTAGATATTTTTAATCAGCCATCAACAAGAAGTTTAGGGTTAAATGTTAATATTAATTTTTAGACAAAATGAAGAATAAAATGAAATATATAAAGCTTTTTATAATAGTAATTATTTTCAATGCTTGTACTGGAGATTTTGAAAATATAAATACAGATCCTAACGGAATATCTCAAGAGAGTTTAACTCAATTGAATAATCATATTGGTTCAAGATTTACCCCAATATTCGCAAATATTATAAGAACAGAACCTGCTTGGAATTATCAATTACAGCATGGTTTAAATGGAGATGTTTTTTCTGGATATATGACTAGTCCAACTCCATTTGCTGGAAATATAAATAATCAAACTTATGCCTTGGTTGATGGTTGGAACGCTTTTATTTGGATTGATGCTTATGATGGAAGTGGAGGAAATGGTGTAATGCCGTTTGTTAGAGAAATTAAGAATCAAGTAGCGATTTCAAATTCTGCTGGAGGTGAAAAATTCGTGTACCTAGCAAATATCATGAGAGTAATGGCAATGCACAGAGTTTCTGATGTATTCGGTCCAATTCGTTATTCTCAGTTTGATGATTTTGATACTACAGGAAAGTATGATAGCCAAGAAACGGCTTACAAAGCTTTCTTCGCTGATTTAGATCAAGCAATTGACGGTTTAAAAGAATTTGAAGGAAATGGTCAGTTTATTCCTTTTGATCAATCTCAATTAGGTGGAGATATTGCTTCTTGGAGAGCTTTTGCAAACAGTTTACGATTAAGATTAGCAATTAGAGTTTCTAATGTTGATGGGAATTTAGCTAAAACAGAAGGTGAAAAAGCGTTAGCAAGTGATGCAGGTTTTTTAACATCAGATATGGTAATCAACACACCAGGATTTAGACATCCGATCGCAACAATAAGCGGAACGTGGAATGATATCTGTATGAGTGCCGAAATGGAAGTCATTTTAAAAGGATTCAATGATGGAAGAGCCGAGAGATATTTTAATGCTCCAGCGGATGCAAGTTTAGGAGATTATAAAGGAATAAGACAAGGAATTGATATTACTTCAAAATCTCAATATGCAAGCCATTCATTAATTGGAGCTGTGGTTGATACTGAATGTAAAACTTGGATGACAGTTGCAGAAATTTATTTTTTGAAAGCTGAAGCAGGACTTAGAAATTGGGCTGGAGCCGGAGATGTAAAAACAAACTACGATAACGGAATAAGAGCTTCATTCACACAACATGGTGTTGCGAATGTAGAAACATATTTAGCAGATAATACCAGTACTCCTAACGATTTTGTTGATGCGCTAGACGCAGCAAACAATGTTGCATATGGAAGTGATGTGAAAATTGCCTTTGATAATTCTGCTACTAATGAAAGTCAATTAGAGCAAATTATTACTCAAAAATGGATCGCAATGTTTCCTGATGGTCAAGAAGCTTGGAGTGAATTCAGAAGAACTGGCTACCCAAGAATTTTCCCTGTTGTGTTAAACAATAGTGGAGGAGCTATAGATACAAATATTCAAATAAGAAGAATCAATTTCGTGAATTCTGAGGTAAACACAAATTTAGATAACGTAGAAGAAGCTAGAACCTTTTTAAATGGTTCGGATAATGGAGGAACTAGGTTATGGTGGGATACTGGCAGTAATAACTTTTAATAATTAGTAATTTTTCCATTATACTTTTGTATCACAGGTAAGGACAAGAGTGTTTGTTCTTACCTGTTTTTTATTAGTGATAATGCGTTGTTTGTCGAAAAAATTGAAGTAAGCATATTCCATAAAATAATTTTGATAAAAAATATTAGTAATGATTGTAAATGCAAAAATGGACAATACGAAAAGTTTAATTTTTAAACCTGCAGGTCAATTCGAAGAAACTCGTTTTGAGAAAATTCACAATGTTATTTTTGATGATTCTGAAGAAGCTTCAAAAATTGTTGCACTAGAAATTGCTGAGCTAATAAAACAAAAAGCTGACGAAGGTTCTATGTGCGTTTTAGGATTAGCAACAGGTTCATCCCCAATTAAAGTCTATGAAGAACTAGTTCGTTTTCATAAAGAAGATAATCTAAGTTTTTCAAATGTCATTACCTTCAATCTTGATGAATACTTTCCAATGCAACCAGATGATTTACAAAGTTACTATCATTTTATGCATGAGCATTTATTCAATCATGTAGACATTCTTCCAGAAAATATTAATATCCCAGATGGAACAATTTCTCCAGAAGATATTTACCAATATTGTATAGACTATGAATTGAAAATTAAAGCGGTAGGAGGCTTAGATTTTCAACTATTAGGAATTGGAAGAACAGGACATATTGGGTTTAATGAGCCAGGATCGCATTATAATTCGGGAACAAGAGTTATTACTCTAGATCATATTACTAGAGAAGATGCAGCTTCAGCTTTTATAGGAATAGATAATGTTCCTAAGAAAGCAATTACAATGGGAATTAATACCATTAAAAACGCAAAACGAATTGTTCTTTTGGCTTGGGGTTTGAATAAAGCGAAGGTTATTCAAAAAACAATTGAAGGCCAAGTTACATCTCAAATTCCAGCTACCTATTTACAAGATCATAAGAACGCTACTTTTATTTTAGATGAAGAATCGAGTTCTGAATTAATAAGAATAAAAACACCTTGGTTAGTTACTTCTTGTATTTGGACAGATGAGTTGAAAAAGAAAGCCGTGTTTTGGCTGAGTGAAAAGGTGAAGAAACCAATTCTAAAACTTACAGATAAGGATTATAACGAGTATGGAATGTCTGGTTTAATAGCCAAAGAAGGAAGTGCTTACGATTTAAACATTAGTATATTCAATCAATTACAACATACCATTACAGGTTGGCCAGGAGGTAAACCTAATGCTGACGATACCAATAGACCAGAAAGAGCATTCCCCCCAAAAAAGAGAGTCATAATTTTTAGTCCTCATCCAGATGATGATGTAATATCTATGGGAGGAACTTTTGACCGTTTGGTGCAACAAGGACATGACGTTCATATTGCATATCAAACATCAGGTAATATTGCTGTTACTGATGAAGATGCTCGAAAGTTTGCTGAAACGGCTCTTACATTAACTTCAGATACTAAAAAGATTGAAGGAATGTTAAAAGATATCCAAAGCAAAACTTCAAATACAATAGATTCTAAGGAAGTTAGATCTTTAAAAGGAACAATACGAAGAACAGAATCTTTAGCAGCTACAAGATATTTAGAAGTTCCAGATACTAATGTTCATTTCTTAAATCTTCCGTTTTATGAAACAGGAACAGTTAAGAAAAATAATCTTTCTGAAGAAGATATAGACATCATGTGCAGTTTGATTGAAGAAATTAAACCTCACCAAATTTATGCGGCTGGTGATTTAGCAGATCCACATGGAACGCATAAAGTATGTTTAGACGCTTTGTTTATGGCTTTGGAAAGAATGAAGTATGAAGATGCTATTAAAGATTGTTGGGTATGGTTATATAGAGGCGCTTGGTTCGAGTGGGATTCTCATGAAATCGATATGGCAGTACCAATGAGTCCAGATCAAGTAATTAAAAAACGTAACGCGATTTTCTTCCACCAATCTCAAAAAGATAAGGTAATGTTTAGAGGTGATGATTCAAGAGAATTTTGGGTTAGAGCTGAGGATAGAAACAGACTTACAGCCAAAAAGTACCATCAATTAGGAATGGCAGATTATGCCGCAATCGAAGCGTTTAAACGATATTATTTTTAAGTAATGAAAGTATTTTCAATTTTTATATTCTCTCTTTTCTTTTTTACCATTGCTGTTAAACCGTGTTTTTCACAAGAAAAATTAAGTGATCAGTTAAATTTAATGCCTTGGCCAAAAGAGATAAAATCTAATAAAGCTAAAACCATATTAGATAGAGATTTTACAATTAGCATGAATAGAAAAGGAAGCAGAGTGTATAAAGCTGCAACAAAATTCCTTAGAAATTTAGCCAACAAAACTGGTGTTTTTATAGATGAAGGATTTCCTTTTTATAATAGAGAAAAGACGACTTTAAGTTTAGTTTTTAAAGAGGAAGCGAGTTTATCTTTTAATACAGATGAGTCTTATGAACTAGTTGTAAATAATAATAAAATTGAAATTACTGCACTAACAGATGTTGGAATTGTTAGAGGTTTATCTACACTATTACAATTAATTAAAAGTGACGGGAGTAACTTTGTTTTTGAAGGGTTTTATATAAAAGATGCTCCTCGATTTAAATGGCGAGGCTTAATGATAGATGTGTCTCGTCATTTTCAACCTGTTGACTTGATTAAACGAAATTTAGATGCAATGGCTTTCGTGAAAATGAATGTTTTTCATTGGCATTTATCAGATGATCAAGGTTTTAGAATCGAGTCAAAAATATATCCCAAACTGCATGAATTAGGTTCGGATGGAGAGTATTATACTCAAGAGCAGATTAAAGATGTAGTGGCGTATGCAAACAATCTTGGGATTCGAGTTATCCCAGAAATTGATGTTCCAGGACATGCAGCAGCAATTTTAACTGCTTATCCTGAATTAGGTAGTGACGAAAATTTCGATAATAAAATAGTTAGATATTCAGGAGTTTTTGATCCTACATTAAATCCTACTAAACCCGAAGTTTATACGTTTTTAGACAATCTGTTTAAAGAAGTAGCTCCTTTATTTCCGGATGAATACTTTCATATTGGTGGAGACGAGAATGAAGGCAAGCACTGGGATGCAAACTCAAAAATACAGGAGTTTAAAAAGAAAAATGGATTAAAAACTAACCATGACCTTCAAACGTATTTCAATATAAAGCTCGAGAAAATCTTAAGAAAATATGGGAAAAAGCTTGTTGGTTGGGATGAAATCAGAACTCCAAGTATGCCAAAAAGTGCCATAATTCATTCTTGGAGAGGAAAGAACGAAGGTTTTGAAAACGGAACATTAATTCCTGCGCTTAAAAACGGTTATCACGCAATTTTATCTAACGATTATTATATCGATAGAATGTTATCTGTTGATCATTATTACAAATGTGATCCAATTGCAAATGCTGACTTAACAACAGCCGAAGAAAGTAGAGTTCTTGGAGGTGAAGTTACAATGTGGAGCGAATTGGTTACTCCATTAACTATAGATAGTCGCATATGGCCAAGAACAGCGGCTATTGCAGAAAGGTTTTGGTCACCAAAGCATATTACTAACATTGAGAATATGAGAAAACGACTAAAATATGTAAATCACGAATTGGAAAGAATCGGTTTAACTCATATTAGAAATATCGATGTGATCCTAAGAAACGTTTCCAATAATCAAGATATTTCATCTTTAAAAATTCTAGCAGGAATTTCAGAACCTTTGAAAATTTATAACAGAAATGAAGGAGGAACAGAATATAAAACCTTTTCGCCTTTCACGTTATTCGCGGATGCTTGTTCAGCTGATGCTCCCGATGCTTATGAATTTAAGAAAGCTGTAAGTGCGTATACCTTAGATGGGAATTTAAAGAATAAAGAGAATGTTTTATCATTTCTGAATAGTTGGGAAACTGGGTATTCAGAGTTTAGAAAACTAGAGAGATCACCAAATTTAGTTGGATTAGAGTTACATTATCAAAAATTAGCTGAAGTATCTCATCAAATTAAGATTGCCATTAAAAGTGAGAAATTTTCTAAGAAAGATAGAGATAGCGTAATTGATTTGTTAGAAGAGCTTTCAACACCATTTGTAGATGTAGAGATTGTAATAATTGATACTTTAAAAGAACTCTCTACATGTTTGAATCAACGATTTGATTTAAAATAATAGTATTGATTTAAAAAAATGAGGAATGATTTTAATTGCAGATAGTGGGTCTTCAAAATGCGATTGGGTATTATATGATAATATTACCAATGATCTTTCAAGAACAAGAACTAAAGGTTTAAACCCGAATATATTATCAGGAGAGAAAATAGCGAAGTTACTTTGTAAGAATAAAGAGTTGTCTTCCATAAGAAAAATAGTAGAAAAGGTATATTTCTATGGAGCAGGATGCGGAACTAATAAGAGCCAAGAAAAAGTAAAAGAAGTTCTAAATACACATTTTTCAAATGCAATAACCGTCACTGTTAAAGAAGATTTAATGGCTGCGGTTTTAGCAACTACAAATGAACCTGCTATTATAGCTATTTTAGGAACTGGATCGAATTGTTGCTATTATGATGGAAAAACCATACAAACAAAAATTCCATCATTGGGTTATGTTATAATGGATGAAGCAAGCGGAAATTACTTTGGTAAAGAGTTACTAAGAAGTTATTATTACAATCAATTACCGTTTGATTTGAGGGTTTCTTTAGAGCAATCATTTAAGTTGGAACCTCAGAAAGTTTTAGATAAAATTTATAATTCAAAATACCCCAACAAATATTTAGCAAGTTTTGCAAGGTTTTTAATCTTGAATGTAGAACATCCTTTTGTTATTGAAATGCTCAGAAAAGGGATTATAGCTTTCATACAAAATCACATTTTAACGTATTCAAATGAGTTTAAAAATGCACCTATTCATTTTGTAGGATCAATAGCGTACCATACGCAATCGCTGATTAAGGAGGAGCTAGAGAAATTTGGTTTAAAAGCTGAAAGTTTTGTTCGCAGACCAGTTGAAAGCTTAATAGAGAATATAGTAGAAATAGAGAATTCTATAGAAAATAAAAGCAAGCGAATTACTATGTAAAGTAAAGGCTTGCTTTTAAAAGGGTCTAAAATGTGTATTCTTATTGAATTGTATAGCTCGTTCTTCCAAACTGACTCAAACGAAAATATCCTAATACTTCTTCATTCGGGTCATTAATATTTATACAATTTCCTTTTAACTGTGCTGGTGTGGTTTGAAATGGTCCACCGCCACCTTGAGTTCCTGATTGTCGAATTAATTCTTCAATATAAAAATAGAAACGTTCTGAGATTCCATAAACTTTAATATCAACTTCGGTCCCTGGAACATTAAGTTCATCAAAGTGCAAAACAAAAGCCTCGTTTCCATTCACAAATTCATCTCGAATAGAAGATAAAGCTGGAACGGCTAAGTTTGCTTGAACAAATTCGCCTAAATAATAATTTTCTTCATCTGCTGGATCATCAAATAACACACGCACACGAAATTCTCCTTCATTAAATCCTTCTTCTTGAGTTACACTATTAATTTGAGTAAAACCGACTAAAGTCTCACTAGCAGTATAGGTTTGTCCGTTATAAACGATGTTTAAAGTGTAATCGGCCCCAATTTCAGGAACAAAACTATTTGTTGTATAGTTACCGTTATTTTGATCAGTAAACACAAATTGTGAACCATCATTTTCTTTGGTTACGATAACTGTAGCACCTGTTGCTGGTACATTAGGATTATTGTCAAAATAGGCCGTTGAAGTACTTAGTTTAATGGTCTGTTCATTTCCAACTGTTCCTTTTTCCCAATTAATAGAAGCTTCGATTACTAATCTTGCGCCACCATTAGGAACATCAACGTCAACAATATCTGTACAAGATGAAAAAATTGTACTGATTGCGATACAAAGAGTGAATATTAATTTTTTCATTTTTTTAAAATTTAAAGTTATAAGTGATAGAAGGAGTTATTCCGAAAATAGAAGTTCTTTCAGCTTCGTTTATTCCAGTTTCATCGTTAACACCAAATCGAATTGATGCAGCGTTTCTTCTTGAGTATAAGTTGTAAATACCAAATACCCATTCGGCTTGCCATTTTCTGTTTTTATTTTTTCTAGGCGTTAAAGTAGCCGAAACATCTAAGCGGTTATACGAAGGTAATCTATCTGCATTTCTCGTAGAATAGGTAGGAATTGATAATCCATTATATTGAAATTGTCCGTTTGGATAGGTAACTGGTCGTCCTGTTTGAAAAACAAAATTTGCGTTAAACGTCCATTTTTCATTTAGTTTGTAATTACCTGTAACGGATAAATCATGAGTTCTATCAAAAGGAGTATTGTACCAATCACCATTATTTAAACCAGGTCCGCCAGCTGCTCCGCCAGGTGTTCTTTGTTCAGATTTTGATAAGGTATACGCAATCCAACCGGTTAAATCTCCTTTATTTTTTCTAAGTAAAAATTCTAAACCGTAAGCTCTAGCTTCACCATTTAAAATTTCCGTTTCTATTGTGTTTTGAGCAATTAGTTCAGCACCGTTAATGTAATCTACACGATTATCTACGGTTTTATAATATGCTTCTGTTTCAATAGAATACATATTGTTTTTGAAATTTTTAAAGTATCCAACTGCATATTGATCTGCAATTTGAGGTTTTAAAAACTCACCACTTGGTGCCCAAATATCTAATGGAGTAGCTGATGTTGTATTTGAAATTAAATGTAAGTATTGCGCCATTCTATTATAACTTGTTTTAATAGATGACTTTTCATTTAATTGATATGATAATGCGAATCTCGGTTCGAAGTTGTCAAAACTTGCGATACTTTCTTTATCACCATAATTTACTTCACCTGTTGGTACAGCACGTTCGTAAATACCTAATGTAGAATTATAAACTACTGGTAAATCATTAGCATACGTGTTTAAGGTTTGACTACCGAAACGATTAAAATAACTGTATCGTAAACCATACATTGCTGTTATATTATTTGATATTTTGTGTTCCAAACTAGCATAAATTCCAGTTTCAGTGGCGAATTTCTTGTCAAGAAAATCCTCGTTAATTGAAGACTCTGGAGTTAACGGACGAATTTCACCTGGATTGAATTTGTAATAAATTCCACTTACACCAAAATCAAATTTTAGTTTGTCATTTAAGTAATAATCAACATCGTATTTTAAGTTGTAGTTATCAATTCTAGATAACCAATCTAATCCAACAAATTCAAGTTGTAAATCATAATTATATCGACTGTAAATAGCAGATAGGTTCGAGAATAACTTATCATTAAAAATATGATTCCATCTTAAGTTGGCAGATAAGTTTCCATAAGAATTAAAGAAAGAATTGGTAAAGTTTACATCGTCATTTCCAAAATAAGCAGATAAATACAAACGGTTTTTATCATTAATTTGATAGTTTGTTTTTAAATTTAAATCGTAAAACCCAACTCTATTTTCATTATCAGCAAGAGCTAAAAATATGTTAGCATATGAAGCTCTACCTGCAACTAGAAACGAACCTTTATCTCCAAATAGAGGAGCTTCAGCGGTCAATCTACTTGAGATTAATCCGATTCCACCAGTTAGTTTGAATTCTTTATTGTTACCATCCTTTTGACGTACATCAAGAACAGAAGAAACTCTACCTCCAAATCTCGCAGGAATTCCTCCTTTATATAATTTTACATCTTTAATAGCGTCATTATTAAATACAGAGAAAAAACCAAATAAGTGCGATGCATTATAAATAATTGCTTCGTCTAAAAGAATTAAATTCTGATCTTCTGCACCACCACGTACATTAAACCCAGAAGCTCCTTCACCGGCGTTGGTAACTCCAGGAAGTAATTGGATAGATTTAATAACATCTACTTCTCCTAAAACTACTGGGATCTGTTTAATGGTTTGTGAGTTAATTTTTGTCACACTCATTTGTGGACTTCGTAGATCGACTTTTTTACTTTCTTCTGAAGTAATAACAACTTCATCTAAAACATTGGTATCTTCTGTTAAGTCTGCATTGAACTTTATATTTTCATTGAGTTCAATTTCTTTTTCAATAGGAGAGTACCCAACATAAGAAACACTTAAAGTATATGTTCCTTTAGGAGCTGTAAGTGAGTAAAATCCGTATTCATTAGTTGTAGTTCCTAAGCTCGTGCCTTTTAAAAATACAGTAGCTCCGAATAAGGTTTCACCATTTGCTTTGTCTTTTAATGTACCACTAATTGTAAACTTACTTTGGGCGAAACCCATTAATGGAATTAAAAGCAAAATGATGATTGTTTGAATTCTCATAATTAATTCTTGCTTTTATTTATTTATCACGCTTTAAGATTCGTAGTTTAATAATGATTAAACGTTAGGGAGTTTAACACAGGTATTCAACTAGAAAATTTAATTTGTTACTTCTGTGTTTTCAAATGTTTATTAAGGTCTAAAGAATTGAATATGATATTGTTTAATAAAACCATAAGAAAACTTAAACAAAATTAGATGATTAGTTTTTAGTATCAAAAGTTGAAGTCTAAAATTTATATTAAAAAAATGTGAAAAACATTTAACTTAAAGGAAATTCCCCCTAAATGATGTGGATATGGAAATAACTAGTCTTTCTTCATTATATTTAAGATTACTTACCAACTAAATCCTAAAAGTATGATTTGTAATATTGACTACTACAATAGGATACATGATTTTCTTGAACGATTTCCACAATACAAAGAAAGGATTGATCAATTGCATTTTGAGTTTATAGAAGAAGAAGCCATTTTAAATGATTCATCTCAAAATGTAATTGTATATACAAGAGAATATGTATACCATAAAGACTGTATTCTAAAAGGTACAGCTAAATTGAAAAATTATTTTAAGGCAGAAATTCTATACATTTTAACTCCACTTTACAGCCTTAATAATTCTATCAGAATTAAATTTTTGGTTAAACTAGATAACAAAGAAGGATTGTTTTTAGTTTCTGATGGAGATTTTATTTTTGATTAATTATTGATCTTAGTTTATTCAGTTTAACTCTTTCTTTTTTTCCTAGTCAAACTTGATTGTAGTAATTCATTCGTGTAAAGTGAAGCATTATACTGTAAAATTATTTTAAAAAGAATAACTTTGTTTAGCGTCTTTTAAATATATATGCTAAACTTAAAATACTCCCATATTTCCTTACAAAGTAAGCCTTTCTTGTGGTTATTTACGTTACTGTTATTTTGCGTTGGTTGCAATCAAAATAATGGAGAATTAACTATTCATAATGGTGTTTTAGATCTTACAAATTGGAATTTTGATGAAAATCCAGAAGTAAATCTGATGGGAGACGGTTTGTTTTATTGGAAGCAATGGCCGATTAATAATGAAGGTGATTTTGACATTGCATTGTTAAAAGAAGGAACGTCAGTAGAATGGCCTTCGCCTGTTTGGACAAAATTAGGATTTGAAAAAAGAGGATACGGTACTTATAAATTAAATATTAAGCAAAAAAAGGATAGTGAAGGTTTAGTCCTGAATATAGGTAGACTTTTGGGTGCCGGTGAGATTTGGATTAATGGAAAGAAACATGTCACCTTAGGTAAAATATCTCAAAACGGAACAGACGAAATTCCTTACGGGCAAATAATCTATACAGAACTACCACAAGAAGAAAATCTGGAAATACTATTTGTGGTTTCAGGTCACAATAGTAGATTGGGTGGTGGTCCAGCACTTCAAAATGTTATTCAAACAAAATCGTTAAGTACGGCTAACCAAAAATCAAATCCTTTGATAGAAGGTGTGATAACATTTTTAATTATCATTTTTGGTGTATTTCAAATTTACTGGTTCTTTACCTTTAACAAGGAGTTGTACTTTCTCTATTTTGGATTGTTTTGTTTGATTGGTGTTTCTAGACAACTATTTGTTGGAGAAACATTAATTTATAGTTTCTTTCCAAATATTTCATTCGGTATAGTTCAAAGAATGAGATATGTAGGTTATTTTGGAGGTTTATCTTTAATTATATTATACTATACCTCATTATACCCTGGGTATATTAAGAAAAATCTTGTAAGAACAATTTATTTAATTCCTGTATTGGGAATACTTTATGTCCTTTTTACACCAGTCTTTTACGGAACTTTAGTTGCTCCATTTTTTCAAGTATATGGATTAACTACAATGATTTTAGGTTTTTATATTATTAGTTGCGCGATTAAAAATAAAAAACCATATGCGAAATGGGTTCTACTTATTCTTGTAGTTCAGGTTATTGTTTTTACGAATGATATACTTACTGCTATGATGGTGATTCAAACTAAATTTGTAATCAATTATAGTTTCTTATGCTACATTATTTTCCATGTGTTTTTAAATCATAAGTTTCAGTCAGAGAAGGAGCGTTTGTTAAATCAACTCTATTCAAATATTAATACATTAAAGTCTGATATTGATTATAAAATTGAAGAAATAGAAACGTTAAAGAAGGATACTTTTCAACAGATAAAGTCAAAGGAAAGAATGGTTGATAATTTGAAAAAAGTTGCCGCTTCCGACGAAAAAGTATCTATTCAAAGCTTAATCGCAGATTTGAAATCAGAATTACTAGAAGATACTCAGCTTGTGAGTATAAAAAATGATATTGAAGGTATAAACAAAGATTTCGTTCAGCGAATTAAGAAAATTCATCCAAATCTTACTAAAACCGATTTGGAAATTTGTATGTACATACGCTTATCACTAGAGCGAAAAGAAATTGCTCGTTTACGATACACAACAGTTGCTGCTGTAAAAAAATCAAGATATAGACTTCGAAAGAAATTAGAACTAGAGGTTGAAGATGATTTAGAAAAATATCTTAAATCTATTTAATTAATACTATCTAAGAATCTTGAAATTATTAAACTGTTCTAGCAGAAAAGATTCTAGAAATTCCTTTCTGTATAAGAATATTAATTGTTCTTTTTAAGTATTTGTCTCCTCACTTGTCTCCACAATTTAGATTATAGGTCTACTAATTGTCGCCCTTGTTTACTTTCTCAAAATTTGTAAAGCCACTTATTTAGCACTCTGAAAAAGCAGAGAAAAATCATGATCAGTTTTGTTAGAACTATTATTTCCAAAGTGAATAAAAAATCTATTTCAATTGAAGAACTAGAAGAAAGAAAAAAAGACTTGGAAAGCGTATTAGAAAAATTAAGAAAGCTTGAGAATGAGATCAAAGAAATGAATTAACTCATCTTTTTCAGATGTATTTAATAATAACGATCCCTAAATAACTAATCATATGAGATGTAAATTACTACTATTAGTTGTTTCATTAGTGGCTGTTACAAGTGCTTTTGGACAACAAAAAATGTTTAAGAAAGTTTCATTAACAAAAGTAGGAAAGTCAAAAAAGAAACTAAGTTCACAAAGTATTTTGAGCTCAGAATTTAAAGGGTCCTCTGGCACAGAATTTAGAAGAGAAAAATCTAGTATCGATAAACAAAAGAATAGCCATGAGACTTTTCAACAATACTTCCAAGGACTAAAAGTTGAATACGGGCAAGTAAAAATTCATAAAAAGAATGGAGAGATTGATGCTTATAACGGTAAATATCACGATGTAACTAGCTTAAATACTTCACCAAGGTTGTCAGAGAGTTCAATTATTTCTATTGCGGCAAAACATATGGGGAATACTGTGTTTTGGCCTGGTGATAATTTGACCAAATTAAGTAAGCCGAAAATAGAGTTACTTATATTACCAAGTAGAAGAAGTGATGAAATTAATTTGGCCTACGCGGTAACTGTTGGAGCTACAAAACCAGTTATGAAATTAGGTGTTTTATATGTAGATGCAAACAATGGGAATATATTAAAATATAAAAACCAACTATTTGCATGTTTTGAAAATCATGATCATTCTTCGCATAATAATACTCAAAGTACAAAAAGGTTTGGAAAGTCTTTAGTTGCTTCAGCATCGGGTTTTGCTGCTTACACAGGTTCGGTGAACTTCGAAACTAAATCAGATGGAAGCAATTATATTTTGAATGACGAAACAAGAGCAGCTAGTAGTCAGTGGAACTTAACAAATCAAGGTTTAGGAAATAGAAAAGGTATCATTACCGTTGATATGCGTAATGGAACTGATTATGTAAACGGACCAATTTACGACTTCACCGATGCTGATAATAATTGGTCTGCTGTTGAAATGGCAACAGATGATAATATTTATGCCATCGACGTTCACTGGGGAACAACACAATTATATGACTACTGGAAGAATGAGCATAACTGGAACAGTTATAATGGATCAAATAGCGCATTATTATCCATGGTTCATTATGATGCGGATTGGACAAACGCGGCATGGGGAGCAGTAAGTAATACTGCAGGTTTTATGTTGTATGGAGATGGAGCAGGAAAATTTACTCCACTAACAACTCTAGATGTGATTGCTCATGAAATTGCTCATGGAATAAATAATGCTACTTCAAATTTAGATTATGAGTTTGAGTCTGGTGCATTGAATGAAGGATTATCGGATATATGGGCCATGGTTTTTGAAAATTATGCAAATGATAATTTAGGAACCAATACAGATCCTTCTAGAATTAACGACCAAAATGCAGGTGGTGCATTACGATCTTTTTCAAATCCAAATTCTTATGGTCAGCCCGATACCTATGGAGGAACGTATTGGTATGATACAACTAATTGTACTCCAAGTCAAAATGGAAATGATTATTGTGGAGTTCATACCAATAGTGGTGTGTTGAATCATTGGTTTTGGTTATTGTACAACGGAGGATCGGGTACCAATGATATTGGTAATGCCTATAGTGTTACAGCCATCAATGTGTATGATGCGGCTAATATTGTTTGGCAAATGCAACAAAATTATTTAACATCAACTTCAGATTATGCAGATGCAAGAGTAGCGGCAATCCAAGCTGCAACTGATTTACATGGAGCGTGTTCTCAAGAGGTTACTTCTGTTACAAATGCATTTTATGCTGTGGGTGTTGGTGAAGCACACGTTCCTGTAGTTCCTGAAATAACTACATCGCCAGCAAATGCTACTGTTGAGGTAAATGGAACAGTGCAGTTTACAGTTGAAGGTGTAAATTTTACTTCTGCACAGTGGTTGGTAAGTGAAGATGGAAACGCTTGGAACACAAGATTTGATGATTTAACTGTTACCGGAAAAGATAGTACAACTTTAGAGTTAACAAATGTTCCTTTAAGTGCTAATGGCTATAAATTCAGAGTGTATTTGGCAGATGATTGTGGAAATGATATACTATCAAGTGCTGCAACCCTTACGGTAAAAGAGTATACTACAATTACTGATAGTAATTTCGAAACGGCCTTAGAAGATTTAGGGTATGATGATATTTCCGGAGATGGAAAAGTTCCGACAGATCAAATTGAAGGTATTACATCTTTAGATATTTCAAATAAATCAATTGCAAACTTATCAGGAATTGAAGATTTTTTAGCGTTACAATCTTTAATTTTTAATAATAATTCGGTAACTAGTGTAGATCTGAGTAATAATACAGAGCTTACAGTTGTTTCAGGACGTTATAATGGTCTAGAAAGTATAGATATTACCGGGTGTACTAAAATGGATTTAGTACTACTTGAGAATAATAATCTTAAAAATTTAGACATAACAAAATGTACTGCTTTAACGCGTGCTTGGGTGCAGAATAATGATATTGAAACTTTTGATCCAACTAAAAGTCCACTATTAAGAGCATTAGGAATTAGTAATAGTAATCTTACCAGTTTGGATCTTACTCAAAATACAGCGCTCCAGCAACTATATGCTGGAGGAAATGCAATTACTGATTTAGATTTGAGTAAGAATACAGTGTTAAGGATTATCGGAGTAAATAACAATAATCTGTCTTCTCTAAATATTAAAAACGGTAACAATTCCAACGTAACAAATTTTACGAGTACAGGAAATGCAAATCTAACTTGCATTACAGTAGATGATCCATCAACTTTTGAAAATAGCTGGAGTAGTACAAGAGATAGTCAATCGTATTTTGCAGATCATGATTGTAGATACACTGATATTCCAGATACTGCTTTTGAAGCCATTTTAGAAGATCAAGGATATGATGATATTTCACAAGATGGAAAAGTTCCAACTTCAAGTATTGAAACAATTAAATATTTAGATCTTGACTATTCTGCTTACAAGATTAAAGATTTAACCGGAATAGAGGATTTCGTCGCTGTTCAATCCATTTTTGGAGACGGAAACGAACTATCAACTGCTGATTTTAGTAATAATTTAAACTTACTTGAAATTTACCTGGAAGATAGTCCTTTAACTTCTTTGAATGTATCATTAAATACCAAGCTTTCAGGTATCTTTTTGAAAGATGCAGTTTTTGAAACTATCGATTTGAGTACAAATACAGAGTTAACACATTTATCTATCGATGATTCGGCTTTAAATACTATTGATTTAAGTACTAATACAAAATTAAAAAGTTTATCACTTACCAATGTGAATCTTACGAGTGTTGATTTAAGTACAAATACCAGTTTACAGACCGCTTATTTTTATGGAGGAAAATTCAATAATCTCGACTTTTCTAAAAATACACAACTAAAAGCAGTTTGGGTAAATGATAATGAACTCACTAATTTAATTATCAAAAACGGTGCTAATAGTACATTAACAAGTTTTAGAGCATATGGAAATACAAATCTTACTTGTATAGCTGTATCAGATAAGGATCACTTTGAGACAAAATTTTCAGGAGATATTGATAATCATACCAGTTTTACAGATGCCTATTGTAACTATACTTCAATTCCCGACAGTAATTTTGAATCTGCTTTAGAAAACCTCGGTTACGACGATATTTCTGGAGATGGTCAGGTACCAACAGATTTGATAGAAACTGTTACTGAAATTCAAATTAACTTTCATTCAATAGAAGATTTAACCGGTATTGAAGATTTTACAGCACTTGAAGAACTTGATGTTTTATATGGTTCAATACAAAAAATAGATGTCAGCCAAAATTTAAAACTTACAAGGTTATGGTGTGGATATAATGTAGGATTAGAAACATTAGATGTAAGTAACAATGTTTTACTAGAAAACTTATTTGTTAATGATACTGATATTTCTGTTTTGGATTTAAGTAAAAATTCGAAGCTTACGAATCTGGTAGCGAGTAGTAATAACGATTTAAACCAGCTGAATCTTCAGAACGGAAATAATTTAAATGTTACTAATCTATTATTAACAGGAACTCCAAACTTAACTTGTATTCAGGTTGATGATGCAACATATTCTTCAACTAATTGGACCTCAGTTGATGCTCAAAATTCCTTCAGTGAAGATTGCCAATCCTGCACTTTTAACGCGAGAGTAATTTTAGAAGGACCATTTAATAGTTCAACTTTTGAGATGAACGATGATTTAAGAACTAACAATTTATTACCAACTACTTCTCCATATTCAGATGGAGCTACTTGCGAAGCTTCAGTACTAGAAAATTCTGATGCAGTAGATTGGATAGAAATTCAATTGAGAAGTGCAGATGATATAAATACAATAATTGCGGCAAAATCATTCTTATTAGAAAAAAATAGTGGTGTTAGTAGTGCTGATGGTATTTCAGATCTTTCAATTAGTGCTTGGCAAGGGAACTATTATGTTGCTGTTGTTCATAGAAATCATTTAACGGTTGTAACTAAGAATCCGATAACTTTTAGTGGAAATGAAGCTAATGTTGATTTTACCTCAGACGGAAGCGTTTTAAACGGTAGTAATGCTTTAGTTGAAGTAATACATTCAGTTTTTGCTTTACCAGCAGGTAATGTTGAAGGTACAGGTCAGATTCAGAATTCGGGAGTAAATAGTACAATTTTACAACTCGGAAATTCAGGATATTCCATCTTTGATGTAGATATGAATGGGCAAATTCAAAACACGGATATTAATATAATTCGTCAAAATCTAGGTCGTGGAGAACAGATTCAAATAGTTGATTAACAGTGTTTTTAAGGCTTGTCTCCCCAGATGTCTCCTCTTGATTTTTTCTTAAGAATCATTTCAATTGTTACTTAGCGGAAATATTATGTATCCCTAAAATTTATGGAAATGGTTTTAGCAAATAACACAAGATTGAATGTTCACCCAGTTTGGAAGCATTATGAAAATGTAGAGTATATAGAAATTGATTTTTCTGGATTAACTACGGATGATGAGATCATTGATTATGTATTAAAAGCAGTTGATTTAGGAATGCGAAGACCAGATAAATCAATCAGAGCTTTTGTTTATGCATATCAAATGAAAACAAGTCCTAGAGCAATGAGAACTATTAAGATGTTGGGAAAGCAAGTACAACCAAAAATGAAGAAATCTGTAATTGTAGGTGCATCAGGAATATTGTCGCTTTTAATGAAGATTTATATCTCATATACGAAAAGTAATATCAAATATTTTACGGATAAGGAAACAGCAATGAAATATTTAATTAATGATTAGTACCGATTTTAAAAGTAAGGTAGCAACGAATACTTTTTCGGTAACGATTATAACTGAAAATACAGATTGTAGTATTCGAGAGAAATTAGCAGAAAGTAATTTCAAAGTACAATGCATAGAAAGTATTCCGCAAGAAATTAGCCTGTGGAAAGAAAGTCCGAATGCAATTTTAATAGATACGAGCCATAGAATTAAATGGGAGTTGTTTCTTCAATCGTTAAAAGAAATAGAGGAATACAAAGATGTTCCCGTGATACTGTTATTGTCCGAAAGAATTTCAATTAAAGAAGCCTTTACAATTTTAGATCAAGGTGTTTTTTCTTATGCTTATAAAGACAATTATGAATCGATTGTAAAAACATTAACCACAGCAATTAAATATTGGTTTGATTTGAGAGATTCATTAATCAAAACAAATCAGTTAAACAGAATACTATCTACCAATTACCTAAATATAGATTCTAAAAATGAGTATTTGGAAAAAGTGAAAAAGAAGATAGATAGTTTAACTAAACTTCCTGGTTCAGAAATAAGCAAAGAATTAAACAGTCTAAGCAATGAAATTTCGAAGCAACTAAAACAAGGATATCATCACGATTTATTCAAAGCTCATTTTGAGGAGGTTCATCCTTTGTTCTACAAAAAATTACTCCAGAATAATAAGAACTTAACGAGTAATGATTTAAAACTGGCTTCCTTTATAAAAATGGGATTTAACAATTCAGAGATTTCATTTTTTCTAGGTATTTCAATGGCAGGAGTAAAGAAAGCTATTCAAAGAATCAAGGTTAGATTAAGTATTGCTCCGAAAGAATCTCTGCGACAATTTGTATTCAATATAGATGTGTAGTCTCCTAAATGTCTTCCTAGGTGTAGTCCAATTGTCCACTACAAATCAATAAAAATTATCAAGTCAGAACTTAGGTTTGTCCTAAAAATAGAGTGTGTG